>JACQWT010000105.1 GCA_016209145.1 Deltaproteobacteria bacterium | reverse complement strand
TCGGGACGGGGTTGGGGTCCCGACGCGCCCTTCGGGCGCGTCACCCCTGCCCCGCGATCGCGGCCGACTCGGCGAGCCGTCGTTGCTGACTTCGCGCGCAAATGCCGTGAACGGATACCAGAACCTACGCCTCGGGACCGGCGAACTGGTAGCTCACGCCCAGGCCGACGACGTCGGCGTGCGCGCCGTAGTCACCACCGTTGACGTAGTGGCCCGCGGGGGGTTGATTGGCCTGCACCGGGTTGAGCATGGGGATCTGCGCCTCCTGGGGATCGACCGCAACGTCGAAGCCGAAGATGTGGGCGTAGACCGCGTCGAGGCGCAGGCCGCCGCGCGTCCAGCCCAGGCCCAGGCCCAGGGTGAGCTTGGGAACGTCCACCGTCAACGCCGAGAGGTACTCGGGCGGGACGGCGCTCGACTCGAAGCTCGCCCCGGCCCGCACCTGCCACTTCTGGCTCCACAGCTCGAGGTCGTGCTCGCCCCCGAGGCGCACCGCCACCGAGTCCTGGAAGCCGCGCGGGATGCTCTGCGGCGACAGCGGGTATGGGTCGGGAAGCCCGACCAGGCCCCGTAGCTTCGCGTTCTCCGGCGTGATGCGGATGGCGTCATGGATGCTCCAGCCCTCGTACTGGCCTGCGAGCTCGACGCGCAGCGCGTCGAGCGGCCGCCACTGTACGCCCAGGCCCAGGCGCCACGGCAGCTCGAAGGCGACGTGCGCGTCCTCGCCCTCCTGGTAGGCCGTCTCGAACACGGGAGCGACCGGCAGGCGAGCCGTGAACGTAGCCGGCGCGCGAACCCAGAGCGGGAGATGAAACGAGGCGCCGAGGCGCCAGCGCTCGTGCGGGATCCACTGGACGCCGGCGTTGCCCGAGGGGGCGAAGAGGGGGCCGGCCGAGAGCTGCACGAGCGCGTCCCAGTCCGGCTGCTCCGGGGCGCAGAAGAACCGATCGGGCAGGCAGGCGCCGAACATCGTGGTCGCGACGAACTTGCCGAGGAGCGCGTCCACGCCGAGGCCGAAGCGCCACTCGTCCGTGGGCGCAAAGGCGCCCCAGAGCCCGGCCAGGACCAGGGCCGAGCCGTCCAGGGTGATGAGCGAGTAGCGCTGCGGCGCGGGCTCCCCGTCGATCTTCTCGGGGAAGCTGGTGATGGCGCCGTAGGGCGCCAGCGCGCCCGCGGCCAGCACGACGCGGCGGTGTACCTTGTAGGAGCCGGCCAGCGTCGGCAAGGGCAGCAGCGCCGAGGTCCCGGTCACCTGGGGGTACGTGCGCAGGTAGCGGGCGACCGGCTCCTTGCTGTTGGGGTTGCTCTGTTCGACCAGCGCCTCGCGCTGGTAGTCGGTTTCGTAGAGCATGAGCGAGGCGTCGAGCAGAAGCGAGCTCCCGGCGTCGTAGATCCCGGCCGGGTTGTGCCAGATGGCCCCGAGATCGTCGGCGCCGGCGGTGAAGGCGCCGCCGCGGCCGAGCGGGCGCACGCCGCGCTCGGAGAAGTACAGACCGCCGGCCAACGCCGCCGGGGCGTATGCGCTCAGGCCCATGGCCGCGCCGAGCGCGGCGCATCGAAACCAAGGAGACAGCCGCGCCGGCATCACTCCCGGGGCCTGTTGCGCACGATGTAGTAGAGCTGCTCGAAGCCGCGCGTGTCGCTGCGGAAGAACTCGTCCACGGAGCGGAACACGGCCGCGTAGTCGTCGCGGGCGAGCGGGTCGGCGCTGGCGGCGTCGAGACGATCGATGTCCGCAATGGCGTCCAGGACGGTCTCGATGGGCGTCGGGCCCTGGCCGCCGTCGACCGGCGTGAGCAGATTCGGCAGAACGTAGTCCAGCACGTGATAGCGGTCGTACTCGTCGCCGCTCAGAGCCCACAGCGCGACGACCAGCCGGTCGGCGACCCCCGGCCCCTCCGCGTCCCCGGCGGCGCCCGCGGCGGTCGAGGCGGCGCTCAGGATGGGCGCCATCACCTCGTCGTTGGCGAGCACCTGCAAGAGGTCGCCCAGCGAAGCGAGCAGCCCCTGCAGCGCGTCCACGCCGTCTTGCTCCAGCGCGAGCCAGCCGAGGAAGCGCTCCAGCTCGCGACGCGCGGGCTCGTGCGTGGCCAAGGCGTCGCCCAGGTCGCAGATCGCGGCGTGCAAGGGCCGGCCGAGCACGTCGCCGAGCTTGCGGCCGAGCTCCTGGCGGGCCCAGACACACGGCTCGCCGTACTCGCGCTTCGGGCAGTTGGCGTTTAGCTGCTCGCGCACGAGGCGCAGCACCCGGGCCAAGGCGCGCGGCGTGCCCGGGTTGGCGAAAGCCGCCTGCGGCCCGGTGCCGACAACCGCCAAGAACTGATCGACAAGCTGCGAGCGCGCCCGCTTCCACTTGCCCCGGCGCGCGGCCGCGTCCGCGAGGCAGGCTTGCTCGGCGCTCTGGCAGCTCGCCAGCTCGTCGCCGCCCAGGCCCTCGCAACTGCACGCCTGCGCGAAGCGCTGGTCCATGCGGTGCAGGGCGTCGGCGAAGAGCGTGTAGACCGTCGCCTGCGGCTGCGGCGTTCCGTCCACCCACGTAGTCGCCTTGTTGCCATGCCGATCGACGAGGCCCACGCCGGCGGCGTAGCTCTTGCTGAACAGGATCTGCGCCACATGCTCCAGGACCTCGCTACCCTTGAGCACCGTGCCCTTGTCCGGCCCGCGCGCGATCGTGATCTCCGACAGCTCGGTCGCCACCAGGGCAAGCTCGTGCAGCGCCGGCACGAGATCGGAGAGGAAAGCGTCCGCCAGTATCGGCTCGTAGCGGTTGAGGCCGGCCTCGGAGCAGTAGCGGAGGTTCGACGCAGGCTTGCCGCTCGCATCGCAGTACGGCCCGTGGTCGGGCCCGGGCCAGTGGCGCGACATGGTGGATATGATGTCGGCGAAGATGTTCTCGCCCGTGTAGTCGTCGGGCGTGCACTTGCTGGCGTCCGCGTTGCAGCCGACCTCGGCGAAGGCGCGCAGGGTCGGCCGCAGGTAGTGCAGGAACCCCAGCCGCTCCCAGCCGAAGATGGTGGCGAAGTCGCGCGTGCGCAGCACGTCCTCAACGCCGTCGCACTCGGGCACGCCGTTCGGCTTGGGCGGGCAGACGATTCCGCCGACCGGCTCGAGCGTGCCGCTGATGAACTTGGCCGTGGTCGAGTCCTCGTTCAGGACATCGTAGTCCGGCAGCTTGCCGAACTTCTGGGAGAGGGCGCCGAAGAACATCAGCCGGTTCAGGGCCTCGGGCTCGGGTTTGAGCGTGAGCCCGTCGATGCCGCTCAGGTACTCGAAGAGCACGTCGGGCGACTGCACCCCCTTGACCCAGTCGAGCAGCGTGGACAGGACCGCGTCCTCGATCTCGAGCCGCATCCGCTTGGGATGGTTGCTGGGCAGCGTGGAGTCCACGTACATGGCGTCGACGTTCGCCAGGTCGAACAGCTCGCACTCGCCGTAGGTGAAGGGCAGGTAGAACATGCCGCTGTAGACCTTGGCGCCCGACTTGTTGCAGGCACGCACCCGATTGCCGTCGGCAATGAGCTGCATGGAGCGCTCCAGCATGGAGCGGTTGTCGCCGCTGATGGGCGCGCCGCGATCGACCGGGTTGTGCGGATTGGCGAGCGAGGGGTAGCCGTCGGTGGCGTTGATGGCCGGACCGTTGAGGTCGTGCTGGTTGTAGGTGAACCTGTCGCGCATGCGCACGAAGGCGGCCAGCGTCTCGCCCATGTGCTGGGCCGGCGCGCCGGTGATCAGCGGATCCTGCTGGTGGCTCTGCACGACGCGCGGATCGGCGAGCGCGCGCAGGAGGCGAGCGACCAGCCCGGGACGCTCGCCGATCTGGCCGACCAGCTCGGCCATCTCGTCCCAAACGGGCACGTCGTATGCGACCTCGGCCTTGGGCTCCTTGCCCTGCGCGGCCAGGGCGTCGTGCTCGTCGGCAATCTCCTTGACGCGCAGCAGGGCGCCGACCAGCCGGGCCACCACTTGCTCGTGGTTCTCCACGAGATCGAGCAGGCCGAGCAGCAGCGCGTCCGAGCGCGGATCGGCGAGGATCTGGCCGAGGGCGTGCAGCAGATCCGGCAAGGGCGAGTCCTCGGCCCGGAAGCGCCGGAAGCGGATGCAGCCATCGCAGGAGCTGTCGGCGGGCAGCACCTGCTCCGTCGCCGGCTCGTACTGCGCGAGCTCGCGCGGGCCGCTCAGCACCCGCAGGCCGGACAGGGCGTACATCAGCGTCTCGTGCTCGCTCAGCCAGGGAGCGGGATCGTCCGGCGCGGCATAGCGGTTGGGATCGACGAGGTACTCCAAGTCCTTTCCCAGGAGCCGACCGGCCAGCGTGCGGCGGGTATCGACGTAGCCGTAGGCGAGGGACGGGCCGCCGCCCGAGTCGACGACCAGCCGGTCGTAGGCGTCGTACTGGGCGCCCTCGGCACCGGGAATGCGAAACGGCGGCGCCAACCCGAGCGGCTGCCCGGCGCCGTCGACGAAGCGGCCGAGGCCGTCGACGTCGGCCAGACCGTCGCCGTCCCCGTCGGCAAACGGCAGAGGCACGGTACCGGGCACGCCCGGCTCGTTGCCGGCCGGCACCACGAAGCCGCGCCGATCGCGTCGCGCGATGCACAAGGGCGGCTTGGTCGCGGGGGCGAGGAAGCCGGCATAGGCGTCGTGCTCGTCGAGCAGCACGGCGCCGCTCATCTCCAAGGTCGAGCGCGGTCGGTTGGGCTGGGCGGCCTTGGCATCGCCCTCGATCTTGTGGGCGGGCTGCGGCGAGAGCGTCACCTGGGCGCTCTGCAGCTCGGCCCGGGTCGCGCTCAAAAGCTGCTCGAGCTCGGGACCGGGACGACCGCCCGGCGCCAGTGCCTCGAGCAGGGACCGCAGCATCGGCCGGAGCGCGGGGTAGCGCAGCGCCGCGGCGACGGCGCCCATGGCCACGTGGAACGGCCGGTAGCCGCGGCGGCCGGCGATCTTCTGGAGCTGCTCCACGGCCTTGGGAAGCTGCTCCCGGGCCGGCCCCGAGGCGAGCCGGTCGAACAGGCGGCCCAGGGCCTGCGTCACGCCCGGCATGACCGGCTGGCCCGTGCCGTACGGATCGCCTTCGTACAGGCGCGTGATGTCCTGGCTGAAGCGCAAGAGCGCGTCGTGCAGCCGGATCTGGCTGCCCGGCGCCACCGTGGGATCGGCCACGACCACGTCGGGGAAGGTCGCGTCGAGGGCCTTGATGAGCTGGGGCCGGTACTGGGCGAGGCGCCGAAGCTTGGCCAGGCTCAGGACGCGCGCGCGCCCGGCCGCCTCGCCGCGCGGCTTCGGCAGCACGCTCTCGTCCACGTCGTCGCCCCAGCGGCCCGCGGCGTCCGCGTGACAGACGGCGCGGTAGGACGCGCCGGCGAGATCCTCCGTGAACGCGCTCGCGCCGAGCCGGTCGCACACGGTGCCGTAGATGTCCTCGCCGAGCGTCCGCCGGCGGCCAAGCTCGCGCGTGGTGTCCAGGGGCTGCTCGCACGACGGGGCCCAGAGCACGGCCGCGCCGAGCCCGAGCGTCCGGATTGCGGCCCCCAACACCGCTACCCCTGCCCTGCCCTTCGCCCGCTTGCCGCCGCGCTTGCTCGCCATCGGTTCGTGCCGCCTCGTCGCCCTGCCGGCTGGCAATGATAGCAGCTAATCGCCCGAGGCGTGCTCGTACGCCCCGATGTCGACGCTGCCGTCCTTGAGCCTGCGGCTGCCGGCGAAGTCGAACACCGAGTGAACCGGCACGACCGAGCCGGCGCCGATGGCCGGGCTGGCGGGCAACAGCCGCAGGTCGCTGTCGAACTTCTCGGCGCCAAGCTCGCCGTCCGGGCCGAGGGGGCTGGTGAGCTGGGGGTCGCCGAAAAGCCCGGCCGCGTCCCAGCCGGTGTCCGCCTGCCATTGCGCGAAGCTGTAGCTGCTCGCCCCGTTGACGAAGGTGAGGGAGCTCGCGCTCCCCCCGGTCAGGAAGTAGAGGTTGTGGTCGATGTCGAGCTGTGAGCGCAGCGCATCGTCGGCATCCTTGATCTCGACGGCGCGACCCGACGCGCCGACCAGGTGCAGCAGGTTGTTGCGCAAGACGATCTGCTGGTGCTGGTCGTAGTCGACCGGAGGGTCAGGGGGGCCCTTGTACCCCCTTAGCTCGAACGCCGGCGCGGAGCTCGCCGCCAGCACCACGGTGTTGCCGACGAGGGCAATGTTCTTCGAGGGCCGTTGGTCGAAGCCGTGAAGGCTGCCGAGGACGATGGACCGGCCGGTGGCCGACGCAAGGAGGTTGTTGCGGACGACCACACCCTCGGCCGAGCCCACGTTGATCAAGGCTTCGCCGTTCGTGACCACGTTGCGCTCGAACAGCAGGTTCTCGGTCGCTTGGCAGGTGGCGGTGTTGGGCGCCAGGTGCACGAGCAGCCAGTTGTAGCGCGTGCCCCCGCCGGCGTGCGTATCCCCCTCGGTCTCGGGATCGAGCCAGCCGCGGATCTCGTTGCGCGCCACGTACACGTTGCGGCTCGGGTGCGCGCAACTGTTGCCGCAGATCCGCAGCGCGTGACGGCCGAAGGGCGGCCGGCTGTACAGGTTGTCGCTGATGACCGCCGCATCGAGCCAGCTCAGGTAGTTCAAGTGGTTGCCGGCGTGGTCGAAGCGGCTGCCCACGATGGCCACGCGCTGGGCCACCGCGTAGAGCTCCGTCTCCGTGGTGTTCTCGATCGTCGAGTCGAGGAAGAAGAACCCGCTGACGACCCGGTCCGGCTCCGTCCCCTCACCGCCCGAGACCACGGCGCCGCGGTACGTGTTGCGGATGTCCACGCGATGAAACAGGATGTTGATCGCCGCGGCTCCCCCCACGAAGTAGACGCTGGCGGCCTCGCCGACTCCGTCGAACACCAGGTCCTGGAAGGCGACGTGCGCCAGTCCGCGACCCGTCTGGCGCACCACGCCGCCGGTGTAGCCACCCGTGGGAGTGAGGATCGGCTTGTCGCCCGCTCCGAACGCGCCGAACAGGTAGCCGTACGTGGCCTTCCCCGGGTCGACGGGCGCAACCGCGTCGCCGGTGCCGCCATAGGGACCGTAGAGGAAGGTCTGGCCGCGCTTGAAAAGGATGGCGTCGCCGGGGGCGTACCGCTTCTCCGTCATGCCGCCCAGCGCGTGCGTGGCGGTCTGCCAGGCGGTCTTCTCGCTCAGCCCGTCGTTGTCGTCCTCGCCATCGACCGCGTCAACGTAGTACGTCTGGCCGTCGCGCGCGCGAGCCTCGATCACCACGGTGGCCACGTCGGTGGCTCCGCCGACGTGCTCGACGCTGAGCGTGGCGGTGTACGCGCCCGGCTGCTCGTAGACGTGGGCCGCGTTGAAGCCCTGAAAGACGGGAGAGCCGTCGCCGAAGTCCCAGCGGTAGTCGACGATCTCGCCTGCCGGCCCGGACTCCCAGCCCTCGAAGAAGACCGGCAGCGGCACGTAGTAGGCCGTGAGCTCGGCGCCGGCATAGCGGGTTTCCTTCTCCTGGGCGTACCACTCGCTCTCGCCCACTCGGGCCACCGCGCGGACACAGGGGCCGGGCTCGGACCAGGCGCAGGTCTCGGAACAGCTTCGGACCTGGGTGCCGTCCCCTTCGCACGCGCTCGACTCCTGGGCGCCGGCCGCGCATTCGCCCTGGCCCTGGCACTCCCCCCACGTGCCGTCGGCTCCGCACGTTCTCGTCCCGCAGTTGTCACATGCCTCGGAGGCGCCGGCCGTGCAGCCGCTCGTACCCCCGGCTCCGCCGGAGCTTCCGGTCTGCGGCGCTCCGGTTTCCGACTCCTCGCCAGAGCAGCCGAGCGCCCACGCGCCGAGCGCTAGCGCCGGCAGCGACAGCGCCACGGCCGCCCGGCGAAGCGCGGGCAGGCCCGCCTTGCGCGAAGATCGAGAGCAAGTCACTTGGCCACCTCCGTTGCATGGCGCGGCCCGGCCGGCGCCGCCGGCAGCAGCATCGGCCAGGGACGCGAGGGACACAAGGGCCCTGCGGGGGCACGGGGCATGCGTGACAGCCAATCGGTCGGCGACAACGACGGCGGTCGAGGCGCCGCCCCATCGCCGTTGGCAACTCGACGGCCCGAGGTGCGGGAGGACGTGAGCTACGGAAGCGTGGAATGTGGAACAGAGAACAGGGAATGGGGAATGTTGTCCCGGAAGCCATCGAGCCGTGGGCAGGCAGGCAGGCTCCGGAGCAACGCGACGGCGAACCCCCCCAGGCGCCGGGCGAGGTCATCGCCCTTGCGGCCCCGCGGCTTGCCCTTGCCGATCGCAGTCATTCCTCATTCCACATTCCGGTTCCACATTCCACATTCGCCGCAACGGGCGCCAGGCCACGCCCACGCCTCCCGGCGTTTCTTGGCCCGTGCCTCGACGGCAAGGATCTCGGGCGGATAGAACTGTGAACGGCGATGAAGCGCCGCCCGTGGGCCCGGGAGGGTACTCTAGCCCCCACGCGCCGAGGGCACCTCGGCCGCGAGCAAGGAGAACGTCGATGACAGGCGGCGAGCGGTTGGTCCTTGGGCTGGTGCTGGTCGGAGGCGCGATGTTCGTGCCGGGGCTCGGCTGTGGCGGAGGCAGCCCCGAGATTGCCAGCACGACGACCGCCGGCGGCGGCGGCGGAGCAGGGGGCGAGTGCCCGGCGGGCCTGAGCAAGTGCGGCGGCATGTGTGTGGACGGCAAGCTCGATCCCGCGAACTGCGGGGGCTGCGGCAACGCCTGCCCGGAGGGCGAGGTCTGCTCGGTCGGGCAGTGCGCCGTCTCCTGCGCGGGTGGCACCACGATATGCGGCGGCGCCTGCGTGGATACCGGCAAGGACGCCGAGCACTGCGGGGGCTGCGGCAATGCCTGCGCCGTCGGCGAGGTGTGCTCCGAGAGCCAGTGCGCGCTCAAGTGCGCCGGCGGGACCACCAAGTGCGGCGATGGCTGCGTCAATACCGGCAGCGACCCGGCCCACTGCGGCGGCTGCGGCAAGGCCTGTGGGCCGGGCGAGGTGTGCTCGCAGGGCCAGTGCGCCCTGGAGTGCAGCGGCGGAGCCACGAAGTGCGCGGGCAAGTGCGTGGACACGGCGCTCGATCCGGAGCACTGCGGCGCCTGCAACAACGCCTGCGGCTCCGGCGAGGTGTGTTCGGCCGGGAAGTGCGATCTGCTCTGCCTCGGTGGCACCACCAAGTGCGGCAACAAGTGCGTGGACGCTGAGACCGACTCGGCCAACTGCGGCGGCTGCGGCGTGCAGTGCGGTGGCGACCAGATCTGCTCGGCCGGCAAGTGCGCCCTGGAGTGCCTGGGCGGGACGACCAAGTGCGGCAACGAGTGCGTGGACACCGAGATGGATCCGGCCAACTGCGGCGGCTGCGGCCAGGCCTGCCCCCAGGGCCAGGTCTGCTCGGCCGAGAAGTGCGCTGTCGAGTGCATGGGGGGCAGCACGAAGTGCGGGAGCAAGTGCGTGGGCACGGGCGCCGACCCGGCCAACTGCGGGAGCTGCGGCAATGCGTGCGCGGGCGGCCAGGTCTGCTCCGCCGGCCAGTGCTCCCTCGGGTGCGCGGGCGGTACCACCAAGTGCGGCAACGGCTGCGTGAGCATCAACAACGATCCTGCCAACTGCGGCGGCTGCAACGTCGCCTGCGCGCCGGGCCAGGTCTGCTCGGCCGGCAAGTGCGATCTCGTCTGCTCGGGCGGCACGACCAAGTGCGCGGGAGCCTGCGTGGACACCAAGAACGACCCGGCCAACTGCGGCGGCTGCAACGTCGCCTGCGCGCCGGGTCAGATCTGCTCGGCCGGCAAGTGCGATCTCGTCTGCTCGGGCGGCACGACCAAGTGCGGCAGCGCCTGCGTGGACACGGGCAAGGCTTGCGGGCAAGGCGAGCTTTGCAGCCAGAGTGCCTGCAAGCTCATGTGCGGCCCGGGTACGACCAACTGCAACAACAAGTGCGTGGACACGCAGGTCGATCCGAGCAACTGCGGAAGCTGCAACGTCGTCTGCGGCGGGGGCCAGAAGTGCGTCGCCGGCAAGTGCGGCAGCCCCGTCTACAAGTGGGTCCTCGTCGAGCCGAACGCGTGCAATGCCTGGTGCAGCGGCAACCCGAACCCGCTCTTCCAGTGCACCGGCGGGCCCATGACCTGTGACGCCAACCACGTGAGCGGCTTCCTGTGGATCTACAGCCCGAGCCAGAACCCGCCGCCCAACCCCGCGTCGCAGAACCTCTACGGCTGGGTGAACTGGTACTGCGGCTCCAAGGGCTGCACGGGCATGCCGGGTGTCCCGTCGCAGGGCAACTGCCAGGCGCCCCCGCAGCCAGCGAACACCGTCTGGCAGTGCGTGTACGAGTAGGTTGCGCGCCGCGGCAGCGGCTATGATGCGCCCGATGAGCGAGACAGCAGACCGGACGACCGCCATCGTCCTGGCCGCGGGCCAGGGCACGCGGATGAAGAGCGATCGGGCGAAGGTCATGCACGAGCTGTGCGGCCGGCCGATGGTCGACTACGTGCTCGAGGCGGCCCTGGCCGCGGGGGCGGCCGTGGCGGTGGTGGTCGTCGGCCGCGGTCGCGAGCCGGTGACCGAGCACCTGCGAGAGACCTTCGGCGAGCGAGTCAAAGCCGCGGTGCAGGCCGAGCAGCGCGGCACGGGCCACGCGGTGGCGTGCGCGCTCCAAGCCTTGCCCGCGCCGGCCGAGATCGCCTTCGTCTTGTACGGCGACACCCCCCTGCTCCACCCGGCCGATCTCGCTCGTCTGCGCGACGTAGTCGAGCGGCGCCGGACGCCACTCGGCCTCGTCACCTGCCGCCTGCCCGATCCCACGGGGTACGGCCGCATCATCCGCGACGGGTCCGGAGCGGTCGTCGCGGTGCGCGAACACCGGGACGCCTCGGACGAGGAGCGCGCCATCGACGAGGTGAACGCCGGCGTCTACGCGGCCCGCGTGCCCTTCCTGCGGCAAGCCCTGGGCGACTTGCAGCCGGACAACGACCAGGGCGAGATCTACCTCACGGACGTGGTGGCCTTGGGCGCCGCGCGCGGCGGGGTTGCCGACATCGCCGCCCCGGCCGCCTCGCTCGCCGGGATCAACGACCGCGCCCAGCTCGCGCGGGCGGAGGAGGCGATGTACGAGCGCATCGCCGACCTCTGGCGCCGGCGCGGGACCACGGTGCGCGCGGGTGCGCGCGTTGATGCTCTGGTCGAGCTTGGCCCCGATGCCGTGATCGAGCCTGGAGCCGCGCTGCGGGGGCGCACGCGCATCGGGGCCCGGGCGCGCGTGGACACGGGCGCCGTGCTGACCGACGTCGCCGTGGCCAACGAGGCGCACGTCAAGCCGTACGTCGTGGCCCAGGACGCCGCGATCGGCGCTCGCGCCGAGGTCGGGCCATTCGCGCAGCTCCGCGCCGGCACGGTCATCGAGGAGGACGCCAGGGTGGGCAACTTCGTCGAGACCAAGAAGACGCGCCTGCGCCGCGGGGCCAAGGCCAACCATCTGGCCTATCTCGGCGACGGCGACATCGGCGAAGGCGCCAACGTCGGCGCAGGCACGATCTTCTGCAACTACGACGGCGTGCTGAAACACCGCACGGTCATCGGCGCCCGAGCCTTCATAGGCAGTGACAGCCAGCTCGTCGCTCCCGTGACCGTGGGCGAAGACGCCTACGTCGGCACGGGCACGACCGTCACGCTGGACGTGCCTGCCGACGCGCTCGCCATTGGCCGGGCCAAGCAGGTCAACAAGGAGGGCTACGCGACGCGGCTGCGAGCCAAGCTCGAGGCGCGCAGTCGCAAGAGCCGTTAGCTCCCAGAACGGCACATCGCCACAACCGTCGCCTCCAGCACGGCCAGCGCGCTGCGGCGCGAGCTCTTGAGCTCGCGGTCGGCGGTGGCGAGCAGCACGAGCCAGCGCTCGAGCTGGCCAGGCCCGCAGCCACGCACGGTTTGCGCCGCCTGCTGCGCGCGGAACGGCGGGACGCGCGCCGCCTTGGCCGCGTCGGCCGGCGCCACGCCACGGCGCAGGGCCGCATCGAGCTTGATGAGCTGGGCCACGCCCGAGCGCACCGCGCCGAGCAGCCGCAGGCCGCCGTCGCGCTGGTCGAAGGCATCGGCGAGCGCGCCCAGCGCAGGGCCGAGTTGGCGGCGCCCGAGGGCGTCGACGAGCTGCCAGACCGTGCTCTGGCGCACGCGCGTGACCACGCGGGCGACGGCCTCCTCCGCGATCGGCGCGCCCGGCCCGACGTAGAGCGAGAGCCGCTCCAGCGCATCGGACACGGGGCCAAGCTCCGGCCCCACCAGCTCGGCCAGCAACTCGGCCATGCCGGGCCCCAGGCCACGGCCGCGCTCGGCCGCCTCGGCGCGAATCCACGCCGGCAGCTCGCGCCGGCCAAGGGCGTCGCACTCGACCAGGTATCCGCCCTCCTTCGCCCCCGTGACCAGCCGGCGGCTGCCGTGCAGCGCCGTAGCCACGACCACGAGCACCGTGGTGGGACTGGGGCTGGCCGCGTAGTCGGCCAGCGCGTCGAGCGCCTGGCGGCCCCCCTCCTTGCCCTCGTCCTTCGCCTCCCAGCGCTCGACCCCGCGTACGGCCACGAAGCGATGGGAAGCCATCATGGGAACGGTGCGGGCGGCGGCAACCACCTTCTCCGCGCTGGTCTCGGCGGCCACGAAGCGCTCTTCGTTGAAGGCGGCGGTCGGGCTGCCGGTCGTCGTGGCGCGACGGATCGCCGCGACCACGCGATCGCCGAGAAGCTGCTCGGGCCCGGTCACGACGTACACGGGGCGCAGCTTTCCCCCGTTTGCCTCGCGGATGGCCTGCTCGGGCTGCATCGGCCCGCTCGATGGGTCCGCCCGGCGCGGGCGTCAAGTCGATCAGCTCAGCCCCAACCCCCGTCGCAGCAGCCAGTGCGCGCCCAGGCAAAGCGCTGCCGCCAGCGACCAGCCCCAGGCCGGCAGCACGGGAGAAGCGCGCCTCTCCTCGATCACCTGCTCGGTCGGCGGCAGCGGGATTCGGTCCATGGCCTGGGCGCTGACCGCCACGCCGCCCGTGGCCGCGGCGATTGCCGCCAGCCGCTCGGGGTCGGGCCGCGAGTCGGCCCACTCCTGCCCGCCGGCCTCGCAGGCGAAGTCATGCCTGGTCGGGGCGGAGCGCTGCCCGCCGCGCAGGACCTGCACGCTCGCCGTGTAGCCGCCCGCCGCGAGCCGGCCGAGATCGAGCCGTATGCTCTCTCCCTCGGCGCCGAGCGGCACGCGCTTCTCGTGCACGACTTCCCCGCTCCCCATGCGGGTGACGGTGAGCGACGCCTCGGTCGCGCCCGGGAAGACGGAGCGCAGGACCATGCTCGCCGGCTCGCCCGCGAAACAGCCGCCGGCGAGCCGGATTGCCACCGGCTCGAAGCGCGGATCGCGCATGAGCCAGCCGAGCAGCGCATCCCAGAAGGCGCCGTGCGCACGGCCAGCGGCGCCTGCGGCGTAGGCGCTGAAGAGCAGCTCGTGGGAGGAGTCCACGCCGAGCGCGATGCTGCGCCCGCTGCCGTGCTCGCCCAAGGCCAGCACCGGCATGGGCGCTCCGGAGCGGGTGCGCAGCGAGGGATGCGCCCACAGTACCGTGGCGTCCGGCCGCGCGTCGCCCACGACGTTGACCCCGCTCATCTCGGGCAGCCCCTCGCCCGCGAGCTCGCGCAACGGCTCGAGCACGGGGGCACGGCGCCCGAGATCGGTCAGCCACGGCCGGAAGCGGCCGAGATCGATGCTGCCGCTCACGGGGATATCCTGGAGCGACACGGGCAACACCTCGGCGAGAGGCGTACCGGCGTAGTGACCCGAGACGAACGCGTGCGGCCCGCCGACCATGACGAGCCCCCCTCCCTGCCGCACGTACCGGGCCAGGGACTGCATGTGGCGCGAGCGGTCCCAGGGGCGTGCGTCGAAGTGCTGGATGTCGAAGTCCTGGAGAATGACCGCGTCGAAGCTCGGCAGGTGCACCGTGAAGAGCTCGTCCACGGGGAACGGGATGAGCGCCAGCTCCTGGTCCGGCGCCATCACCTCGTCGGCCGTGGTGCGCAGGATGAAGAAGGCCACGACATCGACCGAGGCGTCGGACTTGAGCCAAGAGCGCAGCGCGCGTACGTCGTATGTCGGCCGGCCGGCCACGTGCAGCAGGCGCACGCGGTCGCGTGCCACGTCCACCGTGAGGTAACGCCGATCGTTCTCCGGAACGCCGTCGCCCGCGACCGGCTCGATGCCGATCTCGAGGATGCGGGCGCCGGCCCGATCGAGCACGATCTCGAGCTCGACCGACGCCTCCTCGCCGCCCCTCGCCGCCTGCAGGCGGGCGACGGCGCGGTCGCGCTCGACCGCCGGCCGCGTCTGGTGCAGCTCCCGCGCCACCACCGGCACGTCGCCGCAGCGCAGGCCGCCCGAGCACGCCACCTGGACGCTGACGGAGAAGGGCTGGTGCGCCACGGCCGCACCCGAGGCGCGCACCGCGCGCACGCTCGCGTCCGGCCGGGCCGAGCGCGCCAGCGCCACGGTGTGGATGGGTGCGGCCAGGCGCCCCCGCGCGGCCAGGATCTCGGGCCGGGCCCGGTCCGCGCTGGGCCGATCGAGGCGGCCGTCGGAGACGACCACCAGAGCCTGCGGGAGCTCCGCCGTGCCGCCGGCCAGGGCCTGCACCGCGGCCCCGAGGTCCGAGGCCGCCTGTGGCGGCGCGGAGAAGCCGGCGCCGGAAGCGAGAGCCGGCCGGCCCGGGCCGGCCTCCCATGGCTCGGCCGGGCCCTCGCCGAACGTCATCAGCCGCGTGCGCGCGCCGCCGAGCAGCGCGGCCAACTGGGGCAGAGAGTCGGCGAGCACGCGCCGGCGCGGGCGGGCATCGTCGGCCGGCAAGTCGATGGAGCGCGAGGCGTCGAGCAGCACGACGACGCGCGGCCCGAGGCCCGAGAAGCGCGTCTCTACGTGCACGGGCCGGAGCACGGCGAGAAGCAGGCTCCCGACCGCTGCCATGCCGCTCGCCACCACGGCCGCCGCCGCCCCCCGGCTGCGCCGCTCCCGGCGGAGCTCGCCTGCCAGCAGCGCCAGGCTCAGCAGAGCGAGGGCGATGGCCAGCGCGGCGTAGCCGCGCGACAGATCCGCCGACAGCTCCCAGCTCCGCGCCACGGCCCGTACTCCGCTACTGTGCCGGGCGCCGCCGCATGAGGTGCGGCGCGTGCACCTGGTCGTCCTTGTAGTTGGTGCACAGCACGTACATCGCGATGTTGACGGCCAACCGCGCGGCCAGCTCGCGCTGCCGCTCGCCCCCGGGCACCACCTCCAACGGGTGCACTCCGCCCGGCTGCTCGGCCAGCGCGCCTAGAAGATCGTGGCCGCTGAAGATGACCTGCACCAGCCCGCCGCGCACTATGGCCTCGAGCTTGGGCCGGCCCGCCACGCGACCGAAGGCCCGGCCAAGCACGTAGAACGAGCGAAAGATGACGTTCTCGCTGCCGATCTCGATGATGGAGCCGTCCGGCAGCACCCGCGCCAGCTCGCGCTTGGCGGCCCGGCCGAACGCGCCCGTGTCGGGATCCGCGTCGTCGACGAGCAGGACACCGCCGAGGGCGAGGAAGCGGCGCAGCCCGAGGATCTCGGAGGCGGCGAGCGGCCCCGGATCGGTCGTCCCGGTCCAGACGGCGAAGGGCTCGGCCAGCAGCTCCGGAGCGTCTGCGCGCACCGCGCCGGGCGAGAGGCGCGCCGGGGCGCTCGTGCGCCGGACGAGCTCGGCCGACCAGCGCGCCGGAGCGGTGGCGCGCACGCCGCGCCATTGCGCCGTGCCGGCAAGCATGATCCGGGGATGGAAGGCCCCCTGCTCGCCGAAGGCACGCGCGCGCCGCTCGGGCACGCCGAGCGCCAGCGCAGCCACGCACGCAACCAGGGCGAGAGTTGGGCGGGCCATCAGTCGAGATCGTCTACGTACCACACCCCGTCCTCGCGGCGCAGCTTCACCCGGTGGCCTCCCGGCAGCTCGACGCTCGCCTCATCCCCCACGACTTCGATGTCGAGCGCGGCCGGCTCGGCCAGGCCGTCCACGAGGGAGCGAAGGTCGCGCTCGAGCGCGCTGCCCGTCCGGGGGGAGAGCGTGCGCAGGAGGCCCGCGTAGCTACGCCGCGCCAGCACCTGGCGGAGCTGGCCCAGCGCCTGCGCCGGCGTGCGCGCCGCCCCGGGCAAAGCGTCGGCGGCGGCAACGCGGAACGAGCCGTCACCAAGCTCCAGGGTCACGATCTCGCCCTCGCCCAGAACAAGCTGGGCCTCCGTTCTTGTCACGGCATCGGGCGAGCGCAGCGCCCGGGCGTGCCGGGCGAGCTCCTGGCGCTGCCCTGCGAGGATGCGGCCGAGCTCCGGCCGCGAGACGGCGCGGCGGCTCGCCGCGCTCATCATGTCGTACAGGGCGTCGGCGTCGCCGCGATCGAGCGCCCGCGCATAGGCATCCACCATGGGCGCGGCCGGCGGCACGAGCGGCCGGGGAGCGCAGCCCAGGCACGGGAGCGGCGAAGCGAAGGCCGCGAACGAGCAGGCCAGGATGCGGAGGCGTATCCGTTCACGGGGTCTTGCGGTGGCGGGCAACGACGGCTCGCCGAGTCGGCCGCGATCGCGGCTTTCGTCCTCGCGCCGGGTCCTCGCGTACAGGAGTACGCTCCGGCCCGGCGCTG
Organism: Deltaproteobacteria bacterium; assembly: GCA_016209145.1. Taxonomy (GTDB): domain Bacteria; phylum Myxococcota_A; class Polyangia; order Polyangiales; family Polyangiaceae; genus JACQWT01. Next base: position 3,805 of record JACQWT010000105.1, on the reverse strand, counting down.
CGGGCGCGCTCGCGCTGGCCGTCCCTGCGGGACGGGGTTCGGGTCCCGACGCGCGCTGTGCGCGCGTCACCCGTGCCCCGGCCGCCTGACGAGCCGTCTGGCAGGTGGCGTGAACGCTTATGCGGAGGCGCACGGCACGCTCCGTAGCCCCGGCGGGGCGCGGGGGCTAGTACCGTGCCCATATGGCCTGGTCAAGGCCACAAGATCGGGCTATCATCAGGCGATGATTGTTGTTACCATCTCCGAGCTCAAGAACCACCTCAGCCACTACCTGCGCAAGGTGCGGCAAGGCGAGGCGGTCCTGGTTCGCAATCGCGACCGGGTCATCGCGCGGATCGAGCCGGCCGGAGGGCCGGCATCGGCCGAGACCGACGACGCCCGCTGGCTGGCCGATCTGGAGGCGCGCGGGGTCATTCGGCGAGGGACCGGGCGGCTGCCGCCGGATTGGCTCGATCGTGCGCCAGAGGTGGACGCTGACGTCGTCGCAGCGCTGCTCCAGGAACGAGAGGAGGGCCGATGAGGTTCTGGGACAGCTCGGCCCTGGTGCCCCTGCTCGTGGTCCAGCCCGTCTCACCCGAAGTCCGCCGCTGGTGGGCGGAGGACCGCGCCATGGCGCTCTGGAGCTTGACGGCGGTGGAGGTCGTCTCCGCGCTCCAGCGGCTGCGGCGCGAGCATGCCGTGACCGAGCGGCAGGCGCTCCTGGCGGAGGGGCGGCTCGACGAGCTTCTGCGGCCCTGCCACGTGGTCGTCGAGATCGAGGCCGTGAAGCAGCGCGCGAGACGCCTGCTGCGGACGCATGCGCTGCGGGCCGCGGATGCGCTCCAGCTTGCCGCCGCGCTGCAATGGGCCGCGAGCGGCCCGGCGGGCAGGACGCTCTACACCTTCGACGCCCGGCTCGGCCTGGCGGCACGCCGCGAGGGCTTCGCGGTGCTGCCGGATCCGGCCGAACAGTAGCCGGGACCTGTACGATCCGGCCATCGCCGCGCTAGACTTGCCACCATGAACCGGCGCCCCGGGATGGCAAGGATCGTCGCCCTCTTCCCCCTGCTCGCCGCGACCGCCGCGCTCGGCTGCGGCCCGGACGAGCCCGCGCGCGGCCCGGACAGCGCCATGCGCGTGCTCGACGAGCGCCGGGCCGTGCCCATCATCCAGCAGGCGGTTGCGGCCGAGCGCGTCGCGCCCGCGGCCGGCCGGGACGTGACACTTGCCGGCGGCGAGCGGCTCCGCATCGACGTCGGCGTGCGCGACCACGCCTACGGCATTGCCTACATCACCGAGCAAGAGCGGATCACGCTCGGCCGGGCGCTGCCGCCTCGTCAGGGCGGAGCGGAGCAGCGCCTGCGGCTGCTCCCGGCCGCGGACGGCTCCATCGTGCTGCTCCTCTACGAGGACAGCTACCGCTTCGACGCGGGCAAGGCGCACCGCGCCTCGGTCGCCGCCGCGGAGCTGGAGCTGGAACGCGACGTGCGCGACTTCATCATCCACGCTCAGGCCAACCGGCTGCCATGAGCGAGACGCGCCCGCAGCGCCGCGCGCGCCGCCGGGCGGCGCGCAAGCCTGGTCGCGGCCACGCCCGCGCCGTGCGCCTGAGCCAGCTTCTGCTCGGCGCGGCCACCGTGTGGGTGGCGGGAGTCGCCGCCGTGGGCCTCGGACCCTCGGATGTCGGGGCCGCGCTGGTGCTGCTCGGCGCGGTGGCCACGATGTACGCCATCCACAAGTACGGGCGGCTCGGGCCCGAGGGCGAACGCGAGCCGCGCGCCCCGCGCGCCCGTTGACATCCGGCACGCGCCGGACGATGGGGACGCCGCCATGATCGACCCTGTCCTCCTGCCCTCCGCGCACGCCATTGCCGTGCTCCGCGCCCGGCTCCGCACCATCCCGGACTTCCCCAAGCCGGGGATCCGGTTCAAGGACATCACGCCGCTGGTCGGGGATCCGGCCGCCCTGGGCCTGACGCTCGATCTGCTCGCCGCTCCGTTCGTGGGCCGGGGCCTGACGCACGTCGTGGGGATCGAGTCACGCGGGTTCATTTTCGGCGGGGCCCTGGCCGCCCGCCTCGGTGCCGGCTTCGTGCCCGTGCGCAAGCCCGGCAAGCTTCCGGCCGAGGTCCACCGCGTCGCCTACTCGCTCGAGTACGGCGAGGCCGAGCTGGAGATGCACGTCGATGCCATCCTGCCCGGATCGCGCGTGCTCGTCGTCGACGACCTGCTCGCCACGGGTGGTACCGCGGCAGCGACGGCCGAGCTCGTGCGCCAGCAGCAAGGCATGCTCGCCGCCTTCGCGTTCGTGGTCGAGCTGGACTTCCTCGCGGGGCGCGAGCGCCTGCTCGCGGGCGCCGGCGCGGGCACGCCCGTCTACTCCCTCGTCCACGTGGCTGCCGAGGAGTGAGCGAGCGCCGCCCCAACAGCTACGGCGCTGGCGGCGCGGCGCCCGGGGCCAGGCCGAGTTGCTGGGCGAGACCCCGTGCGGCGAACAGGGCCCCCGTCGGCTTGCCCATGTGGAAGCGCAGCGCGGTCTGCTGCTCGCCGTCCGCGGCCCCGGCGTGCTCCACGGCGATGCGGCGCAATGCCTCGGCGTCAAGCCTTCCGGCGGCGGCGACCAGCGCCGGCAGCAGGCCCGAGGACGCGGCGAGCTTGCCCATGTCGATGGTCGGCTGCTCGGCGAACATGCCGGCGGCGTAGAGCAACGCCGCGGCGGCGCGTGCCCGATCGGCTCCCCAGTACCAGCCGCCGAGATCGTGCCAGCGCAGATGGGCGCACTTGCCGTACAGCGCCGCCAGATCTGCGCCCGCCGCCTTGGCCTGGCGCTCGGCGAAACCGAGGAAGGCACCGCGCCCGTCCGGGGACAAGAAGGACAGGACGTAGTCGCCGTCGAAGCGCAGGACGGCAACTGCGGCGCCCAGCTTCGTCCCCGCCGCGGGCTGGGGCGCAACGAGCTCGACGGAGCCGTGCTCCACCTTGCCCAGCACGGCGTCCGCACCAGGATCGAGGCGCCCGGCCGCCACGAGCTTGCGTAGATCCGCCCGCTCGACCAACGCCGGCGCCGGTTCGAGACGCGCGAGCCACAGCTCCACCTCCCAGCCCGCGGTGTCGAACGCGCCCATGTTGGCCCCGGAGTAGATGCGACTACGCACGGCGTCGCAGACGCGCGCCGCGCGCGCTCGCTCCCGCTCCGCCGGGGGCAGCGCCGACTCGGCCGCACTGGGGGCAGTCGGAGCGAGCACGACCTCGCCGAAGAAGTTGCGCCGGTACAGCCAGTAGCCCGCCGCTCCGAGCGCGCCGAGGAGCACCACGGCCGCGAGCAGCGTGCCGAGCCAGCTCCGCGCGCGCCCAGGACGCATGGCGCGCGGCACGTCGCCACCCCGCAGGGCCGCCACGAGCCGCGTCGCGGCGTGCTCGGCCTTGCGCTCCCGCATGTCCGGCGGCAGCAGGGGCCACTGCTCCACCATCGGTCCAAGATCGACCGCCACGGGCGATCCGGAGCCGCGCAGCTCGACCATGCTGCCGGTCACGACCGCCACGCCCGCCACGCCGTGCCTGCCTAGCGCGGCATTGATCTTCTCCGCGATCTCCTGGACGGCCGCCTCGCGCGTGTCCTCGTCAATCATGGTGAGCACACCATACCACGCGCGGGCTGCGCCTACGGCTCAAGGGTGAAACCGATACGCCTGCGCGAACGGAGCGGGCAGACGCGACCGGCAACGCCCCGCGGCCGTTCCGCACTCTAGGAGCCTGTCGGAGAAAAAACCAAGTGCGCGGAATTATTCGGTTCCAGTGTCAGAGTAAAGTTAGTAATTTCGATCACT
>JACQWT010000425.1 GCA_016209145.1 Deltaproteobacteria bacterium | reverse complement strand
GGTTGCTCTCGCTCGCCAGTCCGAGCTCCACGTCGAAGCGCGGCACGCCAGGGCCGGGGCCGGCGGCGTCGAGCCTGCTTTGCAACGCCTCCAGGCCCTTGGCGAGCTCGCCGAGCTTCGCCTCGAGCGCCGGCGCCGGGGACACGGGGGCAGCAGGGGCGGCAGCGCCGCCCTCCGCCTCGGCCGCCAGGTTGCGCCGCGAGCGCGCGCGGCGGCCCGCTGCCGGCTGCGCCCGCTCGTCCAGCACGCTGCGCGCGAGCGGCACCAGCGCCTGCTCCACCAGCGCAAGCTGCTGCGCCACGAGCTCGCGCAGCCCGGGCGGCGCCTCCTGCCGGATCCGGACCTGAAGCTGCGGCTGCGCGAGAGCGCCCAGGGCGCGCTCGATCTTCTCCAACAGCGGGGCGAGCCTCGTGGCGAGATCCCCGGCCCGAGCCGCCCGCTTGCTCTCCTGCTGAGCCGCGCGATCGCTCTCCTCGTGCGCCGCCGCGCCGGCCGCCGCGCTGGCCCCGGCAATGGCCTGCCGGATCCCCTGGAGTTGCGCGTCCAGGCCACTCAGCGTGCCCGTGAGCCGGGAGACCGGGTCGTCGCCCTTGCCGCCCCCATGCGCCTGAGGCGCACGAACTCCTCCTTGATCGCCTGCCAGCGCGCCTGCTCCGGCTCGGTCATGCGGCCGCGCAGCTCGGCGAGCTTGAGCAGGTTGTGCTCGGCGCCCGTCGTCAACGTCTGCGCCTCGGGCCTCGCGCTCGAAGCGCGCCGCCGCTTCCTTCTCGCGGCACGCGCCCGCGGATGATCAGCCCCGCATCGAGTTCCATGGTCGTCGGCTCGCAAGATGATCCTCCGGCTGGCTCGGCGGTCGCACAAAACCTCCACCCCGGTGGGGTGCCGGCTTCGTCGTGGGGAGCCGCGGGCCGGGCCGGTCAGCGCGTCAGCCACGTTCCGGTGGTGGTCTTTCCCTTCCACGTCCAGGTGACGCTGCCAGAGATGGTGCTGCCGCTGCGCGTGCCCGTGTACGTGGCCGCCAGCCCAGCGGATGCACCCGCGGCGTCACGGCGCGTGAGCACCACGGTGCTCCCGTCGTCCTTGTCGAGATGGATGGCCGCGCTCGCGCCGTTCTCCCAGGTGGCGCGAAACCCGTCCTTCCCGTTCCACTCCCACGTTCCGCAGATCTGGCGGGTCGACGTCTCGCACTCTCTCCACGTGCCGTAGGTGCGTCCGCCGGACCCAGCGCAAGCGCAGGTCGTCGGATCGGTCTTCTGGCCGGACGGGCAGGGCACGCAGCGGCCATTGCAGCACTCCTCGCCCACCGGGCATACCCGCCCGGCGGTACCCGTCGAGCAGCCGCAGGCGAAGTTGTCGGTCTTCGGATTGGTGCAGCCTTTGGAGCAGAGCACGTCTCCCGGGTGCGGGCACGCACACACCCCGCGGGTACAGATGCGTCCGCCCGTGCAAGCCGGGTGGCAGTCCGCCGAGGTCCCGCGGGCACCCGTCGAGCCGACCTCGCTCTCGTCCCCGGTGCCACCGATACCGAGCAAGTCGCATCCTGCTGCGACCACAACCAGCGTGCCGCAAGCGACGGCGAGGCAGCATGCCGCCCGCCCGCGTCCGGTCCAGGTGTCCCTCATGCCTCGAGCTGGGTATCGGTTGGGCCGCCGCACGTCAAGAGGCGTGGTGCGACCAGGAGATCCCGGTCCGAAGCAAAGGAGGGTCAGCGAGCGAGCCGGACGAGGGCCGCGTCGGCCGCGGCGACGAGCTGTGGCTCGCCACAACTCTGTCCGGCGAGATGTGAAACCGCAGCACGGTGCCGACGTGGGACGATGCGCCGGCCCGGCGCGGCAGGGCGGGCAGTCTGGCGCGGCCTGGGCCCGCCGCGTATTATGGATGCCTCGACGCGGTCGTTCCGCCGGGAGGTCCGCATGCGCCAGCCCCTTGTCCTGTGCTCTCTCGCCGCCGTCGCCGTCGCGCCCGCCCTGGCTGCCGGGGCGTGCTCGGCGGAGCAGTCCACCAGTCAGGGCGTGTCCAGCTCGAGCGGCGCCGGCGCCGCCAGCGGAGCCGGCGGTGCAGCGGGCGCCGGTCACTCCACGGGCGGCGCGGGGGGCGGCCTGTTCGCCGATGGAGGCGATGGCGACTGTACCCTGGGCCAGAGCTGCGGCGACGGCGGCGTGTGCACCGCAGGAGGCGTGTGCTGCCAGGCCGATCGCGTCTGCGCGGCCAAGTGCTGTGCCGAGGGCGAGCTGTGCTCGTTCCAGAAATGCGTCACGCCCGGAGCGAGCTGCATCGATGCCACCGAGTGCGCCGATGACCAGTACTGCGAGTACGGCCTGAGCGAGCCGGTTGAGGCCGACGCCGGTCCTGATGCGGGCGGCGACGCCTCGTGCCAGGGCGCCGCGCAGCTCCAGGCGGGCAAGTGCCTGCCCCGGCCGCCCGAGTGCGCTCCCGACGAGCAGCCGGGCGATCCGCCGAGCTGTTTGCAGAAGTGCGAGTACCACCCGCCGTCCGGCCAGTTTGCGCCCGAGGTCAAGTACTCCTGGGGCGTGGTGGGCAACGGCGACCACAACGTGATGATGACTCCCATCGTCACGCAGCTCGACGACGACAACTGCGACGGCGTGGTCGACGAGCGCGACATCCCGGAGATCGTGTTCACGACCTTCGGCCAAGCCGGCCACACCGGCCCGGGCGTCATGCGCGTGGTTTCTGTGGTCGGGGGTAAGCTGGTCGAGAAGTGGACCAAGGCCGGCCTCGGCGCCGACCGCCAGCTCGCCTCGGGCAACGTCGATGGGGCGCCCGGCAACGAGGTTGTCGCCTGCGGCGCCGACGGCGTCACGGTTTACGCCTTCACCGGCGACGGCCAGCAGGCGTGGAAGGCGAACGAGCCGCTGCGCTGCTTCCAGCCGGCCATCGCCGACCTCGATGCCGACGGGGCGCCGGAGGTCGTGGTCGAGGGGGGCATCGCGGCCCGAAGCGGCCGCCGCAGCCGTCGGCCGCGACGGCCGTGCTGTGCGCGGCCATCGCGCTGGCCGGCAGCGGCTACGACATCCGCAACTACCTCACGCTGAAGATGCTGGCGCAGGTCAAGGAGGCGATGGCGGATGAGGGCGGCGGGTAGCCGACGGCGTTGCCGTCGAGGAGCTCTGGGCCATCACCCATGGGCTTCGGCCCAGCCTCGAAATCCGCCACGACGGAGTTGTGGCGATCAGCAGGCTACGCGATGAACGTGTAGATCAGCAGGAACAGACCGTAGGCGGCCGCGAGGAGCCCGATCGGCGTCTGGACAGTGCTGAGCTTGGCGCCGATCTGCTCCAGCTTCTCCTGCGGCAGGTCCTTCTTGGTCCGCAGGAAGTTCAACAGCAGGAGGAAGCCGACCACGACGGCGAGCGCACAGCCGGCGAGCACGAGGATGGCGAACAGGAGCGGCAGCACGCCGAGCGAGACCAGAATGAAGATGAGCCCGATCAGGCCGCCGAGGGCGACAATCGCTCCGATGATCGTGCTGTAGCGAGCTAGCCCCTCGATGAACGCCTTCATGGCCGGGACCTTCCGGACGAAGAACGCCTGCGCGAGGATCAAGCCTCCGAAGACCAGCCCCAGCGTGATCGCATAGTGAACCATGGTGCCCCTGCCTGCGTGGGAACGCGGTTGGTGGTGAACGACCCCGGCGCAATGGCACCTACCGCAAGTGGGCGCGCGCAGCAATCGGCCGAGCCGCGCCGCGCTCGGGAGTCAGGGCGGGGGCAAGAAGCGGCAGGGCGCCGGCTCGCGGAGGTTGTAGCGCGAGGCCATGGACGCGCCGTAGGCGCCGGCGCCGGCCACGAGCAGGACGTCGCCCTCGCGGCACGGCGGCAGCCGCCGGGCATGCCCGAGCACGTCCCCGGCTTCGCAGATCGGTCCCACCACGTGGGCCGTCGTCGTCGGGCGTTGATCGAGGCGGGTGAGATTCACGATCTCGTGGTACGCGCCGTAGAGCGCGGGCCTGATGAGCGAGTTCATGCCGGCGTCGACGCCGACGAAGGTGACGCGGTCCTTGCGCTTGATCTGCGTCACGCGCGCCAGGAGCACGCCCGCCAGCGCCACGACGAACCGCCCCGGCTCAAGCCAGATCTCGTGCCGCGGGTGTGCGCGCCGGACCCCGAGCAGCGCCGCATCGACGGCGCGCAGATCCAGCCCGGCCTCCCCGATCCGGTCGGGCGCCGCCAGACCGCCACCCACGTTGAGGATCCGAGCGTCGGGAAACCCCTCGGCGGCGTGCGCCAGGAACAGCGCGGTCTCGGCCCAGCTCCCCACGTCGCGAATGCCCGAGCCGAGGTGGGCGTGCAGCCCCACGACCTTGGCGCCGGCCCGCGCCGCGACCTCCGCCGCCCGATCGATCTCCGTTGCCGCGATGCCGAACTTCGAGCGCTGGCCGGCGGTGCGCACGTGCACGTGGTGCCCGCGGCCGGTGCCCGGATCGAGGCGCAGCAGGATGGGCCGTCCGGCGAACAGCTCCGGCCACTCCTCGAGCGCCCAGAGGTTGTCCACCGTCACCGACACCCCCGCCGCCAGCGCCTCGACGTACTCCCGGCGCGGGGCGAAGTTCGGCGTGAACAGCAGGCGTGAGGGATCGATGTCGGGAAAAAGCTGCCGAACGCACGCCAGCTCGCCCGGCGAAACGCACTCGAAGCCCAGGCCGGCGGCCTCCACCCGCTGCAGCACCTCGGTCGCGGGGTTGGCCTTGAGCGCGTACAGCACCCGGCCGGGCGCCGCCATCGCCCGCAGGGCGGCGAGCGCCTCGTCGACGACGCCGAGATCGTGAACGTAGACCGGCGTGCCGGGCTCGGCCAGCGCGAGCAGCTCCCCACGGCGCACGCGCCACCACGGCTGCTCGACGGCGCGGGCAACCGGCGGCTCGCCCTCGAACAGCTCGCGCCAGCAGGGCCCGAAAGCCTGGTCGGGGACGGCGCCGCCGAAAAGCAGCTCGTGCAGCTCGCGCACCAGGCGTGTGGCCTGACTCTCGTCGACGACGAAGGTCAGGTTGAGATCGCTGGCTGCCTGGCTCACCAGATGGACCGCCTGCTCCTCGAAGACCGCGAGCACCGGACCGAGGCGGTGCAGGATGGCCCGGATGCGCCGCCCCACCAGGCTCACCGCGGCGCAGCCGGTCACGATGCGCGCGCGGCAGTGCCGCGCCAGATCGGCGACCAGCCCGTCGAGCGTCGCCTGGTCGAGGCCGTTGGCCGAGGCGTCGAGCGAGGCCGTCACGTTGGTTTCGCTGGTCGAGACCAGATCGACCGAGATGCCGCGCTGCTTGAAGCAACCGAAGACGTCGGCGAGGAAGCCCACCTGCTGCCACATGCCCGGGGTCTCCATCGACACCAGGACGACGCCAGCCTTGTGGGTGATCGCCTTGACCAGGCCCTGACCGGCCTTGGCGCTGCGCTCGATGATGGTGCCGGCGAAGGCGGGGCGCTCCGCCCAGCGCAACTGGAGCGGAATGCGGTGGCGCCGGCAGGGCGCGATGCAGCGCGGGTGCAGGACCTTGGCTCCAGTCGAGGCGATCTCCTGCGCCTCGCCATAGCCCGCCGCCTTGACCAGCAACGCCGAGGGGACGAGCCGCGGGTCGGCGGTGAAGATCCCCGGCACGTCAGTCCAGATCTCGCAGCGCACCGCCTGCAGCTTCGCCGCGAACAGCGCCGCCGAAGTGTCCGAGCCCCCACGCCCCAGCAGCACCGTCCCGCCGCCGGGGTCGCGCGCGATGAAGCCCTGCGTCAACAGGATCTCGGCGTCGAGCTGCGCGAGGCGCGCCGCGAGCGCCGGGTCCCGGTCGTCGGACACGGTGGCGTTGAGGATGCGGTGGACCGGTCCGCGCGTCTCGTCGCCCATGCTCACCAGGCAGGTGCGCGCGTCCAGCCAGGCGACGTGCTCCCCCCGCGCGTTCATGAAGGCGGCGCCGAGCCTGGTGGAGAGGATCTCGCCGATGGCCATGATGCGGGCCTTGAGCCGCGGGTCGGCCTCGCCGGTCAGCGAGGCGGCCAGGGCCAGGCGCTCGACCTCGGCCAGATCGGGGCCGATCGCCGCCGCGCCGTCCACGCCCAGGCCTGCGGCGAGCTCCAGGTGCCGGCGCTGGAGCTCGGCGAGAAGGGGGGCGTGACGGCCCGCGGTCGCCTCGAGCGCGACCCGCTCGAGCAGGTCCGAGACGCCGGCCAGCGCAGAGCAGACGACGACCGGCAACAGTCCCTCGGCACGGCGTGCGCGCGACTGCTCGAGGATAGTCCCCCAGCGCCCAGGGGTGGCGACGCTGGTGCCGCCGAACTTGAGGACGACGAAACTGGCTGACATGATTGCTGCGGGCTGCATCCTGGGCGCCGCCAACCAGGAGCCCGGATCCCGGAGCGGCCTGGCGGGGCGCTGCTTCCACGGCGCGGGCCCACGTGGCCCGGCCAAGGCGCGCTCGCCGTCGCGAGCGCGGGCCACTCTAGCACTACTGCCGGAGACCACGTTTCTCTCGAAGCTGCACCAGGTTGGGCGACGGGCACGTCTCTTGCAGCCCGCCGGCGGGCAGATCCCGGGAAGACATGTCGCCATGAGCAACGATGTGCTGCAGGTGCCTTTCTTCGGCGCGGTCTGCGCAGTGGTTCTGTTGCTCTTCTGGTACGTGTTCGTGCGTGCCCCGAAGTCCCGGTGGAACCACTTCCGCGATTTCGCTGCCAAGTGGCAGCTCACCTATGTCCCCCCCGCATCGCTCGGCTCGATCCAACAGGGCTTCGAGACGGCGGGGATCGACGGCACGTTCGAGGGCGTACCGGTCGCACTGCGTTCATCGCAGCTCGTCAACACCTCACGCGCAGGTGCGAGCGGCCACAGCGAGCTGTTCGGCCGCGCGGCCCGGCCCATCCACGCTGCCTTTGCCGTAGCGATCGAGCCAAGGGGCGCGGGCCCCCTCCCCGATGCCGTCCTCACCGGCGACCAGGCCTTCGACTCGTTCTTCTGCCTGACGAGCGACAACCCCGGCGCGGCACGCGCGCTGCTCGACCCGCACCTGCGCACCGCAGTCATGCAGACGCGCGGTGAGCATTGGCGAATCTCGATCGAGTACCAGGGGGGAGCCATCGCCATTCGCCTGCCGCACGTCGTCTGGGAGGGCAAGCAGATCCCGCTCGCATTCGGGCTGCTGCTCACCGCGTGCCGCGTGGCATTGGGCTGATCCACCGGGCGGCGCCCACGGCGACGGCATGGACCTGACGATGCCTGCCGCGAGCGGCCGTGCCGGCAATTCGGCATGCCACGGTGGCTCAATGGCCAGGCCGGTTGTGTCGATCGATAGGTCGTGCCCGAGTTTCGGCGACACCATCCGCGCGCAGGTGCCGGCCTTCCCGTGATAGGCGTGGACCCCGATGCCATGGTCGTGCCGCAGTAGCGGCGGCCACGCCGGCGAATCGGCGCGAGCACGGCGGGGGAGCCGCCTCAGCGCGGCGCCGATCAGGCCGAGGGCAAGAAGCGTGGCCCACCAGGGCCCTGTGCTTCCGAGGACGCCCCACCGGCCGGCCACCTCGCAGCCGCAGCCACCGTGCTCGCTCCGGGCACCCGCCGGCGCTGGCGGCGTGCAGCGCCCGCTCGAATCGCACACCAGCCCGGCCACGCAGTCCGCCGCTGACTGGCACGCGCCGAGGCACGCGCCCGAGGGCGCGCAGCGGTACGGCGTGCAGTCGATGGTGCCGCCCTCTGGCCGCGAGACGGTGTGATCCCCGTCGCAGCTCGCCTCTGGCTCGCACGCGCCGTCCCCGTCGGATGAGGCGGCGCACGCATACCCCGGCGCGCAGTCCTGGCTCGTCGCGCACGACGACTGGCACCGATCCGCGCCGCACGCGTACGGCGCGCAGCTCGCGCTCTGGGCCGGCTGGCAGCTCCCGTTGGCAGCGCAACGTCCCTCCGCCACGGCCACCCCGTCGGCACACGAAGCCGGGCGGCAGAGGACCTCGTCACCGACCGGCGCCTGGCAGCTCGTGCGCGCCAGGCCGTCGCACTGGGCGGCGACGCAGGGGTTGTCCGGAGCCGGGCCCGGGCAGGGCGGCCGCTGGCCGTGCGGCTCTCCCACGACCGGGACACAGCTTCCGTTGCCGCCCTCGACGTCGCAGGCCTCGCACTGCCCGGAGCACTCGTCGTGGCAGCAATAGCCGTCGACGCAGTGCCCGCTCCCGCACTGCTCCGCCTCGGTGCAGGGCTCGCCGTTGGCGCCCCGTGGCCGGCATTCGCCCTGATCGCACCATCCGTCGGCGGCGCAGTCCCCCGTCTCGGCGCAGCTCGCCGTGCATGCGCTGCCCTCACACCGGTACGGGGAGCAGCTCACCGGGCCCTGGGTGCATGTCCCGTCGGCCTGGCACGTCCAGCCGTTGAGCTCGTCGCCGGCGCACGCGGCCTGTCCGCACGGGGTCTTCTCCTTGGCGTGGATGCGGCAGTAGCCCTTGCCGTCGCATAGCCCGTCCGCGGGGCACTTGACCGATGGATCGACATCCGGCTCGCAGCCATTCTTCGGATCGGTATCGGCCAGTACGACCCCGCAGGTTCCGTCCTTGCCCGAGCCCTTGAGCGCCGCCGTACAGGCGATGCAGCTCCCCTGACAGGAGATGTCGCAGCAGACGCCATCCGCGCAGTGGCCGCCCGCGCACGCCGCCGGGTCCCCGCAGGGCGTGCCGCCGGAGAAGTCGGCGACACATGATCCCTGGCCATCGCAGTGGTGGTCTGGAACGCAGTCCGCGTGCGAGCCGCAGCTCGCCGGGCAGCCCGCCTGCTGGCCATCGCACAGGTAGGGCGAGCAACTCGGGGCGCCGGCCGAGCCGGGGGCGAGCGGAGCGCAGCTCCCCTCGCTGCCCTTGACGTTGCAGGCGTCGCAGGGGCCCGCGCACGACGCGTTGCAGCACAGGCCGTCGACGCAAAGGCCGCTCGCGCACTCGTTGTCGCTCTGGCACGGATCGCCGTCCGTTTTGTGCAACTCGACCACGTAGGCGGCGCCGCGGTCTTTCCCGGCACCGTCATCGCCTTGGGCCCCCACCAGCACGGTCATGCCGGCGAGCGCCGCCGAGCTGCCGAAGTAGTCCTTGTCCTCGCCGTCGCTGGCCACCAGCTTGGCGACCTGCCCCCAGTTGTCGCCCCCGCCCTCGTTGCGGCGCACAACGTATGCTGCACCCCGATCGGTGCCCGACTCATTCCTCCGCATGGCCCCGACGGCGGCAGTGTCGCCCCAGAGCGCCACGCACGAGCCGAGCTCGTCTCCGGTGGCCGCGTCCGGGGCGCTGAGCCGCTTGAGCTCGCCCCAGTTGTGGGTGCCACCGAGATCTCGGTAGAACACGTAGGCAGCGCCGAAGTCCGAGAACTGGAACTGCCCGGCGTCATGGCCATAGGCGCCCACGATGGCGGTCTTTTCGTCGAGCACCACGGAGATGCCAAACCACGTCAGGGGCGCCTGATCGCTGGCGACGAGCTTCTTCTTCAAACCCCAGTTGTCGGCCCCGCCCTGGTTTCGGTAGTAGACGAAGACGGCGCCGCTGCCGCCGTTGTACCAGTGTGCGCCCACGAGCGCGGTCTCGGCCTGAACGGCCACCGATCGGCCGAAGCGGGCGTCGTCCAGGGGCTTGTCCGCCTCGAGCTTCTTTGCCTGCCCCCAGTTGTCCGCGCCGCCCTTGCTCCGGTGGAAGACATACGCGGCGCCGCGCTGCTTGCCGGAGCCAGCCTCGCCGGGCGCGCCGACCACGGCCACATCCCCGGTGGCAGCCACCGCGCGGCCGAGCTCGTCGCCGTCCTGGGCGTCGGCGGCGACGAGCTTCCTGACCAGGCCCCACTGGTCGGGCCCGCCCGCGTTGCGGTAGAAGACATAGGCGGCGCCGGCGCCACCGTCCGTCGGCACCCCCACCACGGCTACGTCCCCGGCGAGGGCAACCGCGTCCCCGCCCGGGGCGAGCTTGCGCACCTCGCCCCAGTTGCCCGGCCCCCCGTGGTCCCGGTAGAACACGTACGTTCCTGCCTGGGGCTCGTGGCTGCCGACGATGGCCGTGTCTGCCGAGATCGCCGCTGCTGCGCCGAACCAGGCAGCGTCCGCCGGGGCGCTCGGCACGAGCTTCTTCGCCTCAACCGCGATCCAGGGATCGATCCGCAGCGGGTACGCGGCGTCGCGATCGTCGAGCACGACCCTGAGTGCCCGCGCGCTCGCCTCCAGCCGCGCCGGCACGAGCCGGTCCCGCGCATCGAGCGCGACGAGGCCGGTGTAGCGCAGCGTCGGTCGCCCGTTCGCCGCGCGCAGCGACACCGAGCGGCCGTCCGTGCTGGCCACCGGCTCGAGGCCGCCGGACAGCTCCAGCTCGAGCACAAGCTCGCCTTGCCCCTTGATCGGTGCGGTCAGCACGAAGCCCTGCTCGACGCCGAGCGGGTCGTTCGCATACCACTCGTCGAGCAGGCCGGCGGCGCGGCGCAGCGTGGCCCGGTTCGTGGCGATGTCCAGCCGCTCGGGGGGCGGCGCCGGCACCAAGGCGCCCGGTCGGCCGACGCGCGCCAAACGCAGCCCGAGTGACCAGCCGTGCTCAGCTTCCCGCGGCCATAGTCTCAGCCCCTCGGCATCGACCTCGAGCTCCATGCCTTGAGCCGCGTTGCGTCCCCATGCCCGCCGCGCGGGCCAGACGGCGGTTTCGAGCGCGTAGTCAGCGCGGACCGCGGTGCCTCCCGCCGGGGACTCGTCCCCGGGCCCGTGCAGCTCCGGCCCACAGCCCGCCTGGAGCCACACCAGCCACGGTGCCGCAGCCCACCGCGCCAGCCCCGCGCTCCGGCGCAGCCCGCTCCGCGCCCTCGATCCGCTCCTCCTGGCAAGGCCCAGGAGCAGCAGCAGAGCCGGCCAGGACGCCCCGCCCCCGCCCGCGCGCCCGCGCCGGCCGCCGTCTCCGTCAGCAAGCCGGCAGCCGCAGCCGCCGAACGGCGCGCCGCTCGCTGCCGGGGCGACGCAACGGGCGAGCGAGCTGCACACGAAGCCGGGCGCGCAATCGGCGCTCGACACGCAGCCGTCGAGGCAACTGCCGGCAGGCGTGCACCGGTACGGTCGGCAATCGGTGCTCGCTCCCCCCGGCGTCGAGATGGTGTGTCCGCCGTCGCAGCGAGCAACGGGCTGGCACTGGCCCGTCTGGGCGTCAGGTGCGATGACGCAGACGTGGGACGGGGCGCAGTCCTGCGTCGCGGCGCACGCGGTCTGGCAGCCCGCCGCGCCGCAGGCATACGGCGCGCAGGCGTGCGTCCGGAGCGGCTCGCAGCTTCCGCTGCCGTCGCAGCGGCCTTCGCGCGTGGCCGTCCCGGCCGTGCAGGAGCCCTGGCGGCACACCACCTCCGTCCCCGGGAGTCCCTTGCAGCTTTGGCGCTGGTGGCCGTCGCATAGAGCCGCCGCGCAGGGGTTCGCGGCGCCGGAGCCGGGACACGCGGGCCGGTCGCCGTGCGGCATGCCGGCCACCGGCACGCAGCTTCCCTCGCCGCCGGCAACATCGCAAGCCTCGCACTGGCCCTGGCAGACCGCGCTGCAGCAGTAGCCGTCCACGCAGTGCCCGCTCTGGCACTGCTCGGTCGCAGCGCAGGGGGCGCCGTTCGCGGCGCGCTTCTCGCACACGCCGGCGTTGCACCACAGCTCGTCCTGGCTCGCGCAGTCCGCTACGCCGGAGCATGCCGGCAAGCAGCCGCCCGCGAACGGGTCGCAGGCATACGGCCAGCAGTCGGCCTGGTACGGCAGGCACTGGCCCATGCCGTTGCAGCGGGGAGCGGCGACAAGCGCGCTGCCCTCGCACTGCACCGGCCCGCAGCCCGTGCCGGCTTTGGCGTAGGCGCGGCATTCGCCCTGGCCGTCGCACCAGCCGTCGGCCAGGCACGAGGCGGGGTAGCCTGGATCGGCCGGGCAGGCGTCCTTCGGATCGGCGTCGGCAGCGACAGTCCCACAAGCTCCATCCTGCCCCTGCCCCTTGGCCTTGGCCGAGCAGGCCCAGCACGGCGCGGTGCACGGCTGGTCACAGCAGATCTCGCTGGCGCAGTGCCCGCTCTGGCACTGCTCGGCTGCTGCGCACGGCTGGCCCAGTCCCAGATCCGCCACGCACGCCTGTGCCTGGCAGTGGTACGCGGCCACGCAGTCGGCGTGTGAGCCGCACGTTTTGGGGCAAGTCCCGGCCTTGCCGTCGCACACAAGGGGCGAGCAACTCGGTTCGCCCGCCGAACCCGGTGGCAAGGGGACGCAAGCGCCCTGGCTGCTGCACTTCTCGCAGCCTCCATCGCACGGAGCATCGCAGCACAAGCCGTCAACGCAGTGCTTGCTCCCGCACTCGCCGTCTGCCGCGCAGGCCTCGCCGTTCGCCTGGCCGAACGCGAAGACATAGGCCGCGCCCCGGTCCACGCCGGCGCCGTCCTCGTCCCGCGCGCCGACCACGACCAGGTCGGCCGAGACCGCCACTGCGGCGCCGAAGTGATCGTAGTCCTCGGCATCGCCGGGGACGAGCTGTTGCACCTCGCCCCAGGCCTCAGGTCCGCCCTGGTTGCGCGCGCGCAGATAGGCCGCCCCCCGATCGTTGCCCCCGGCTTCGCGGCCGTCTGCCCCGACCAGCGCCAGGTCGCCGAAGAGAGCCAGCGCGCCGCCGAACCGGTCGTCCGCCGCCGGCGTGCCCGCGGCGAGGACCAACGGGGCGGCGGAGCCGCAGAAGGCATTGCCCCCTAGGTCAACGGGAGCCCACAGCACAGCATCGCCAGCGTGCACCAGGTTCTGCGCGTCCGCCTCAGGCGCGCCCACGAGCGCGGCGTTGCCCCAGGCTGCGACCGCAGTGCCGAAGCGTGCGTTGCCGCCCTTGCAGTGCTCTTGCACCACCAGCAACCCCCACTGGTCGATCCCGCCATGGTTGCGCACGAAGTGGTGGGCCCGGCCGGACCACATGCCCATCGATCCCTCTCCCGGGGCTCCGGTCACGGCGGCGTCGCCCGCCAGCGCGACCGACCAACCGAAGCTACCCCCATTCTTCTTCCCGCCCACCAGCCGGACGACCTGGCCCCACTTCTCGGGACCGCCCTTGTCGCGATAGAAGACATAGGCGGCTCCGCTGTCGTCCAAGTTGCCCTCGTCCTCTTTCGGGGCGCCGACGAGCGCGGTCTCGGCGGACAGGGCGACCGAGAAGCCGAGGCTGGCTCCGCCCTGCGCGCTGCCGGCAACGAGCTTGGCAACCTGGCCCCACTTCTCCGGGCCGCCGTGGTTGCGCCCGAAGACGTAAGCCGCGCCGCTGTCGTTCAAGTTGCCTTGGTCCTCCTTCGGGGCGCCGACGAGCGCGCTGCCGGCAACGAGCTTGGCAACCTGGCCCCGGTGATCGGAGCCTCCCTGGTCCCGGTAGAAGACGTAGGCGGCGCCACGGTCCTTGCCTCCTGCGTCCTCGTGGGGAGCGCCCACGAGGACCACGTCTGCGGAAGTGGCAACCGACCAACCGAACCCGTCGCCATCCTTCGGATTGGCGGCGATGAGCTTGATGGCCTGCGCCCAGAGCAGCGGATCGATCTGCACCGGGTAGGTCGCGCCGCGGTCGTCGACGACCAGGCGCAGGGTTGCGCCCTCCACCTCAAGCCGCACCGGGAGCTGCCGGCCAAGGGCATCGCCGGCAGCCGGATCGGTGTAGCGCAGCACGGGGCGGCCGGAGCCCGTGCGCAGCGAGACAGAGCGCCCGCCCCCCACCAGCACCGGCTCCAGCTCCCCGCCAACATCGAGCTCCAGCACCAGCTCGTCGCCAGGCCCGGCGCGGCCGCACGCCGGAGCGGGCTCGTGCGCGCATCTCGGCGGCGCCGGTGGATGGGCAAGCACGAAGCCCTGCTCGATGCCGGCCCGGCCGCTCGCGTACCATTCCTCGATGCCGGCGCTGCGGCGTAGCGCCACGCGCCCCCCCGCAAACTCAGCCGCGCGCGCCGACGGAACCGGCGCGACTGCCCCGCGCCGGCCGATGCCGGTCCAGCGCAGCTCGACGGACCAGGACCGCAGGGCAGCCATGGGCCAGAGCCGCAGCCCTCGTGCGTCCACCTCGAGCTCGACCCCCTGGGCCGCGTTGACGCCACGGGCGAAGATCCGGTGGACACGCGGGACCGCGAGCCAGGGGGGCGAGTCGCCGGCGGGCGTCCACGTCGGGCCCAGCGCGTGGGGCCGCGCCGCAGCGCGGGCCACCTGACCGCGCTGACCGTCTTCCTCCTCCGCGGCGAGCCTGGCACGCTCGCACGCGGTCGGGACGTGGGCCCGCTCGCCGGCAGCGCCGAATCCGCCCCCTTCCGAATCCGAGCCGCAGCCCGCTGCCAGGACCAGAACCGCGAGGCGGCCGCCGCCAAGCCAGCCTCCCGCGACCTTCCCGCGCGTCCGTTTCGGCCAAAGGATCATCTTGCAGCCCATCCTGGCATGTCGTCACGCGATTCCCGAGCGGGAGCCGTAAGCTGCGTTGCAGTATACCGCACGCGGTCGTGGTATGCGGTTCTTGCAGAGACTTCCCGGTCAAGGCGAACGGGGTTGGGGCCACGTCTCGCGGGGTCTGGGGCGAAGCCCCAGCGTGAGATTCTCGCCGCGGACGGCACACCAGTGTTCACCGTGCGCGACGGCCGCAGGGCGTTGCCGGTCGCGTCTGCCCGCTCCGTTGGCGTGGGCCTATCGGTATTGCCCTTGATCCGCGGGCGCAGCCCGCACGTGGTATATACGCCTGGCGGCAGGTTGGCCGCAGGCACAACGGGCGTCTACTTCGATGGGGAGAGCTGGGCAGCAAGCGGACCGGGGGCGGAGCGGGCTGCGCCCACCGGCGCGCGGGCTGGTCGCGGCCGTGCTTGTGCTGCTCTGCGCCCCGAGCTCGCGCGGCCAGCCTCCGGCGGCGCCTCCGGCAGGACCGCCGGGGCCGACACCGCACGTGGCTCCGGCCGAGTCTGGCGCACCGACGCTGCCTGCTCCAAGCCCTCCGGGCGAGGCCGGCGCGGCCGGGCCGGAAGCCCGGGAGGCGGAGCTCGCCGAGGCCAAGCGGCTGTTCCGGCAGGGCAACGATCTCCGCCAGGCAGGCGACCCGCAGCGGGCGCTCGAGCTCTTCATGCGTTCGCGCGCGCTGGTGGCCTCCGTACCCAATACCCTCAACGCCGCCATCTGTCTGGCCCTGCTTGGACGCGACGACGAGGCGCTGGAGCTCTACGAGGTGCTCATCACCGAGTTCCGCGGCGAGCTCCTGGGCGAGGAGCGCGAGAGGATCGCGCCGGAGATGGCGCGGCTGCGCGCTCGGGTGGGCAACCTCGACGTCCAGGCCAACGTGGAGGGCTCGCTCGTGGTCGACGGCCGGGCGCGGGGCCGGCTGCCGCTATTGACCCCCGTGCGGGTGCTTCCGGGCCGGCGGCTGGTGCGCGTCATGGCGCAGGGCTACCGGAGCTTCGAGGCGGTCGTTGACGTCGCGGTGGGCCGGACCGTCACGCTCGACGCCAGGCTCGATCCCCTCGCCGTTGCCGGGCGCCTGCGCCTCGACGACGCCCGGCTCACCGGGGCCGAGATCTATGTCGACGGCGCGCTCGTTGGCACGGCTCCGTGGGAAGGCGCGCTCGCCCCGGGCACGCACCGGCTCGTGGCTCGCAGGGGCGAGCTCGGCTGCGCGCCGCGCGAAGTCGTGGTGATCGAGGGTCAAACCGTGCGGTCCGCGCCGCCGTTGAGCCCTCTGGGCCGCGAGCTGCGCCTCCTCGCGAAGCCCCCTACGGCCGAGTTGTTGATCGGCGACGTGTCGGTCGGCACGGGACGGTGGCAGGGCCGGCTGCCGCTCGGTGCTTACCGGATCGAGGCGCGGGAGGAGGGCTACCTTGCTCTGTCGCGGGAGCTGCGCGTCGATGCGGAAACGGGCGGCGATCTGCCCCTCGTTCTGCCGGTGGACGAGCGCCATCCGCGCTGGGGCGTACGGGCGGCAGGCCGGCTCTGGGCGGAAGCCTTCGGCGGCCTCGCCGTGGCGCCCACGTTGGCGAGCGGAGCGGAGGCGAGCTGTGCGAGTGCCGTGTTCGAGTGCTCCGACGATCCGGCCGCGTTGGGCCTCCTGGTCGGCGCGCGCGCCGGCTATGAGTTCCCGTTCCGGCTCTCGGTCGAGCTCGCCGGCGGATACCTGCAGGCGAGCAAGACGCTCGGGCGGAGCGCGCAGAGCAGCTTCCAGGCGAGCAGCACGAGTGAGCAGGTCGTGCCCACCAGCTACGATCTGTCGGACGAGCTGCACCTCTCGGGACCGCTCGCGCTTCTTGGGCTCGGCTACCGCGTGCCCTTCAGCAGGCTGCTGGAGCTGCGCGCCCATCTGCTCGTCGGCGCGCTGTACGCGTTCGCACGCGACGCCGTGGGTGGCACGGCGGCGGCCGGGGGCAGGAGCGCGCCGGTCGACGTGGTCGGGGCCGGCGCGACGGTCGAGTCGGCCGATCTGCTGGTGTTGCCGGAGCTGAGCATGGGTCTGCGGCTCGGCGACGTCGGCCTGAGCGCCGGAATTGCGGCGCCGATCTTCGCCCTCGAGGGCCCGCGCTACGAACACGGTGACGTGCAAGTCGTGGGAGACACGAGCGGCTGCCACGCGGCGCCCACCGCGATCGAGTGCGCCAGGGCCCAGGATCTCCTGCGCGACGAGCGCGCCTACGGGCCGTTCGTGATGATTCTGCCGAGCCTGGCGGCCGGATATGCCTTCTAGCGCGGCTTGGCGCTATGCTTCACCTCCTGTGACCGGGGATTCCACAACGGACGAGGGGCCACCGCTGGGGACACGCCTACGCGGCGGCTACGAGCTGGTCCGTTTCATCGGCGCGGGCGGCATGGGGGTCGTCTACGAAGCAGTCTCGCAGAGCGGGCGGCACGTCGCGATCAAGGTGCTCCTTCCCGAGATCCTGAAGGCCTTCGGCAGCGAGCCGCAGAAGCGCTTCGATCGCGAGGCCCGCATCGCCTCCGGCTTCGACACCCCTCACATCGTGCGCGTGCTCGACGCCGGCATCGACCCGGTGCTGCGCCTGCCGTTCATGGTCATGCCTCTGCTCGTGGGTCTGGATCTGCAGGAGCTCCTGGTTCGGCTCGGCCCCATCCATCCTACGGTCGCGGTGCGCATCGTCCGCCAGGCGTGTGTCGGGCTCGTGGCGGCGCACGCGCGCGGCGTAGTCCACCGCGACATCAAGCCCGCCAACCTGTTCCTCGACCACGACCGGCAGGGCAAGGTTACGGTACGCCTGTTCGACTTCGGCGTGGCCAAGTGGCGCCGGCAGGACGTGGCGCTGACGCGCACGGGGAGCCTGCTCGGCACGCCCGACTACATGTCCCCGGAGCAGATTTCGAGCCCCAAGAGCGTTGACGAGCGCAGCGACGTCTGGAGCCTGGCGCTCACCCTGTACGAGGCGCTGGCCGACACGCCGCCCTTCGGGGGCCGCAGCTCGATGGCCGAGATCTGCCTCGCCGTCGTGAGCGGAGAGGTGCCACCACTGCAGGAGGTGGCGCCTTGGGTGGAACCCGCTCTGGCCGCCGCAGTGCACGGGGCAGCACTGCGCGACCGGGAGGCGCGCTGTCCCAGCGCCCGCGAGCTGGCCGATGCGCTGCGGCCGTTCGCGGGCGGCGCGGACGAGCTGAGCGCGCAGATGCTCGTCGGCGTGCCCGAGGAGATCCGGAGCCAGCGCGCCCCGCGCGCGGTGTTGCCCGCGAGCTGGGCCGAGGCTCCGCTGGCGGTAGCTGCGCCCACCGCCCCGGCGCCCGTCGCCGATGTCCCGGACCCGATGCTCGGGAAGATCGTGGGGGGGAGATACGCGCTGCTGCGCTGCCTTGGCCGCGGGGGCATGGGAGCTGTGTACGAGGCCGAGCGCAGCGACGGCCAGCACTTCGCCGTCAAGATCATCGATCCCGAGGTCGCGGGCAGGGACCGGACGCTGCCGGGGCGAATGGCGAGGGAGGCCCAGGCCGCGGCCAGCATCGACAACGAGCACGTCGTACGCGTGGTCGAGGTGGGCACGCACGGGGCGGACTTCCCCTTCATCGCCATGGAGCTGTTGCACGGCTTTGACTTGGCGGTGCTGATCAAGAGGCACGGGGCGCTGCGCCCCGAGACGGCGGCCCGGTTGTTCATGCAGGCGTGCCGCGGGCTGGAGGCGGCCCACGCCCGAGGCTTCGTGCACCGGGACATCAAGCCGGGCAACCTGTTCCTGTGCCTGACGCGGTGCGGGCAGGTGCACGTCAAGATCTGCGACTTCGGTGTGGTCAAGCGGCTTGAGCACGATCGGCAGGAGCGCAGGAGCGCCGCGCTGACGCGCACTGGTGGGGTGGTTGGCTCGCCTATGTACATGTCGCCCGAGCAGGCGAAGAACGCCAAGAACATCGACCGGCGCGCCGACATCTGGAGCCTCGGGGCCTCGCTCTTCGAAGCGCTTTGCGGCACGCCGCCATGGCAGGGGCGCGAATCGGTCGGGGAGCTCATCGTGGCGATCTGCACGGAGCCGGTGCCCGACGTGCGCGAGCGAGCGCCCTGGGCCCCGGCCGAGCTGGCCGCGGTCGTGAGCCGCGCCATGCAGCGCGCCGCCGAGCAGCGGTATGGCTCCGCGATGGAGCTGGAGCAGGCCCTGGCGGCGTGGGCGGGTGCCGCGCCGCTGCTCGTGCCGGAGGATCTGGCCCCCGCCCGGGGCCTTTCGGAGGCCCTGGCCTCAGCGGCCACGGTCGTCAGCGAGCGCGGCTCGCCGCTGGCGAGGAGCGTGACGCCGGCCCCGGCCGTCCCGTCACGCAGCCGCCGCGCGCTGGTCCTGGGGGCCGCCGGCACGGTGGCGGCACTCGCCCTGGTTGCCGCCGTGGCGCTGGTCGCCGGCGCGCAGGGGCGTCGCCCGCTGGCCGGCGAACCAGCGGGGACGGCCACCGCCGCGGCAGACGCCGGCGGGGACGGCCGGCGCGCTGGCGAAGTGCCGGGCCGGGACGCCGCGGCGCCGGGCGCGACGCCCGCCGGCCCGCGTGAGGTGCGCATCCGCGTCGAGCCTGCGTCGGCGCGTGTCTTCGTTGACGGTGAGCCGCGCGAGCTACACGACGGCCAGGTGGGGTTGCGCGGCCACCCGGGGGACCGCTTCACGGTCGTCGTGGTCGCGGGTGCGCAGCGGATCGAGCAGCCGGTGATCATTGGCGACGACGGCCGGGCGTCGCCGGCGACGCTCGACCTGTCGGCCGCGCCGTCCGGCCGGCCGCCTCGCCCCGCCGGTGCGCCGCGGGCGGCAGCGTCGGCCGCCGCCACACCGGCTCCCGGCACGACTGCGACCGCGGGAAGCCGCACGACGGCAGCGCCACCGTCGGCCCGGCCGCCGTCGGCCCGTGACAAATGGGACTGATCTGCAGGAGCCGCTGTGGCTCGCCACCCTCCACGGCAAGCCCATATGCCTGCCAGCCCTTACGCCTGCCCGATCTCGGCAGGCCGTGGACCGCCGGAGGCTGACATGTAGTGTCTTGCGCGATCCTGGCCGACTCGCGCAAGCAGCTTTGCGGGGGCGGCTAGTGCCATGATGACCGCCGCCTCGCCCCGACCCCTACCCCTGCCCCGGCGCCCGCTCGGCGACATAGGCGGCGATCTGTTGGCGCGCGGCCGAGCTCAGGGCGGCGAGCTTCACGCCGAAGCCGGGCGGCTTGCCCGGCTCGGCCGCGAGGCTGGCCTCGCGCACGAAGGCCACCGTGCCGCGTAGCTCGTGCGCCGCG
>JACQWT010000362.1 GCA_016209145.1 Deltaproteobacteria bacterium | reverse complement strand
GCTTGAGCCCCGCGCCCGCCGCGCACGAGGCACATCCGCCTGGCGGCCGTCATGGTCAGACGGCCGCCACTCGCGCTTCTCGCCCTCGGCGCCGTCACACCCCAGGCCGGGAGCGACGGCGCCGAACAGCAGGACCGTGCAGGCGAGGACCGCTACTTCTTGGCGCACGGGTCGCCGGCGGCCTGGCCTCCGCCGTCGACGGGCATGCCGCCGATGGGCTTGCCTTCGAGCGCGGCATTGAAGAACGAGGTGCGCCGGTTCTGGGACTTGCCTTCGTCAGTGGCGTTGTCGGCGATGGGCTTGGTCTCGCCGAAGCCGACGGGCAAGAGCCGCTTGCAGTCGGTCCCCTTGGCCACGAGCCACTGGGAAACGGACATGGCGCGGTCCTTGGAGAGCTGCATGTTCTTGGCATCGTCGCCCACGTCGTCCGTGTGGCCCTCGATGCGCAGCAAGGTGACCTTGGGCGTCTGCTCGAGGTACTTCTGCACGATCTCGAGCACGGCGTCGCTTTCCGGCTTGAGCTTGGCGCTACCGGTCTCGAACACGACCGGCCCCGGAAGCTCGAGCTGCTCGCCCTTCATCTTGAACTTGAAGCCGCCAAACTTGGGCTTGGGCTTGGGCGCGGGCGGGGGCGGCGGCTCCTCCTTGGCCGGCGGCGCCGGCGGGGGCGGAGGCGGGGGCTCATCTCCGCCACCGACTTTGACGGATGCCTTGCAGCCGGCCAGGCCGAAGGCGGCGGCAAGCACCAGGGTGGATGCCACGCGGGCTACGTTCTTGCGCATTGCGATCGATCTCCTCTGTTCCACGCGCCTGACGGCGACGTGACTCGTGAAGGAAGGGCGCGAGTCGCCGCCCCCTCCGACGCGTTCGTTCCAGGCGGGCTCGCGAGCGAGCCCTGGACGGGGATGTTCCCGATTCACTTCGAGGGCCGTATGTACTCCTTTGCGGGCCGGAGCGGAACCCCCCGAGTGCACCAACCCGGGAAAGGCTTCCGGGCGGCGGGCTCGGCGCCGGCAGGCGCGTCCGAGCCCGCGACCCAAACGGCAGGCTACTTGCCGCCGGCGCCGCCAGCACCGCCGGCGCCGCCAGCCTCGCCGCCCTCGCCGCTGCCACCCTCACCACCGGCGCCGCCCCCGGCGCCGCCCGCGCCGCAGAAGCTCTCCGGCGCGCAGGCCTTCTGCTCCGTGCCCTTGACCGGCGCGCAGCAGTTGTCCGGGCACTCCTCGTTCTTGCTGCACTCGGACGCGCACTTGGGCCCCGTGCCCCAATCGGCGCAGGCGAGGTTCTTGCAGCACATGTCCTCGGAGTTGCACGGCAGGTCCTTCTTCTTGCACTTGCAGGGGTCGGGGCCCGGCTCGGCCGGAGGCGCGACGCCCCCGAGCTTGACCGCGGCGGCGTCGAAGCCGATGCCGATTGAAATACCGTTGCAGGTCTTGGTCGGATCCTGGGTGGCGTCCTTCATGATGTCCGACGCCTGCCGGAGCTGGTTTGCAAGCCCGTCGAAGGTCGTGCCCGTGCACATGCCCGGGTCGAAGGACCCGGCGATCTTGCGCAGCTCCTCGATGAACAGCTCGGTGTCGATGACCCCGGCGATCACGCCGCCCGTAGCACTCTTGCGGCCGGGATCGATGGCCATCGAGATGATGGCGCTGCCGATCTCCAGCGTCAGCGTGTAGCCGGCCACGCTGAGCTGCAGGCTGAGCTCGCCGGGCGAGCCCGACACCCAGGTTTGGCTCGCCAAGTAGCTCTTCGGGAACTGCACCATCGACGACTCGATGTCGTTCGGGTCGGAGAGCAACTCGGGCAAGACCGGCCATTCGTCCGTGCCGTCCCACTTCGGCGGGCTCTCGAGCTTACCGCCGGCGTAGAGCTTGGCGAGCAGGTCCACGTAGTCCGGCTTGGCGCCGAGCTTGTCGATCTTCACCATGATGGTGAACTTGCCCTCGAGCAGGTTGTCGTTGACCTGATCCTGGGCGTCGTTCGCCAGGCTCAGGATGAGCGGGAGGATGTTCTTGCCGAAGGAGTTGTCGATGCCTTCGTCGCCGTCGGGATAGATCGCCGCGGCGTTGCCGCCCTTGACCGGCAGGCAGAGGTTCTTCGAGTCCTTCGTGGAGATGTAGTGATCGAGGTTGTAGCCGTACTTCTTCCAGGCGGTCTTGCTCTCGACACCGTTGCGGTCGGTGCCGCCCAGGAACAGCTTCTTGACCGCCACGACGAGGCCCTCGCCGTCGCCCGGGCCGGCCTCCTTGGGCGGATCCGGGGGCCACGCCCCCTTCTGAGGCCCCTCCGGCGTCGCCGGCGGAGTCGGCGTGGTCTCGTCCGAGCCGCAGCCGAAGAAGTAGCCGCCGGCAACCGTCGCCAGGGCCAGACCAACAAAGAGCGTGCGAGAACGAAGCTGGATCATTGCCTTTCTCTCGGTAGGCGCGGCCCCCAGGCCGTGCTCGTCTGCTGCCTGAAGCTAATCTAGCGGCTGGAGCACGCCACGCGCAAGCCACTTCTCGCGTTGCCGCTTTACGCCCCCGCCCCTCGCCGCTACGCCGGCCGGCGTGGCCGAGTTCGTCCACTTGCACGTGCACTCCGAGTACTCGCTGCTCGACGGGGCGATCCGCTGCACCGAGCTGGCGCCGCTGGCCAAGCGGCTCGGCATGCGGGCCGTAGCCCTCACGGACCACGCCAACATGTTCGGCGCCCTGCGCCACTACCGGAGCTGCCAGGCGCAGGGCGTGGGCGCCATCCTCGGCTGCGAGGTCAACGTGCTGCGCGAGACCGGCGGCGGCGCCGAGGCCGGAGGGGCGCTCGACCACCTCGTGCTGCTCGCCGAAAGCGAGCGCGGGTACCGCAACCTCTTGCGCGTGGTTTCGGCCGGCCACCTGCAGCCGGCCAGCCCGGCCGCGCCGAGCGTGCGGCTGGAGACGATTGCCTCGTCGGCCGAGGGGCTGGTCGTCCTGACCGGTTGCATGGCCGGCGTCGTGGCCCAGCAGGCGCTCGAGCTGGGCGAGCAGGCCGCCCTCGAGGCCCTCGCCCGCCTGCGCGGGCTCTTCCCCTCCGGCAGCCTCTACGTGGAGCTGCAAGACCACGGTCTGCCCGAGCAACCGGTGCTCTGCCGCCTTCTGGTCGAGCTGGCGGCGAAGCTCGA
Organism: Deltaproteobacteria bacterium; assembly: GCA_016209145.1. Taxonomy (GTDB): domain Bacteria; phylum Myxococcota_A; class Polyangia; order Polyangiales; family Polyangiaceae; genus JACQWT01. The sequence goes on along the minus strand of JACQWT010000362.1, from coordinate 4,485 downwards.
TCTGCCGGTCGTGGCCACGAATGACGTGCACTTCGCGGCCCAGGGCGACGGCGAGGCCCAGCTCTACCTCGGCTGCATCGGCAGCGGCCGTCCCATCGTGGAGGTGCGCGCGGCCCACCACGGCAGCTTCGAGATGTACCTGAAGACGCCCGAGCAGATGGCGCGGCTGTTCCGAGCCAGGCCGGAAGCCGTACGCGCCAGCGTCGCGATCGCCGAGCGGTGCGCCGGCCTGCGCGTGAAGCTCGGCGAGCCCATGCTGCCCACCTTCCCGGTGCCCGAGGGCCACGATGCCGCCTCCTACCTGCGCGTTGTCGCGGGCGAGGGCCTGGCGGCGCGCCTCTCCGAGCTCGAGGCCGCCGGGAAGACTCCCGCGCGAGCGGCCTTCGCGGAGCGGCTGGAGCGCGAGCTCGACATGATCGCCGAGATGCAGTTCCCCGGCTACTTCCTCATCGTCTGGGACTTCATCCGCTTCGCCAAGCAAAAGGGCATCCCGGTGGGCCCGGGCCGTGGCTCCGGCGCGGGCTCGCTCGTGGCCTACGCGTTGCGCATCACCGAGCTCGATCCGCTGGAGCACCAGCTCCTCTTCGAGCGGTTCCTCAACCCCGAGCGCGTCAGCATGCCCGACTTCGACATCGACTTCTGCATGGACCGGCGCGACGAGGTAATAGCCTACGTGGCCGAGCGCTACGGCGCCGACTCCGTGGGCCAGATCGCCACCTTCCACGAGCTGCGGGCCCGGAGCGTGATCAAGGACGTGGCGCGCGCCATGGGCCTGGAGCCGAGCGAAGGCCAGCGCCTCGCCAACCTCGTCCCGCAGAAGCAGCCCGGGGGCACGTGCACCATCGCCGAGGCGTTGGAGGTGGAGCCCAAGCTCGCGGACGCGGCCAAGACCGATGCCACGGTCGCCGAGCTCTTGGCACAGGCGCAGCGGCTCGAGGGGCTGACGCGGCATGCCGGCATGCACGCGGCCGGCGTGGTCATCAGCGAGGGCCCCCTGTGGGACTACGTGCCGTGCTTCCGCAGCGACGCGCAGGTGGTCACGCAGTACGACAAGAACGACGTCGAGCTGGCCGGCCTGGTCAAGTTCGACTTCCTGGGCCTGAAGACGCTGACCGTCATCGACCTTGCCGAGCGGCTGATCGGTGCGCGGCCCGACCACGGGTCGGCCCACCCCTTCGACATCGACAAGGTGCCCCTCGACGACCCGAAGACCTACGCGCTGCTGCAGTCGGGCGAGACCACCGGCGTCTTCCAGCTCGAGTCGGCGGGCATGCAGCAGCTCTTCAAGGACCTGCGGCCGACCGAGTTCGAGCACATCGTCGCGGCGGTGGCGCTGTACCGTCCCGGACCCCTGGGCAGCGGCATGGTCAAGGACTTCGTCGAGTGCCGGCACGGCCGCAAGCGTATCGCCAAAATGCACGAGCTGGTCGACGATGCGCTCCGGCCCACCTTCGGCGTCATCGTCTACCAGGAGCAGGTCATGCAGATCGCCCAGCGCCTGGCGGGCTACTCGCTGGGACAAGCGGACGTGCTCCGGCGGGCGATGGGCAAGAAGAACGCCGAGGAGATGGCCAAGCAGCGTGAGACGTTCGTCGCCGGAGCGCAGCGCAAGGGCGTGTCGCCGAAAGATGCCGAGCACATCTTCGAGCTCCTGGAGTTCTTCGCCGGCTACGGCTTCAACAAGAGCCACTCGGCGGCCTACGCCTTGCTCACCTACCAGACCGCCTACCTCAAGGCTCACTACCCGGTGGAGTTCCTCTGCGCCCTGATGACCGCCGACCGCGACAAGAACGAGAAGGTCGTGCGCACCATCGCCGAGGGACGGGCCTGGGGCGTGGAGATCCTGGCGCCCGAGATCAACGAGTCGAAGATCGATTTTACGGTGGTCTACGAGCAGGGCGAGCCGGCCACGGCGGGGCAGGGGTCGGGCGCCGAAGCGGCGGCCGCACCGCGCCGGGCCCGACGGGCTTCCGGGCGGCAGGTGGACGACCCGCTGCGACCCAAGATCCGCTTCGGTCTCGGGGCCGTGCGGGGGCTCGGCGAGGCCACGCTCGAGGCGATGCTGCAAGCGCGGGCCGAGGCAGGGCCCTTCGTCGACCTGTTCGATTTCGCCGAGCGGGTCGATGCGCGCAAGGTGAACCGCGCGGCCATCGAGGCCCTGGTGCAGTGCGGCGCGTTCGACGCCACGTTGGGCGCCCGCCACATCACGCGCGCCGAGGCATTCGCGTCCGTGGACCGAGCCTTGGAGCGGGGCCGCACCGCCAGCAAGGACCGCGAGCGCGGCCAGACGACTCTGTTCGGGATCTTCCAGCAGGCCACCACCGGACCCGGGGCGGGCGAGTACCAGCGCGTCGAGCCCTGGGACCTGAGCGAGATCCTGCGCCGGGAGAAGCAAGCCCTGGGCTTCTACGTCTCGGGGCATCCCCTGGACCGCTACGGCATCGAGCTTGGCCGCTTCGACCTGGTGGCGGTCAAGGACTTGGGCGAGAAGGAGCGCTGGGCGAGCGTGCGCGTGGCCGGCACCGTCGAAGGCTACCGGGAGCGGATCTTCAAAGGCGGCGGCAAGGCGGCGCTGTTCGAGCTGGAGGACCTCAGCGGCCGGGTCACGGCGAGGGTCCGCGAGCGGCAGGTCGAGCGGCTTGCCCCGGTGCTCACGGCCGGCGAGCCGGTGCTGCTCACGGCCAAGGTGAGCTTCCCGGGGATCGACGAGGGCCCGGAGGCGGAGGAGAGCGCCCCCCGCGAGCCCACCTTGTGGGTCGACGAGGCAGAGCCGCTTTCCCACGCCATCCGGGCCGGAACGCGCTCCGTGGCCATTCGCCTGCATGCCGCCGGCACCGGGCCCGCGGAGCTCCAGAAGCTGGAGGAGGCGCTGCGGGCGCATCCGGGCTCTTGCCCGGTGCAGCTCGTCATCGAGACGGAGCAGGGGGCCGAAGCCACGCTCGCCCTGGGACGGGATCTCCGGGTCGAGCCGGGCGACGCCATGTTGGCCAGCTTGGAGAAGCTCTTCGGCAGCAAGGTAGCCGTGCTGCGGTAGGCGCGCGAGCGCACAAGTTTCGCGCCGCCCGAGCGCCCTTGCTAAGCTCTGTGCCCATGGCCGAGCAGGGTGAGGCGCGCTTGCGGATCGACGAAACTGGCGCCGTTCATCCTGTCGGCCCCGAGGCGCGACGGCGTCTGCTCGCGCTCGGCGGTGAGCTCGAGCTCTTGCCCGCGCCGCCGCGGGTGATGGTCGCGCGCGCCGCCGCCCCGGGGGAGGCGGCCGAGGCGGGTGGGCCGTCCGGCTTCTGGCTCGCCGGGGCCATCGTGAAGCCCGGCGCGCTCTGGGACCTGGTGGGGCTGATCGGCCAGGGAAGTTGGTCCGGCGAGCTGTGCGTCCACGGCGAGGGCGGGGCCCGCTCGCTCTACTTCGAGGCCGGCCACGTCGTCGCCGCCCATTCCACCGCCGAGAAGGAGCGACTGGGCGAGGTTCTCTTCAGCTTCGGTGCCATGACCCGCGAGCAGGTGGCGCGCACCCTGCGCGCCGTCACGCCGCAGAAACGCTTCGGGGAGGCCGCCGTCGAGCTCGGCTTCATCGGCCGGGAGGACCTGTTCCGCCTGCTCGGCAAGCAGATCGAGGAGATCGTGTTCGCCGTGATGGCCGTGCGCGCCGGCTCCTTCTACTTCGTCGACCACTTCGACGAGGCACGGCTGCCCTACCGCGTGAGCGTGGCGATCACCGGACTGCTCATGGAGGGGGCACGGCGCCTGGACGAGATGCAATGCTTCCGCGCGCGCATCCCCTCGGCCGACCACGTGCCGGCCCGCGTCCCTGGCCACCGGTTCGATCCCGACGCCGAGCACGGGGCGCTGTACCAGAGCATCGACGGAGCCCGCAGCATCGCCGAGCTCGGCCGCATTTTGGGCCAAGGGGAGTTCGAGACAACGCTCGGCGTCTTCCACCTGCTCCAGGCCGGCGTGGCGTGCATCCAGCCCCCGCGCGCCGGTGGGCCTGCCGCCATCGTCGAGCTGTTCAACGAGGCGATGCGCCTCATTCTCGGCGCGGTGGACGCCCTGGGCCCGGCACCGGGACGGGACGCACGCAGCCAGCTCGCCTCGTTCGCCTCGGCCAGCGGCGCCTACGATCTCATGTTTCGCGGTGCGGGCCCGGCCGCGGACGGCGCGGTCGAGGCGCAGATCGTGGCCGACAACGTCGTCGCCATGGCCGGGCCCGAGGAAGCGGAGGTCATGCTCGCGCAGTCGCTCTACGAGTACGCCTCGTTCGCGATGTTCATCGCCGAGCCGCTGCTGCGCGCTTCGGGCGGCGATGCCGACATGGCCCGGCGCGTGGCGACGGTGCTGGCGCCGCTGGCGTCGGCTGCGCCCTAACCCGGCGGAGCCGGAACCAAGCACGGAGCCGGAGGGGCCATCGCCGTTGACAGCTCTATCCATCCGAGATCCTTGTGGTCGAGGCACGAGCCAAGAAACGCCGGCGGCATGGCCATGGCCTGG
>JACQWT010000361.1 GCA_016209145.1 Deltaproteobacteria bacterium | reverse complement strand
TCGGCGAGCACGGCGGCAGCACGGGCAAGGTCGAAGGCTCCGAGGTGCGCGCCCAGGCCGGCGCGCGCCCGGGCGCGGGCACGCCCATGCCCGGCGTGGTCATGGGCCGCACCACCGGCCGCACGGGCGAGACCGCCAACCGCACCGGCACGGGCCAGCTTGGCACCGTGGGCCCCGGCGAGGTCGGCGCGGTCGAGCGGAGCGAGGTCCCGGAGGAGTACCGCGAGCAGGTGGGGCGCTACTTCCAGCCGAAGTAGGCGGCCGGGGAGATCGGCAGGCACATAGGTGTTCTACATACACAGCGACACGACGCATCATGCCCCAGCTCCATTTCTCCGTTGACGACAAGACCGCCGCCCGTCTGGCGCGCCGGGCTGCTGCCCGTGGGATGAGTCTTTCCAAGTACCTGGCTGGTCTGGTCGGCCGCGCGGCCGAGGATACCTGGCCTGACGGCTACCTGCCGAGCGTCGTCGGAAGCTGCGCGGCTGCGCCCCTGAGCGAGCCCGAGGAACTGGTCCTCGACGACACGGACGTGCCCCCGTGACGTACTTGCTCGACACGAACGCCTGCGTCCACATCCTCAACGGCACGTCGGCGCCGGTGGCCTCGCGGTTCGCCCGCCAGTGCCCGGCCACGGTGCGGCTGTGCTCGGTCGTCAAGGCCGAGCTGTTGTACGGAGCGCGCAAGAGCGCCCGCGTCGCTTCCACCCTTGCGGCCCTGGAGCGGTTCTTCGCGCCGCTTGCGAGCCTGCCCTTCGATGACGACTGCGCGGCCGAGTATGGCTTGCTCCGTGCCGACCTCGAGCGGGCGGGCACGCCCATCGGCGCCAACGATCTCATGATCGCCGCCATCGCGCGCCACCACGATCTTGCGGTGGTCACGCACAACGTGGATGAGTTTTCGCGGGTGGTCGGCCTGCGCGTGGAGGATTGGGAGCTGCCCGAGCCGTAGCCGGATAGGCCGCCAGCGCCGGGCAGGCCGCGGGGGCGCCGCGCGAGCCGCTTGGTCGCCGCCCCAAGGCGCGCTATGCACCCTGCGCGATGTCGGACTTCGAAGCCAAGCTGGAGCAGGCGCGGGCGCGGGCGGCCGAGTTGCGCGCGGCCATCGCTCGGGCCGTCGTCGGCCAGGGCGCCGTGGTCGAGCAGGTGCTCTGGGGCCTGCTCGCGGGCGGGCACGTGCTGCTGGAGGGCGTGCCCGGCCTGGGCAAGACTCTGCTCGTGCGCACGCTGGCGCACTGTCTCGACCTCAAGTTCTCGCGCATCCAGTTCACGCCCGATCTCATGCCGAGCGATGTCCTCGGCACCAACATCCTCGTCGCCGACGAGAGCGGCGGCCGGCGCTTCGCCCTGCACCGGGGGCCGATCTTCACGCAGGTGCTCCTCGCCGATGAGATCAACCGCGCCACGCCCAAGACGCAGAGCGCGCTCCTGGAGGCGATGCAGGAGCACGCCTGCACCATCGCCGGGACGAGGTACGCCCTCGACGAGCCCTTCTTCGTGCTGGCGACCGAGAACCCCATCGAGATGGAAGGCACCTACCCGCTGCCCGAGGCGCAGCTCGATCGGTTCCTGTTGAAGATCCTGGTGCCGCCGCCCGGCGAGGACGAGCTCGTGCAGATCGTGGTGCACACGACCGGCCACGAGAAGGACCCCCCGGCCCGCGTGTTGGGCCAGGCCGAGATCCTCGAGCTGCGCTCGCTGTGCCGCGACGTCGCCGTGGCCGAGCCGGTGGTGCGCTACGCCGCCCGCCTCGTCGGTGCAAGCGACCCGGCCGGCGAGGCCGCGCCGGCCCTGGTCAAGCAGGCGCTGCGCTACGGCGCGGGCGTGCGCGGCGCCCAGTCGCTCGTGCTCGCGGCCAAGGCCGTGGCGCTGCTCGACGGCCGCGCGCACGTCTCCTTTGCCGACATCCAGAAGGTGGTAGGGCCGGTGCTGCGCCACCGGCTCATCCGCTCCTTCGAGGGCGAGGCCGACGGGATTGCCACGGACCGGGTGACCGAGGCGCTGGTGGCCGAGGTGCCGGCGCGACCGGAGAGAGTGGAGCGGGCGAGCGCGTGACGGCGATGCGCACGCGGTTGCTCGGCCTGTCCACGCTGCTCGCGCTCCTGGCGCACGCCGCCGGGCCGGCGCGCGGCCGGCCGCTGCCGGGCCCGGGCGCGGTCGAGGGGGGGCCGCCCTCCGCCCTGGGCGTGGAGGCGACGCCGATCTTCCGCGAGGCCGGCCTGCTGCCGGGCGGCTGGGGTGAGATGCTGGTGCGGGTTTCCAACCGCGGCAGCGTCCCGGCCGGCGGGGAGGTCGTGGTCAGCCCGGAGGAGCGCACGCGGGGGGGGAGCCGCGCGCCGTTCGTCGTGGCGCCGGGCGCGAGCGTGAGCCTGCGCGTGCCGGCTCGGATCGCCGAGTATGACGATCCCCATGTGCGCGTTCTGGATCGCAACGGCGCAGAGATCTACGCGCAGAGCTTCCGCCGGCCGCCCGACGAGACGCTGCTCCTGGTCGACGTGAGCCAGGCGTCGGCCCTGGGCGCCGCGCTGCGGCGGGTGCCGGTCGGGGCGCGCTACGATCCGTGGAGCGGACGCTACGGCGTGCCGGCCGGCTACGCGGGGTCCCGGCCGCTGAGCCTGGAGGTGGCCTCGCTGCCTTACGATCCCGCGACCGGCGATCCCGTCCTGCCCGAGCACCTGGCCGGCTACGCACGTGCTGCCGCCGTGCTGCTGCGCTCGGACGAGCTGTGCCGGCTCGGGCATGCCGCGACCGAGGCCCTGGGCGGCTTCGTGCTGGGCGGCGGGACGCTCGCCGTGGTCGTGGCACGGCCCGAGGATCTGCGCCAGGCTGTGGTCCGGGCCTTGGTCGGCGGCGAGGCCGCGCCCGCGGCTGCGCCGGCCGAGGCGCGAGAGCGGCTCGTGCTGCCCGAGCCTGGAGTCGCGGCCGGCTCGGAGCTCGCGGGTCAGCTCCGTCCGGTGCCACGGGCCGCGGGCCCCGAGGCCGAGCTTGCGGCCGAGCTTCGCGGCTTCGTGGGGGGCAATCTGCGACCGAGCCTGTACGGCGCCAGCGCCGGCTACGGGCTCGGCGAGGTGCACCTGCTCGGCTTCGACCCGCAGCGCAAGCCGGCCGTGGACTCGGCCTGGGCGCAGGCGCGCATGGTCGATCTCGTGCGCCGGGCGGCGGAGCGCCGCAGCACCGTGCTGCTCGGGCCGGGCGGCCGGGAGAGCCTCACGCCGGAGATCAGGCGGCAGCTCGATCCCAACGAGGCATCGCGCTGGGCCATCCTCGTCGCGGCGCTGGTCCTGTGCCTGTACTCGGTCGTCGCCGGCCCGGTCAGCTTTTCCGTGGCGCGCAAGCGGGGCCGTCCGCTCGCCGCGCTCGTGCTCTTGCCGCTCTTCTCGGCGGCGGCGTTTCTGGCCGTCGTGGGAGCCGGGTTCGCGGCGAAGGGGTGCAGCGGCCGGGCGCGACACCTCGACCTGGTCGAGGCCGGCGCCGGCATGAAGGTGGGCGTCGTCCGGCGCTGGCGCGGCTTCTTCGTGCCGGGGGCGACCGATCTCGTGGTGCGTGCCAGTCACGCGGGCTCGGTGCTCGGTACCCAGCGCGAAAGCCCCCGCGACGGCTCCGCGGACAAGCTGCTCTGCGACCGCGACGGGGCGCGGCTCGTGGATCTGGCGCTGCGGCCCTGGCAGACCGTGGTGGTGCGCGAGGACGGCCTGGCCGATCTGGGCGCCGGCATTGCCCTGGTGAAGGAATCCGCGGGCGAGACGCACGTCGTCAACCGCACGGGGCGCCGGCTGCTGGGGCTCGTGTTGAGCCAGCCCGGCGCCGGCGTGGGCTTCCTCGCGAAGCTCGACGACGCCGCGGGCATCTCGAGCCGAGCCTTCCGGCCGGTCGCGGGCACGACGAGCATAAGCGCCGGCCGCGGCGGCCTGTCGCTCGTCTCGTTCCAGCCCCACGCGCTGCGCGCCGAGCTCGACGGCGCGGCCTCGGGCCTGACGGCGGCCTGGCTCGCCGTGCTCGACGCGCTGCCCGGTCAGGCGAGCTGGTTCCCGGCCGACGTGCCGGTCCTGCTCGCGCAGATCGAGGGCGGCGAGGGCCGAAGCCACGACGCGGGCCTGCGCGTCGACAGCGACCGGCTGCTCGTGCGCGTCGTGGGCTACGGAGGTGAGCCGTGAGCGCGGCGCCGGGCGGCGCCACGGCCCGCGGTGCCGGCAACGGCTACCCGGCGATCCGGGTGCGCCACCTCTGGCACCGCTTCGGAGCCCACGAGGTGCTGCGCGACGTGAGCTTCGACGTCGCCCGGGGCGAGATTTTCGGCTTCATCGGCCCGAACGGTGCCGGCAAGACGACCACCATCCGCGTCATGGCCACGCTGCTCGAGCCCATGGCGGGCCGGGTCGAGATCGAGGGCCTGGACGTGACCATGGAGCCGGAGAGCGTGCGCAAGCTCATCGGCTACATGCCCGACCATGCCGGCGTCTACGAGCGGATCACCGTGCGCGAGTACCTCGAGTTCTTCGCCGACGCCTACCGCATCCCGTCGCTCGGGGTGGTCGACGCCGTGCTGGAGCTCTGCGACATCCGGGAGCTGCAAGCCGAGCTCGTGGCCACCATGTCCAAGGGGCAGAAGCAGCGGCTCGGGCTGGCGCGCATCCTGCTTCACGATCCCCGGGTCCTCATCCTGGACGAGCCCGCGAGCGACCTCGATCCGCGCGCACGCATCGAGATCCGCGATCTGCTTCTCGACTTGCAGTCCCTGGGCAAGACCATCCTGCTCTCGTCGCACATCCTGAGCGAGCTCGCCGACGTGTGCACCTCGGTGGGCATCATCGAGCGCGGGAGCATGGTCGTCGCGGGGCCGCTCGGCGAAATCGCCGAGCGGCTCGCCGCCCGGCGGGCGGCCGAGGCCCAGGGCCAGGGCACGTTGCCGGCGGCCGGGGTGGTGCCGTGGCCGGCGCCACCGGGGCAGGCTGCCGCGCCGGCGGGGCCGGTGCCGGCCCCCGCCCCGGCGCCGCTCGTCCCGGTGCCGGCGCCGTGCCAGCGCGAGTGCTTGAAGCTGCGCGTGCTCGGCGATCCGGGCGCGGCGGCCTTCGCCTTGACCGGTGGGGGGGCCGGCATCTCCGGCATCCTCGACGTGCAGATTGTCGGCACGGCGGTGCACGTGGGCTACGCCGGCGGCGACGCCAAGGTGGCCGAGATCGTGCGCGTTCTCGCCCTGCGCAGCATCGCCATCGTGGGCGTCGAGCCGGAGCGCAACGAGCTCGAGCGCATCTTCCTCGAGGCCACGACGCGACCGGCGGGGGCAGCGCGATGAGCGTCCAGACCGGCATCGAGACGCCCCGCGGCCCGGCCTCGCAGAGGCTGGGCGACCGGTTCAAGTACCGCGTGCGGCGCTGGCGCGCCGAGCCGAACCCGCTGTGGATGCGGGAGATGCGCCAGTCGGCCCGCATGATGCGCACGCCCATCGTGCTGATGGTGCTCACCGTGCTCATGACGCTGCTCCTGGCTTCGCTCGGCGGCATCATGACCGGCAACCTCAGCCCGGCCCAGACCGGCACCGCCCTGTTCCACGTCTTCTTCTCGCTCGCCTTCTTCGTCGTGACGCTGGTGGGCCCGGCCCTGGGCGCCAACAGCATTGCATCGGAGCGCGAGGGGCACACCTGGGAAGCGGTGCTGCTCACGGGCATGCGGCCCGAGGAGGTGGCGCGCGGCAAGTTCCTGGCCGCTTGCACGGCCATTGCCGTGTACATCGTCGCGCTGGCGCCCGTGGGCGCGATCCCCTTCCTGTTCGGCGGCGTCACGGCGCTCGAGGTGCTGGTCGCGTTCGTGTTCCTGTTCCTCATCGCGCTGCTGGGCGTCGCCTTCGGTCTGGCCGTGAGCTCCAAGATGTCCAGCTTGCGCGTGGCGCTGCTGGTCACGTTGCTGCTCGCCATCCCCATCTCGCTCGCCTGCTTCCTCGGCCTGGGCGTCGGCCTCTCGGCGGCGGTGCACGAGCTGTGGGAGGCCGTGGACGCGGGACCCCCGGTGTGGCTGCCCACGGCCTACGGCCGCGCGCCGTTCGGCTTGGAGTACCTGGCCTACCTCGTGGCGGTGCCGCTGGGCGCGATCGTCATTCCCGCCTGGTTCCTGTACGAGGTCACGCGCGCCAGCCTCACCAGCGTGACCGACGATCGCTCGTTCGGCTTGAAGCGCTGGTTCCTGATCTCCGCTCTGGCGCTCGCCGCGGGCGCCGCCATACCGCTTGTCGCCGTGCCCAAGGCCGAGGCGAGCGCCGGCCTCGTGGGCGGCATGTGCGCCGTCGTCCTGTTCCTGCTGTTCGGGGCTTTTCTTTTCGCCGGCGAGCCGATCGGGCCCTCGCGCCGGGTCGCGGTCATGCTGGCCGAGGTCGGCGCCGGCCGGCTGCGGCGCTTCGTCGCCCCCGGCGTGGTCGGCGCGGCCGCGCTCCAGCTCATCCTGGGGCTCGCCCTGCTGGCGCTGCTCGGCGGGGCCGGCGCCGCCTACCTCGTGCTCGCCGGCGCCCCGCGACTCGAACGGCAGATCGCGTGGATCGTGGTGTTCACCCCGTACGCGGCCGGCTTCATCGTGTTCGTGGTGGGACTGGCGGCGTACCTGCGCGTCCGCACGGGCACGACGGCCGTGGCGCGCGTGTTGCTGCTGGTCTTCCTCTTCTTCCTCGCCCTCGGGCCTTGGATCGGCGCCGCCATCTCGGGCCTGCTCGCCACCGCATCGGGCTGGGCGAGCGACGCCGCGCTGGCCGTGGCCAGCCCCTCGCCCTTCTACGTGTTCGTGGCCTTGGACGCGGTGCACGGCAGCACGCCCAGCGTCGCGCCGGTGGCGTCAACGGCCTGCGCCGTAGCCTACGCCGTGATTGGCTTCCTGCTCGTCGCGCTGGCGCGGCGCCGCTGCAACCGGATCATCCGCCAGCACGAGCAACTTCTGGCGGAGGCCGACCGGCGCCTGGCCGAGGAGGACGCCATGCTCGCTGCGGCGGCGGCGGGGGCCCCGACTGAGCCCGCCATCGCCGGCGACACGCTCGGTGCCGGTGTGGGCTCGCGGGGCGAGAGCTAGCGCACCGACCGGTTTGGATCATGAACAAGATCAATCTCCTTGGTCTTGACTTAGTCCTATCCAATGTTAGTCTAGTCAGCATGCGTCAGACCGTGAACGTGTACCAGGCCAAGACCAGCCTCTCGCGATTGCTGGCGCGGGTCGAGGCAGGCGAGGAGATCATCATCGCTCGGGCGGGCAAGCCCGTGGCGCTGCTCTCGCGACTGTCGCAGGCCACTGCGGCCCGCACGCTCGGCCGCGATGCTGGTCTTTTCGAGGTGCCCGAGGGCTTCGACGACCCATTGCCCGCCGAAGTGCTTGCGTCGTTCGTGGGGTAGCGTGCGGATCCTCCTGGACACGCAGATCTGGCTCTGGACCCTCGTCAGCCCGCAGCGCATCGGTGCGCTCGCCCGGCACGCCTTGGCCGACCCGGCCAACGAGTTGCTGCTGTCGGCGGCGAGCGCTTGGGAGATCGCCATCAAGTACCGGCTCGGCAAGCTGCCGTTGCCCTGCCCGCCCGATGAGCTGGTCGCTTCCCGCCTGGTACGAGACGGGATCGTGCCTCTGGCGGTTGCCCACCACCACGCCGTGCACGTGGCGCGCCTGCCCGACCACCATCGGGATCCCTTCGATCGGCTGTTGGTCGCGCAGGCCCAGTTGGAGAGGCTCACCATCTTCACGGCCGACAGCCGGCTGGCGCAGTACGACGTGGCCTGCGTGCTCGTCTAGCGGGTGGGCGCGGCGCCGCAACCCACGGCGCCCCCGCGATCGAGTATGGTCCCGCCGCCGAGCACAACCCCGGGGGGGCGAGCACTTCCAAGAGGGCACGCCCATGATCCGAACCTATCCCTGCGCCTGCGCCGCGCTGGCGGGCGCGCTGCTCGTGCTGTCGGCGGGCCGCGCGGCTCAAGCCGACGCCATCGTGGCGCTGCCGTCGAGCGGCGTCGAGTTGCAGCTTCCCGGCTCGCCCGGCGACTGGCGGGCCCGCGAGGAAGGCGGAGGGGACCGCGTCGAGCGGACGAGCCCGCCCAGCGCCGCCCTGAGCATGCAGTTTCACCCGCAGCCCGGCGCCACCGACGAGTGCATCCAGGCCCTGTTCAAGATCCACATGCAGTTCCTGGGCAGCGCCGAGCTGGTCGACGCGCCGCCGTACGTGCCGCCGGGCTACGAGCCGAGGGCCGTCGAGGTGAAGCTCGGAGGCGAGCGGGGCGCGACCGCGTGCGCCAAGCGGCCGCAGGGCGGGCTTCTGATGGTGGCGCTCGCTGGCGCGGACTGGGGCGCCGCCGCGCCCATCTTCCGGCAGGCGTTGGCGCAGTACCTCGGCGCCGGCGGCGCAGTGGGAGCCGGCGCCGGCGAGCTCGTGCTGCCCGTCTCCAAGATGAAGCTCAAGATCTCCGGGCCGGACGAGTGGCGCGCGAAGGAGAGCCAGGGGGACGACTTCATCTATCGCACGCGCGCCCCGCTCATCTCGTTCAAGCTCCTCTCGCGCTCCGAGAGCAACTGCGACGACGTGCTCGCCGGCCTGTCCACGGGCGGCCGGCCGGCACGCACGGCCGTGAGCCCGCGCTACCTGCCGGACAGGTTTCACCGCATCGTGACCCAGGTAGAGCCAGGTCCCCCGTACCAGACCTACACCTGCGTCAAGCGGGCGGCGGGTCAGACGATCATCGTCAGCGTGCTCTCGGACGTGGCGCAGTCCGATCCGGCCATCGAGGCGGCCAGGCCCGTGCTCGAGGCGATCGCGCAGGCCGTGGGCGCCCAAGTCACACGCCCGCCCGCCCCGCCGGGCGGGGGTACGAAGAAGCTGACGCTGCCCGTGACGGGCGTGACCATCGCAGTGGCGTCCGCGTGGCGGGTGAAGCTGCTCGACGAGGAGCGCGAAGAGGGCGCCGACCAGCTCCAGCGTGTCGATCCGTCGCGGCCGCCGCTCGCCATCTGGGTCAAGCCCGATCCGGGCGACTGCGAGAGCTGGGAGCGGGCCGGCCGCCAGGACGCCGCGAGCGGGTTCGCCTTCGTCATGCGGCCGGCGTACCTGCCCCCGGGCTGGCACCCGGCGGTCGCGGCCAAGCAGCGCGAGGGCACGCACGTCCTCTCCCCCTGCGTGAACCTCGAGCGCGGCAAGCTGCGCGTCATGGTGATCTACGGCGGCTCGCTCGCCGATCCCGATCTGAGCGTGGAGGCCAAGAACATCCTCGCCCAGATCGCCTTCGAGGCCGGGGCCAAGGTGCCCAAGCCCGGCCCGGTGCGCCCGCCGCCGGTGTCGCCGCGGTCTCCTCCGCCGCCCGGCCCGAGCCCAGCGGTGCCGGCCGAGCCGCCGGCTGAGGAGGAGGAGGAGGAGGACGCGGGACCGTGGAAGCCCTACTGGCTCACCTTCGGCCTCGATGCCTCGGTGTTCCAGCTCGCGCCCGACGAGGCGGGCCTGCCCAAGTCGGTGGGCGGCGCGGCACGCCCGTGGATCTACGCGCAGCTTTTGCTGGCGCCGCACCTGAGCTTGGGCGGGGAGCTCATGGGGGAGGTTGGCTACAACGGCGACGGCAATCTCCTGGGCGACGCCACGCTGGGCGCGCGGCTCAACCTGTTTGTGTCGGCGCTTACCGTCAGCGCTCTCGGCGGCGGCGGCTGGGACACCATCAGCGGAGCGGACGGCACCGTGTACGAAGTGCCGGGCGCGTTCTACGGTAGATTCGGCGGCCGGCTGCACTTCGACTGGTTCCGTTATCTCGGCCTGCTCGGTCGCGTCGATCACCTCATCCGCGCAGAGGACCGCGTGCCGAGCGAGACGCGCGTGGGCGTCGGCGTGACCCTGTGGGTCGGCGGGCCGGTGGGCTTCGACCTCCTGTTCCGCTACACGCACTACGCGGACGCCGAAGCCATGGGAGGAACGCTCGGTGCTTCCTTCTGAGCGGTGGTGCAGGTACGCGCTCGTCGCCTGCACGGTGCTCGGGCTGCTCGCGTTGGCGCGCGCCGCCGGAGCCTCGCTCACCATCGACGAGGCCGAGGGCGGCGACCGGCAGGTGCTGGAGCTCATGCTGGCCGGCGACTACCGCAAGGCCCTCGGCGCCGCTCAGGGAGTGCTTGCCGCCCGTCAGGCCGGTGCCGGCCCCGAGGATCCGGCCGTGGCCGCGGCCCTGATCCAGCTCGCCCAGGTGCGCGAGGCCGCCGGCGACTACGCCGGCATGGCGCAGCCCGCCGCGCGCGCCGAAGCCATCCTGAGCAAGCGTGGCGATCGCCCGGCCGGCGTGGCGCGGGCGTTGCTGCTGCAAGCGCAAGTGCGCCTCTGGCGCGGCGACCTGGTCGAGGCAGGGGCTCTTGCGCGGCGCGCGGCGGCGCTCGGCCGCGACGCCCCGGCCGTGGCTGCCGAGGCCGGGCGCCGCCTGGGTGAGATCCAGCTCGCGGCCGGCGACTTCGAGACCGCCGAGAACACCTGCCTGGAGGCCGGGGCCAAGGTCGGCGAGCAAGACATCGAGCGCGCGCGTGCCGACCTGTGCACGGCCGATGCCTACGTGCGCAAGGGCTTTGCGCGCCTCGCGCCCAAGACCCTGCAGCAGGCCAGCGTCACGCTCGCGGGCGCGCTGGGCGACGAGCACCCCGAGAGCGCCCGCGCCCTGGTGCGGCTGGCCGACTACTACGCGCGCACGGGCGAGGCCCGCCGGGGCGAGCGGCTCTTCGCGCGCGCCATCGAGCTGCTGGAGCGCGCGCTCGGCCCGCAGAGCCGCTTCGTGGCCGAGGCCGGCGCCCGGCTGGCGGACCTCCATCATCTGGCGGGCGAGGACGCGCAGGCCGGCCCGCTCTACGAGAAGGCATATGCGGCGGCGCGCCAGGGGCTGGGGGACGGGGACCCGGACGTGGCGGCGCGTGGTCTCAATCTGGCGCACTTCGAGGCGTGCGCCCGCGGCAACTTCGCGCGGGCGGCCGAGCTCGGCGCCGAGGCCGCCGCGATCGAAGAGCGGGCGCTGGGCTCGGCGCACCCCGAGGTAGGCAAGGCCCTGGGCGAGCTCGCGCAGTGGCAGCTTGCGAGCGGCGACGGCGGAGCGGCGGTGCGCACGCTCGTGCGCGCGAACGACATCATCGACCGGGATCTGGGCCGGCTGCTCGGGCTCGGCTCGGAGGCCCAGAAGCGGGTCAACTCGGACTACGCGCGCTGGCTCACCAATCTCACGGTCTCGCTGCACCTTGTTGCTGCGCCGGACGACCTCGAGGCCGCGCGGCTCGCGCTGCGCACCGTGCTGCGCCGCAAGGGCAGGGTGCTCGACGCCATGGCCGGGGATCTGCTGGAGATCCGGAGCGAGCTCACGCCGGCCGACCTGAAGCTCCTGCGCGAGCTGGGCGAGGCGCGCGCCGCGGTCGCGGCGACCGAGATCGGACGGGTGCGGCGCGGGAGCGACGGCCGCGAAGGGGGGACGAACGGCATCGATGCCCACTTCGTCGTGGGTCTGTTCTCGCGCAAGCTCAGCGATCTCGAGGGGCAACTCGGCGCCCGCTCCCGCGCGCTCGCGGGCAAGCTCCAGCCGGTCGAGGTCGGACAGGTCGCCCAGGCGCTGCCCGAGGGTCACGCGCTCGTCGAGATCGTACACTTCCGGCCGGCCAAGGTGCGGGCCCGGCGCGGCGAAGAGCGCCACGGGGCCGCGCGCTACGGCGCCTACGTGCTGCACCCGGACGGCACGCTCGACTGGGCCGATCTCGGCCCGGCGGCGCCCATCGACGCGCTCGTCGGGCGGTTTCGCCAGCTCATCGTCGCGCGCTCGCCCGAGACAAGGCAGCTCGCGCGCGAGCTCGACGCCGCGCTCTTGCGACCGCTCAGGCCGCTGCTGCGGGGCGCCCGCTCGCTCTTCGTCTCGCTCGACGGCCAGCTTCACCTCTTGCCGCTCGCGGCGCTCGTCGACGAGAACGGTGCTCTCCAGCTCGAGACCTACGCCATCACCTACGTCACGAGCGGGCGCGACCTGTTGCGCTTTGGCCGGCCGGCACCGGCCGGCGGTCCGCCCGTGATCGTCGCGGCCCCCGACTTCGACGCCGGCGCCCAGGGCGGCGCCGTGCCGGCCGCCGGAGCCGGCAGCGAGGGGGAGGGCGGCGGCCGGGGCGCCATGGTGGATCTGACGCGGATGCGGTTCCCGCCCCTGCCCGGCACGGCCGAGGAGGCAGCGGCGCTCTCCTCGCTGGTCGAAGGGGCTTCGGTGCTGACCGGCGCGCAGGCTTCGGAGACGGCGCTTTTGGCGGCCCGAGGTCCTCGCGTCCTGCACGTCGCCACGCACGGCTTCTTCCTCGCCGACCGGCAAGGGGGGCTGGCGGGCAGCCGCGGGCTCGTGCTGGAGGAGACGGACGCCGGGGCCCCGCAGCCGGCACGCAAGCTGGTCGAGCTGGGCGAGCCGCTGTTGCGCTCGGGCCTTGCCTTGCGCGGGGCCAACGCCGTGTGGGGCTACCTCGGCGGCGGCGACGACGGCCTGCTCACGGCCCTGGAAGCGGCCAGCCTCGACCTGTACGGCACCCGGCTCGTGGTCCTGTCGGCCTGCGAAACCGGTATCGGCGAGGTGGGCAACGGCGAGGGCGTCTACGGCCTGCGCCGGGCGCTCGCCATCGCCGGTGCGCAGACGCAGGTGATGAGCCTGTGGAAGGTCGACGACGAGGCCACGCGCGATCTCATGATCGCCTACTACCGCGGCCTGGCGCAGGGCGGTGGCCGGGCGGAGGCGCTGCGCCAGGCGCAGCTCGCGTTCTTGGCCGAGAGGGCGCGCGCCCACCCCTATTTCTGGGCGGCGTTCATCGCCTCGGGCGATCCCCGCTCCCTCAAAGGCAACCCAGTAGTGCCGCGGCTCACCAGGGAGCCGCCCCACTACGAGCCGCCGCCGGTGCGCCTGCCCCCGGGCACTGGCGGCTGCGGCTGCCGGACGGGTGGCCGGGCGCCGGCCCCGGCCTGTTGGCCGCTCGTGGCCGTGCTGCTCGCGGCAGGCGCCGCGCGGCGCGCAGGGTGCAAGCTCGCCTCGCGCGCGCGGCGCCGCTATGCTGCCGGCCGTGGCGCCCCGTCCTGAGCTTGCGCGGCCCTCCCCGGCCACCGTCGATCGGGTCCGGCTCGATCTCGATCGGGCTCTGGGTGCGTCCAAGCTCGTCACCTCGCCCGAGGGCTGCCTCGCCCACGCGGGCGACGAGTCCGAGCAGGAGCCGGTAGCGCCTGACGTGGTGGTTCTGGCTGCGAGCGCCGAGGACGTGGTGCGCACGTTCGCGGTGGCGGCCCGCCATGGCGTGCCCGTCACGCCGCGCGCCGGGGGCTCGGGCAAGTCGGGCGGGTGCGTGCCCGTGTGCGGCGGCATCGTGCTCTCGTGCCTCGGCATGAAGGCCGTCAAGGAGATCGACCGCGCCGAGGGCCTCGCCGTAGTCGAGCCGGGCATAGTCCTGGCCGAGCTCTACGACGCGGTCGAGGCCGAGGGCCTGTTCTATCCGCCCGATCCCAACTCCTACAAGCAGTGCGCCTTGGGCGGGAACATCGCCGAGAATGCCAGCGGCCCGCGGGCGTTGAAGTACGGCGTCACGCGCGACTACGTGCTCGGCCTGGAAGTCGTGACGCCCGACGGCACGCGTCTTCGCTGCGGGCATCGCACGGCCAAGGGCGTCTCCGGCTACGATCTCACCGCGTTGCTCGTGGGCAGCGAGGGCACGCTGGCCGTCACGGTTGAGGCGACGCTGCGCCTGGTGCGCAAGCCGCCCGCGGTTCGCACGCTGCTCGCCCTATTTGACGACGTGCAGCGCTGCGTCGCGGCCGTCGCGCACGTCATCGCCAGCGGCCCGCCCCCGCGCTGTCTGGAGATGATGGACGCGGCCTGCCTGGCGGCCATGCGCTCCCAGGGCGTGCCGGTGGACGAGCACGCGGGCGCCATGCTGCTGTGCGAGGTCGATGGCGAGCCGGAGCCGTGCGAGCGCGACATGGAGGCGCTGGGCGGGAGGCTCACGGACGCGGGCGCGAGCGAGGTGCTGGCGGCGCAGGACGAGGCGCACCGGGCGCGGCTGTGGGCGGCCCGGCAGGAGCTCACCAACGTGCTGCGGCGCCTGGCCCGGCACAAGGTGGCCGAGGATGTGGTCGTGCCGCGCGGCGCCATGGGCCGGCTCGTCGAGGAGGTGGCGCGTCTCTCCGAGCGCACGGGCGTGCGCATGCTGAGCTACGGCCACGCCGGCAGCGGCAACCTGCACGTCACGCTGCTCTGGGACGAGGACGAGCAACTCGCGCAGGTGAAGCTCGCCCTTTCCGAGATCTTCCGGCTCGTGGTCGGCATGGGCGGCGCGCTCACGGGCGAGCACGGCATCGGCCTGTCCAAGGCGCCCTACCTGGCGCTGGAGCAGAGCGCCGAGCTCATCGGGATCGAGCGGCGCATCAAGCACCTTTTCGATCCGCAGGGCATACTCAACCCGGGCAAGATCTTCCCGGCCGGGGGGCACGGCGCATGCTGACTGTGCCGGGCCAGGGCGGCGGCGCGGCCGAGTTGCGGGCGATCGGCATCGATCCGGGCACGCGGCGGCTCGGCTGGGGCGTGCTCGCCCGCCAGGGCTCGCGCCTCTGGCACCTCGGCCACGGGGTCATCGCGGCGCCGCCCGAGGGCAGCCTGGCCGACCGGCTGCTCGCCATCGACGAGGGGCTTGCCGAGGTCCTGGCCGCCTACCGGCCCGCGGCCGGCGCCGTCGAGAGCATCTTCTTCGCCAAGAACGCGCAGAGCGCGTCCAAGCTCGGCCACGCTCGCGGGGTCGTCCTGCTGCGGCTGCGCCGCGCCGCCGTGCCAATCTATGAGTACTCGCCCGCGCTCGTGAAGCGCGCGGTGGTGGGCCGCGGGCGCGCCGAGAAGCGCCAGGTGTCGCTGGTCGTGGCGGCCGTGCTCGGGCTGCGCGAGCCGCCGCCGCCCGACGCCGCGGATGCGCTGGCCCTCGGCCTGACGCACCTGAACTGCGCCGGCTTCGCCGCGGCGCTGGCGCGGGCGGGGCGCTGATGGCGAGCCCGATTGTGCTAGCTTCTTGCGTCGGTCTCTCGCGAGCCTCGTCCAACATCGGGAGCATTCCTATGCACGCTCACGTCCTGCGCTGCGCGTCTCGCCGTCCTCCGGCCGCTCGCGCCTGGCTCGGCGCCGCTGCCCTTGCCCTGGTGCTCGCCTTCGTCCTGCCCGCCGGCGCCGCCGAGCTGACGGCGGACCTCGTGGCCGAGCGCGTGCAGCGCTTCTACGACACGACCAAGACCTACCAGGCGAGCTTCGCCCAGACCTACCGGATCAAGGTCCAGAACGTGAAGAAGGAGTCCACCGGACGGCTGGCCTTCGAGAAGCCGGGCCGGCTCAGCTTCCGCTACGACAAGCCCAACGGCAACCGCGTCGTCTCCGACGGCAAGACCATCAGGGTCTACGAGCGCGAGAACCAGCAGATGTACGAGACGAAGGTGGCGATGTCCCAGTACCCGGCGGCCTTGGCCTTCCTGCTGGGCAAGGGCAAGCTCAAGCGCGACTTCGTCCTGCGGCTGCTCGATCCCGCCCAGATGAAGGTCGAGGGCGGCTACGTGCTCGAGGGCACCCCGCGCGAGGCCACGCCCGCCTACCAGAAGGTCATTCTCTACGTCGACGCCGAGACGAGCCAGGTGCGCCGGGTGCTCGTCCTGGACGCGCAGGGCAATCGCAATCGCTTCGACTTCAGCGCCCCGGTGGTGAACAAGCCCATTCCCAAAGAGGAGTTCGCCTTCGAGCCGCCCCAGGGCACTACGATCGTGCGGCCGTGAGAGGGGCCCACGCGCCGGCGAGGTTGTCTCTGCGCCGGCTTCGCGCTACTTGGTCTCAGGCGCGCGGCAGGGTGGCCGCGGCGAGGATGGCGCGATGACTGATCGCAAGGTGCGGGTGCTGGTCGCCAAGCCCGGGCTCGACGGGCACGACCGGGGAGCCAAGGTGGTCGCGCGTGCGCTGCGCGACGCGGGCTTCGAGGTGATCTACACGGGCCTGCACCAGACGCCGGAGATGATCGCCAACGCGGCCGTGCAGGAGGACGTGGACGCGGTCGGCCTGTCCATCATGTCGGGGGCGCACAACACGCTCTTCCCCGCCGTGCTTGCGGCGCTGGCCGAGCGCGGGGCGCAAGACGTGGTGGTCTTCGGCGGCGGCATCATCCCGGAGGGCGACCAGCCCCAGTTGCGCGAGGCCGGCGTCAAGGCCATGTTCACGCCGGGCACGGCGCTCGCCGACATAGTCGAGTGGGTCCGCGGCAACGTGACGCCGCCCGAGGGCTGACCAGCAGGCCCGCGTGATCGGCACCCGAATCACACAAAGTGTGTGATTCGGGGGGCGATCGCCCACCGTTCGGCGCCTGAATCACACGTTTTGTGTGATTCGACAGGCGATCGCCTTTGTGGCGTCCGCCAGATGCGCAGGCGCTCGTCGCCGAGGCACAGCTCCGCGGCGGCGAGAGCCGCCTCGTCGCGCTGGTGCAGGCCGCGCCAGACCGTCCACCGGCCGACCTCGCACAGGGCCGCCAGCCGCGGGCCATCCTGCCAGCCGTGCCGCCCCGCAAGCTCGAGCAGCAGCGCGCGCGTGGGCGAGCGCCGCTTGATGTCTGCCGGCGCGGCGCGGTTCGCGGCTGCCGCCGCCGCGGCCAGCGCTGCCAAGGGCTGAACGGCGACGGGAGTTGGCGCAGCGCGGCGGGAAAATGGTGTGCCGGCGGTGCTGACGCAGGGGTCGCCCGAGACGTACGCATGGTGGGCCACGGCGAAGCCCTGCGCGGGGAGCACCAACGCCGCAGCCAGGCGCGAGCCGTCAATCCACGGGTCAGCCACCGCTCCCACGACGTCGCGGTGCGTGGACCAGGGCCAGCTCAGCGGATCGCTCGCCAGCCCGGCCCGGCAGGGGTTGAGGGCCAGGTAGCGCACGAGCCTGCGAAGGTGCTTGAGGTCCGGGATGATCTCGGGCGGGGGCACCGGCTCCCACGAGCATGGCGCCACCGGGCAGTGGCTGCGACGGAGCCCGGCGACGAGATC
>JACQWT010000360.1 GCA_016209145.1 Deltaproteobacteria bacterium | reverse complement strand
CTCCACGACGCACACCTGCAGGGGCAACCACCGCCCTCGGTCTTCGCGCCGTCGTGAACGCCGCGCTATGCAGCTATCACGCTGCATTCGTGATACCGCACTCGTTCGCGGACGGCCCGTGCCGACCCGCTAAACTCGTACCGGTAGCGAGCACCCCACCCGCCTCACCCTTCAAGAGCGAGCGGCACATGCTTGGCCTCAACCCCGATGACTACGACTACTACTGCGAGGACGAAACGGAGCTGATGTGTCCCTGGGCCTACCACGAGAGCGCCAAGATCTCGCCGCAGGACTGCGCCATTGCGCACACGGACGCGTCGATCCTGCAGAGCAGCTTCTGGCCGTAGCTCGGAGGGCTTCAAGCCATGCGCCTTCACTGGACGTTTGGACTGCGGCTCATGCGCCCGTGCCGGGGCGCGCTCATCCTCGCCTTGGTCGGCTGCGACTGCTCGTCCATGGCTGAATTCGACCACAGCGCGCGGCCCGGGGGAGACGCCCCGGCGGTTCTTCCGTCCGGCGCCGCGCCTCCGGTAGCGGGCTGTGCGCCACCTGTGCTCGTGCCCACAGGCAGCGCGTGGATAGGCGACTTCGTGATGGATGCACAGGGAACCATTCTCGGCCCCGCTCCGTGCGAGACCTATTGGGGCGCCAGGCGTTTCACGGTGCGCCGGGTCTTCGTCGACCCTGATGAGGTGACGAACGAGTGCTACAGCCACTGCGTGGATGCCGGAGCGTGCGAGCTGCCCCTTCGGATCGACGATCCGCCGGACGTGCCGGCGTGGGACGATGAGTCGATGGGTCGCTCTCCGGCAGTCCTCGATTTCGCGCGCGCGAGGGCCTTCTGCGCCTGGCGCGGGGGAAGACTGCCTGCTGTGGCGGAGCTCGCGCGCGCGAGCCACGGCGACCTGGAGGACTTTTGCAAGCCCGAGCTGCGCCAGGCGTGGCTCAACTGCTACTTCGCGCACGCCTTGGAGGAGAGCCCCTGTGCGGAGTTCTTGGCGCACGCCCTAGGTTGGACGTGGCCGCCAGATCAGCGCGTGCGGTCCTACCCTGAGGATCTCGGGCCCTTCGGGCACTACGATCTGTTTGGCTGGCAGCTTGAGTACACTGGGAGCTCAGTCTTTGCATCGAAGCTCGATGTGGCCGAGTACTGCGCTTTGCCTGACGGTGCCCCGGCTCCAGCCAAGCTGGGCAGCAGCGACACGCCTTTCCTGTTCGGCCCGGGCAACCGGCTGGTCAACCATACACCTGACCTAGGAGCCTGTCGGAGAAAAAACTAAGTGCGCGGAATTGTACGGTTCCAGCGTCAGAGTAAAGTGAGCGATTTCGATAACTTGGACCATTTCGAGCACGCTTTCTCCGACACACTCCTAGAAGTGTACGGCACCGCGGTGTTTGGGGCCGAGCTGGTACCGTCTACTCCAGAGGAGGACTGGGGCCCGTACGCGTACGGGGCGCGCTGTAGCTACGATCCGGTCGAGGATTGAACGACGCTACCTTCCGGTGCACGCGGACTTCGCCCGGGCGGCGATCTTCTGCGCGTGGCGCGGCGGCCGGCTGCCGACGTTGGCCGAGCTGGTGCGCGCCAGCCACGGCGATGAGCCGAGCGTGTGCAAGCCGCAGCTCCTGCGCGCTTGGGTCGACTGCTTCTGGTCCTCGTTCGAGAGCGCGGACTGCCAGGCGCTGGAGCGGCGTGCAACGGGCTTCGAGCCGATCCGTTCCTACGCCGCCGACATTGGCCCCTTCGGCCACTATGATCTGTTGGAAGGCCGGCTAGAGGAGGCTATGCCGCCCGCCCTACTGGCCCACCAGCACGAGATACTGCAAGCCGCCGTTGGGCCACTCGCCGCCGCCGTCGGACATCGAGCCGGCGCCGCTCCCGCAGCCCCAGTCGATCCGGACCGTGTGGTTGCCCGCCCCGAGCGAGCCGGCCCAGCGCACGACGTTGAAGAACCGCCACCCGGCGTAGTCGTAGACGCCCGAGCTGTCCCGGTACACGCCGTCGACGTACAGCTCGATGTAGCTGTGCCCCGTGCCGTTCAGCCGCCCCGCCTCCTTGACCTCGATGAACACCGTGCGCGTCCCGGTCAGCGCAAACGTGTAGGAGGAAAGCGTGCCCGAGCCGCAGGCCACGCTGCCGTACGACACGGAGTTGTAGAAGATCCTCGACACCTCCATGCCGTCGGCCTTGACCACGTTGTTCGCCCGGACCGTGCCCGCCACCTCCAGCTTGTCCCCCGGATTCGCCGTTCCGATGCCGACGTTGCCGGCCACGTAGTAGGCGTTGTTGCCGTTCAGAAGGAAGGGCGAGGCTCCGGTGTCGCCCTTGGGCCCCTGTGGGCAGGTCGCCCCCTGAGACCCCTGCGGGCCGGTCGCCCCCTGAGAACCCTGCGGGCCGGTCGCCCCCTGCGGGCCCTGCGGGCCAATCGCGCCCGGGTCGCCCTTGGGCCCGACCGCACCCTGCGGGCCCGCCGGGCCGCTGTCGCCCTTGGGCCCCTGCGCGCCGGTAGCGCCTGGGTCGCCCTTGGGCCCGACGGGGCCCTGGGGGCCGGTGACTCCCTGGGCTCCCTGGGGGCCGGCCGCGCCCGGATCTCCCTTCGGTCCGACCGGGCCCTGCGGGCCCGTTGCTCCCTGGGGCCCCTGCGGGCCGGTCGCCCCTGGATCGCCTTTCTGTCCCGGCGGGCCTGCCGGACCGGCGTCGCCCTTGGGACCCTGAGGACCGGGCGGACCCTGCAGGCCCGTCGGGTCGCCCACCCACTTGCCCTTGCCGTCGATGACCGTCCCGTAGTCGGCGATGCCGACCGAGGAGGGCGTGATGTCGCCCGTGGCGTTGTCCGCGACGAGCGCGTAGGGCACGCTGCCGATGGGCGCGCGGGGCTTCATCTCCGTGTCGCCCTCGATGGTGATGCCCAGGTAGCGCGTCGCCCCGTCGAAGGTGTTCTTCTGGAACGGCATGACGCTGCCGAGTTGCACGTTGAAGTAGCCGGACTCGAAGCCGACCTTGTGGACCTCGACCCAGACGGGCGCAGGTGAGAGCTGGCTGTCGTAGATCGCGAACGAGACGCTGAGCTCACCCTCGACCGGCAGGCTCGTGCCCGCGTCGTAGAGCCTGCCCTGGTGGGTGATGGTCCCGGGCACGGCGGCCGACGCCGGCGCGGCAAGGAGCAGCGGCAGCGCCGCCACCAACGGTGCCCACATCCATGAGAGCCATCGCGCCGGCGTGCGAGGTAGAGGCTGCCGTCCGTCCCACTGCGCTGCTTGCCCAACTTGCCGTCCGTCCATGGTGTTCCTCCCCGGGATGCCCGGCGTGCAGCGCGGGCTCCCGACAGGAGCATTGTCGCAGTTGGGCTCGGCCAAGGCCAGCGCGAAGACTATGGCCTGGCCCCTGCAAGAGTAGATCAGCCCTCGACCACCGCCTGCAGCTCCTGCCAGGGAACCGCATCGACGCGGTCGGTGACGCGCATCCGCCGGGGGGAGCGGCACACGATGTGGTGCCGGAGCTGGCTCTCCAGCCGGCGGGGTATGTAGTCCATGACCTCCAATTTCGCCGAATTTGGAGGCCACGTCAACCGCCCGGGCTGCCTACCTCCCCGTCCACACCGGCTCGCGCTTCTTCAGGAACGCCATCAGGCCCTCGCGGGTGTCGTCGGTGGCGAGGCAGCGGCCCAGGCGCTCGCGCAGCAGGGGCAGGGCCTCGGCCAGCGCCAGATCCTCCTGGTCGGCCAGCGCTTCGAGCCCGAGCCGCACGATGACCGGGCTCATCTTGGCGATCGCGCCGACTACCTCGGCCACGGCCTGGTCGAGCTCGGCGGCCGGCACGGCGCGGCCGAGCAGGCCACAGGCCACCGCCTGCTCGGCGCTCATCCGCTCGCCCAGGAGCATCATGCGCAGCATCTGCCGGTGCGGCATGACGCGCCGCAGGACGGCCATGATCATCATCGGGAAGAGGCCGACCTTGATCTCCGGCGTGCCGAGCTTGGCATCGAGCGCGCCGACCGCGAAGTGCGACGCGGCCACGAGCCCCAGCCCGCCGCCCAGGGCATGGCCGTTGACGCGCGCCACGATGGGCTTGGGCGAGCGCACCATGGCGAGCAGGAGGTCGGCGTAGTCGCCCTGGGGCGGCAGCTCGCCCTCGTCGCTCTCGCCGCCCAACTGGGCCAGATCCCCGCCCGCGCAGAACGCCTCGCCCGCGCCCGTGAGCACGACCGAGCGCACCTGCTCGTCCCGGCCGGCGTCGCCCAGCGCGTACAGGAGCTCGTTCACCATGCGCGGGCCGATGGCGTTGCGCTTGCCGGGCCGGTTCAGGGTGACGCTCAGCACGCCGGGACCGTGCAGGTCCTCGCAGCGCGCGACCAGGATCGTGGTGTAGGGGCGGTCGCTCATGGTGCTGGTGGCTCCAAGCTGAGGATGGCGCGCGCCTCGTCCACCGTGGCCGGGCGGCGCCCCACGTCGCGTACCATGCGCGCCGCCACGCCGACCAGCTCGCCGTTGCTCCTGGCCATCTCGCCGCCCGGCAGATAGAGGTGATCCTCCAAGCCGGTGCGCACGTTGCCGCCCAGCACGAGCGCGGTGGCGAGCATCGGCCAATGGCCGTGGCTGATGGCGATGACCTCCCACCTTGCGCCCGCGGGGATGAGCTGGCGCTGCAAGAGCACCGACTCGACGCGGGCCGGGATGCCGCCCAGCACGCCCACGATGAACGAGAACTGCAGCGGCGGCCGCAGGACGCCCATGTCGAGGAGCGGCCAGATGCCGTGGGCGTGCCCCGTGTCGAAGCACTCCAGCTCGGGCCTTACCCCGGCCTCGTTCATGGCGGTAAGAAGCTTGACGATCTTCTCGTAGGTGTTGGGGAACACCAGATCGAAGGCGAAGGCGCGGCGCTTGGGCGAGTACTTCGAGTAGTTCATCGTGCCCATGTTCAGGGCGGCGATCTCCGGACGGCTCTCCCGGATGTAGGTGCACTGCTCGGTCACGTCCTCCAGGATGGTCCCGGTGGAGAAGTTCAAGATGATGGGGCAGCGCGCCCGCACCTCCTGCTTGATTCGCGCGAACACCGCCGGATGGAAGCAGGGCGTGCCGTCGTCCGTGCGGGCGTGGATGTGCGCCACCGCGGCGCCGGCCTCGTAGGCGCGCCGGGTCTCCTCGGCGATCTCGACGGGCGTGTACGGGATGTCGGGGCACTGGCGCCGAGTGGCCAGCACGCGGGTGACGGCGCAGGTAACGACACACAGGGCGGGATCGGGCCCGGCCGTGGGCTTGGGGCTACCGTCGAAGCTGTGGTCCATCCTTCTTCTTCCCTTTGGCTTTGGCTTCGCGCTCGATCTCGTCGAGCTCTTGCAGCACGGCGCTCACACGCGGATCCGTAGGGTCGATGTCCCTGGCCTTGAGGTAGGCCTCGCGCGCCGCCGCGCGCTCGCCCTTCTTGACGAGGGCATTGCCGAGGGTGATCCAGGCGGTGGCGAGCCGAGGATCGAGCTCCAGGGCCTGGCGCAGCTCCGCGACGGCCCGATCGACCTGGCCGCCCAGGAGCAGGCCGTAGCCCAGGTTGGCGCGGTACGTGGCGCGTCCGGGCTCGGCCGCAACCGCCGCCTTCAGGTGCGGCATGCCGCGGCCCGGGTCGCCCGCCGCCAGGTACGCCGTGCCGAGATTGGTGCGGATCTTGGGGTCGGCCGGCGCAAGCTCGGCGGCTCGCTCGAACGCCGCCAGCGCCTCGGCGGTGCGTCCCTGCACGAGCAGCGCCGTGCCCAGGCCGCTCTGGCGCTCCGCGCTCGCCGGCTCGAGCCGTGCGGCGCGCCCGAGCGACGTGACGGCCTCGCCTACCCTGCCGAGCGCGAGCTGCGCGATGCCGAGCGCCGAGCACGCCTCGGCGTCGGCCGGCGAGACCGAGCTCGCCGCAGAGAGCGCGTCCAGGGCTTCCGGGGCGCTGCCGAGCACGAGCAGCGTGCGCCCCAGCTCCAGAAGCGCCGGCGCGTAGCCCGGCTCCAGCCCGAGCGCCCGCCGCAAGAGATCGGCCGCCGCCAGGGCCGTGGCGTCGCCCGGCGCGGCGCCGAAGTCGGTCGGCACGTCGGCCTCGCCGAGCCGCGCTCGCGCCAGCCCCACGAGCGGTGCCGGATCCGTGGGATCGAGCCCGGCGGCGCGCTCGTAGCCGCGCGCCGCGGCGGCGTAGTCGCCTCCCGCGTAGGCAGCGTCCGCCCGCCCGAGCTCGGCGTCGGCCACCGTGCCCGTGCCCAACGCCAGAGCCGGCGAGCTCGCCGCAAGCCGCAGTCGCGCCGCGCGCACGTCCACGGCCGGCGCCGGAGTCGGGGGCGTGAGCGCGCTCGCTCGCGGGGGCGCCAGCACCGAGGCTGCAGGCGGCGGGCCGGCCGCGCCGCAACCGGCCGCGGCGAGCGCCAGCGCGCCGGCGAGGAACGCCGCCCGCCGGTACGCGTTCACGCCGTCTCCCACCCGGCTCGTCAGGCGGCCGCGAGCGCGAGCGCGCCCACAGGGCCGGCCCGGAACGTACTCCTGTACGTGAGGAGCCGGCCCGCGGACGTAAGCCGCGATCGCGGCCGACTCGGCGAGCCGTCGTTGCTGGCGCGCAAATGCCGTGACCGGATACGCGCGCCGGCTCATACCGAGTAGGGAGCCTCCGAGTGCTCCGTTCCGTCGTAGCGCAGGAGCACCGGCTTGCCCTGGAGCACGGTGGCAACGCCCACGGGCCGCTTCCAGACGCGCACCAGCGCCCGCAGCGTCTCCTTGGCCCAGTCCTGCCGCAAGTCGATGCCCCCGTGCTCGTGCCGCAGCAGCAACTCGCCGCGGTTCTGAAAGTTCGCGTCAACGACGCTGATGTCGGGATTGCCGAAGTTGGTGAGCTGGAACAGGAGCTTCCCTTTCACCTCCTGGAACTGCCGGCTCTTGATCTCGTAGCGGCCGTTCTTCTCCGAGTAGCCGAAGGTGTAGAGCTTCTGGTCGATGACGAAATCCGGCGTCAGGAACTCGTCGATGAAAGTGACGTCGTTGTAGAGCGCGCGCACCTGGAAGATCCGCTCGCGGCCCAGCCCCAGGCGCATGTCCCACTGGCGCTTGTCGTCCAGATTGTCGCACTCCTCCCACTGCGGGCCGAACCGACCCCGGTTCCATCTCTCCTCGATGTGGCGCAGCAGGGCCACACCCAGCTTGTAGGGGTTGAGCTGTCCGGGCAGGGTGGCGAGCACGCTGGCGTTGCGGTCGGCGTAGTCGACGATCTCGGAAGCATCGAGGATGTGCTCGGTCATGAGCCGGCTGTGCCAGTACGAGGCCCAGCCCTCGTTCATGATCTTCGTCTGCATCTGGGGCACGAAGTAGTAGCTTTCGGTCCGGATGATGCTCAGGATGTCTCGCTCCCACTGCTTGAGCGGCGCGTGGTCGATGAGGAAGCGCAGGACGTCGCGCTGGGGCTCGGCGGGGAATCCCTTCTTCTTCTGCTGCTCCTCGTCGAGCCTCTTCTTCTGCGCGTCGAGGTACTCGGCCGGGTTGATGTACGGCTCCATGTAGTCCTTGGCCGCGAGCCGCGGCACTTCGACCGGCTCGGGCCTACTATCGGGCTCCCCCTCCGGCTGCTCGGGCGCGCGCACCGTGAACGGCGCCCACGGGTCGATCAGGTTCTCGAGCGAGAGGCAATGATCGACGTAGCTCTCGACCTCGTCGATCCCGTAGCGCGCGATGTGGCGCGCGATGCGGGAGCCGTGGTTGGCCATCTTGTCGATCCACCGGCGATTCGGGTTGTACTGCGTCGGGCGACGGCTCGGATCGATGGTCCGCCCCAGGGTGTCGAGATCCGTCGCGCGGAAGCAGAAGTTGTTCTTGAAGAAGTCGACGTGGGCGAAGACGTGCGCCATGACCAGGCGCTGCTCCGTCAGCGAGTTGCCCTCGAGTAGGTAGCCGTAGGCCGGGTTGTTGTTGATCACCATCTCGTAGATGCGCGACAGGCCGTACTCGGAATGCTTCGAGAGCCGCTCGTACTCCATGCCGAAGCGCCAGTGCGGGTAGCGCACGGGGAAACCGCCGAACGAGGCGATCTCGTTCATCTGGTAGTAGGTGATCATCTCGAAGACGACCGGGAAGAAGTCCAGGCCGATCTTCCGGGCGCTCTGCTCGATGCGCTCCTTCTCGACGCGCAGGTAGCGCGGCAGGACCGTGTTCAACGCGAACTCGCTCATCCTGCTACCGTCCCTTTCCCAGGAAGTCCTTGATGCTCTGGACGATGGCGTCGTGGTTGGGGATCTCGCTCGTCACGAGCCGCGCGTCCGACCCGAGGTGCTGGCGCAGATCCTTGATGAACTGGCCGGAGCCGTAGGGCCTCTCGACCTGGCCGTAAGCCACCATGTTGGACCACGGCAACAGGTGGTCCTTGAGCAGCTTGATGCACGTGAGCGTGTCGTCCATCGACCAGTTGTCGCCGTCGGAGAAGTGGAACGGATAGATGTTCCATTCCTCCGGCGGGTACTCGTCCTCGATCATCTGCTTGCACAGCTTGAAGGCGCTGGAGATCATCGTCCCGCCGGACTCGCGGGTGTGGAAGAACGTCTCCCGGTCGACCTCGCGTGCCACCGAGTCGTGGATGATGAAACGCGACTGGAGCCCGGTGTAGTGCTTGGATAGCCACGTGTCGATCCAGAAGCTCTCGATGCGCACGATCTCCTTCTGCTCGTCGCCCATCGAGCCCGAGACGTCCATCATGTAGATAATCACCGCGTTGGCCACGGGCTCGTTGGACGTCTTCCACGAGCGGTAGCGCTTGTCCTCGGGCGTCGGGATCACCACCGGCTTGTCGGGGTTGAACGTGCCGGTGATCAGCATCCTCTTGAGGGCCTCGCGATAGGTGCGCTTGAAGTGGCGCAGCGACTCCGGCCCCACGCGGCGGATGCCGCGGTAGCGGTCGATCGTCTGCCGCAGGTGGCTGCGGCCCTTGGGCCGGATCGCGGGAAGCTCGAGCTCCTGGCCGAGGATGTCGGCCAACTCCTCGATGGTCACGTCGACCTCGAGCACGTGCTCGCCCTCGCCCTGGCCCGCCTTGCCCCCGCCCTGCCCTTCTTGCCCCTGGTCGAGAGGATCGCCGGGCTCGCCGTCGCCCTGGCCCACGCCACCCGACTGCTGGTCGTCGTAACGGAACCGGGGGATGTCGATGTGCGGGATGGGGATGGACACGCGGTCCTTGCCCTTGCGGCCGATGAGCTCGCCCCGGGTGATGAACCGGCGCAGGTTCTGGCGGATCCTGCCCCGGACGATGTGCCGGAAGCGCGCGTGGTCCTGATCGATCTTGAGCGCCACGGGCCCGAGTCTACCACCCTACAGCGCCGGGGGAACCAGCACCTGCGCGGCGAGCGCCTTCACCAGCGCCGCCAGGCCCGCGTGGCTCACGGCGCTCAGGAGCCGCAGGCGGATGCCGAGCTCCTCTTGGAAGCGCCGGGCGAGGCCCGGATGGGCCGCGACCACCTCCGGCAGATCGGCCTTCGACAGGACAACCAGCTCCGGCAGCTCCGCGAGCTCTGGCTTGAACGCGCGCAGCTCGCGGCGCAGCGCCAGGTAGTCCGCGAGCGGCTCACGCCCGTCGCCGTAGTCCAGCGTCACCAGGTGCAGCAGCGCGCGCGAACGCTCGACGTGCCGCAGGAAGCGCAGCCCCAGACCCACCCCGCGGCTTGCGCCGGGGACCAGGCCGGGGATGTCGGCGATGACGAACGTCCTGCCACCGCGGCGGGAGCCGCCGCCCACCGCCACCACGCCGAGCTTGGGCGCGAGCGTGGTGAACGGAAACGCGGCAATGCGCGGGCGGGCGCGCGAGACGGCCGCCAGCAAGGTGCTCTTGCCGACGTTGGGAAAGCCGAGCAGGCCCACATCGGCGAGCACCTTGAGCTCGAGCCGGAGCTGCCGGGCTTGGCCGGGCGTGCCCGGTTCCGCCCGGCGCGGCGCACGATCCACGGACGTGGCGAAGTGGATGTTGCCGCGGCCGCCGCGCCCCCCGCACGCGACCAGCAGCTCCTGCCCGTGCTCCGTGATGTCGCCGAGCGGCTCGCCCGTGGCCTCGTCGAAGACCTGCGTTCCGACCGGCACGGCCACCTCTCGACGCCGTCCGGCACGCCCGCACCGGTCCTTGCCGGCCCCATCCCGGCCACGCTCGGCCGCGATCCTTTGCGGGTAGGTCAGATCGAGCAAGGTGCCCAGCCCCTCGTCGCCACACAGGACGACGTCGCCGCCGTCCCCGCCGTCGCCGCCCGAAGGCCCGCCGAATGGGACGTACTTCTCGCGGCGAAACGCCACGGCGCCGTTGCCGCCGTCGCCGGCCAAGACGCCGATCCGCACCTCGTCGACGAACTTCACAGTCAGTCGAAGCGCAGGGGAGGCCTCACCGGCAGCGAGGGCGAGGAGAAGCTCCGGCTCGATGGAGCCGAAGGCGCCGACTGGAAGATCTCGCCGTCGAGCGCCGCCATGGCGGCCACCAGCCGGTCGTACCCGAAGTCATAGGCCGCTTCGCGCAAGAAGGTGTGCGCGATCCTCACGAGCTTGAGCGCGACCGGCCGGGGAAGGTCGATCTCGCGGTCGAGATACGACTCGAAGCTGCCGAAGCCCTTGGCCCGGTACAGCTCGCGGCACTGGACGCCGGCGAGCAACTCGCCCACCTCGTAGAAGTGCTTGTCGAGCCGGCGGCGCATCACGCGGATGTTGCCCGCAATCTGGTGCAACTCGGCCACCTGCGACTTGATCCGCTCGGCCTCGGCCGGCACGCGCAGGGTTGCCCGGGCGCTGCCGGGCGGCGCCGGCTCGGCGTTGCGAGCCCGCAGCTCGGCGGCGTGCTTGGCGGCGTGGCGGGCCACCCAAGGGGCGGCCCCGCGAATGCCGATGTTGCGCTGGGCCGCTGTGCCAGCCCCCGGCTCGGCCGCGCCCGCCAGGTCGGCGGCCGCGCCGCCGTTCCCGTTGCCGCCGCCCGCTCCCACGGTTTCACCGCGGGCCACGGGCAGGCCGGCATCGATCGCGCAGGGCGGGCGCAGACCCCCGTTTCCTCCCATCCGGCGCGCCAGCACCTCGCGCAGGATGCCGGCCGTGTCGCCGGCCGCCCCGGCGTGCTGCGGCGCTGCCGGCAAGCCGGACGTCGTGGCCAGCGCGACGGCAGGGGGGATGGCGTGGCCGCGGCCGTTGCCGCCCTTGGGCGCACTGCCCGCCAGAGCAACGCCGGCGCGGTCGGCGACAGCGGTGGTAGCCGCTCGGCACAAGGCCGACCTCCCGTTCCCTGCACGCCCAACGACACTGGCGGCCTTGCCGGCCGGCCGGGCATTCACCCTGCGACGAGCCGGCGTCTTGGCAGTGGCGGGGCGGCGCCGCCTCCTGGCCGCGGCCTTGGCGCCGCGACCCTGCTGCTTCGCCCTGGCAGCGGCGGGGCGGCGCGCTGCGCGCGAGGTCGTGGAACGGCGGGGCTTCGTGGACGGCTTG
Organism: Deltaproteobacteria bacterium; assembly: GCA_016209145.1. GTDB lineage: Bacteria > Myxococcota_A > Polyangia > Polyangiales > Polyangiaceae > JACQWT01. Next base: position 5,337 of record JACQWT010000360.1, on the reverse strand, counting down.
GTGCGACTCTTGCGGCTTTTCGGCATCTGCCGTTTCCTGGAAGTAAGAGATGTCAAAGGCGTTGCGCCCGGCCAGCGAGCCCGGAGCGCACCACAAGTTTTCGACGTCCGGGGCCCCGCTGCAACTTTTTTTCGCGGGCGGGGTGCTTTTCAGTCGTAGTACTCGTGCCCGAGGTGGGTAATCGACGTCTCACCCCTGAGCCAGCGCATCGTGTTCTTGAGCTTCATCAACTGGATGAACAGGTCGTGCTCCGGATAGAGGCCGGGGGCCGTCATCGGGCTCTTGAAGTAGAAGCTCAGCCACTCCTGGATGCCCGCGAGGCCCGCCCGCCGGGCGAGGTCGAGCAGCAGCGCCAGATCGAGCACGATCGGCGCGGCGAGGATGGAGTCCCGGCACAAGAAGTCGATCTTCATCTGCATCGGGTATCCGAGCCAGCCGAAGAGATCGATGTTGTCCCAACCCTCCTTGGCGTCGCCGCGGGGCGGGTAGTACTCGATGCGCACCTTGTGGTAGAGGCGGCCGTAAAGATCCGCGTAGACCTGCGGCTGCAGGATGTACTCCAGCACGCCGAGCTTCGAGACCTCCTTGGAGCGGAACGACTCCGGATCGTCGAGCACCTCGCCGTCCCGGTTGCCCAGGATGTTGGTCGAGAACCAGCCGCTTACCCCGAGCATGCGGGCCTTCAACCCAGGCGCGATGATGGTCTTCATCAGGGTCTGGCCGGTCTTGAAGTCCTTGCCGGCGATGGGGACGCCGCGCTCGCGGGCGAGCTCCCAAGCCGCCGGGAAGTCGACCGTGAGGTTGGGAGCGCCGTTGCCGAAGGGTACGCCCTCCTTGATGCACGCCCAGGCGTAGAGCTGCGAGTTCGAGATCCCCGGGTCGGAGCGCGCCAGCCCGCGCTCGAAGGCCGCCACCGACTGGTGCACCTCCGAGGGCATGATAAACACCTCCGTGGAGCCGCACCAGATCGCCACGGCGCGGGCGCAGCCGTGCGCGGCGACGAAGCCGCGGATGTCGGCGCGCAATGCCTCAACCATCTCGGCCTTGCTGACGAGCGGTTTGGTGTGCGTCCCGCTCAGGCGCTTGACGTACTCGGGGTAGAAGGCGCCCGCCATCGGCCCAATCGCCGCGAGCTCCTCGCGCACCGCGTCCAGGTGCCCCTGGCCCACGACCTCGGCCTTGCGCGCCGACTCGAAGGCGTTGTCCGGGAAGATATCCCAGCCGCCGAAGTCGAGCTGGCCCAGCTCACAGAGCGGCAGAAAGTCGCGAATCCTCGGGACCCGGCCGTCGGTGCGCTTGCCCAGGCGGATGGTGCCGCACTGCGTGAGGGAGCCGAAGGGCTTGGCCAGGCCGCGCCGGACGAGCATGACGCCGGCAATGGTGGTGGTCGCCACCGCCCCCAGCCCGGGCAGCAGCACGCCGAGCTTCCCCTGGGGCGACTCGATGGTCGTCGGTTGCTTCATCGTGATGAACTCCGGGCCGGGCAAGCCGCCGCGGCGGCGGCTTCATAGCGCGGGCTGCGCCCGCAACCCAAGTGCAAAGCCAATGCCCCTGCGTGAACGGAGCGGGCCGACGCAGGCAGCGACGCCCCGCGGCCGCTGCGCGCTGGACGCACAGGGATGCCGTCCGCGGCGAGAATTCCACGCTGGGGCTTCGCCCCAGATCCCGCGAACGGGGCCCCAACCCCGTTCGCCCTGATCCGGCGAGCACGTTGCACGACTGGCGCAACTTCGGCGGCGGCTTCATAGCGCGGGCTCCGCCCGCAACCCAAACCGCCAACGCCAGCGTTCACGCCTTCGCGTTCCCCCCACGAACCCCAGGCGGAGGCGCCAGGGCTGCGGTTGCCGGCCGACCAGAGGTTTCACGCTGTCCGTCCCTGCGGGACGGGGTTCGGGTCCCGACACGCGCCGCGCGCGCGTCACCCGTGCCCCGGCTGCCTCGGCGTCGGGGCCCCAACCCCGACGCCCGTCTCGGGCGCTGCGCGCAGCCCAGAATCGTCGAGCGGCGCGACGATTCTGGGACGTAGTAGAACGGCACAACCTGCCTGGTACGACGCTTGCTAGCAGCGGGTCCTGCGCTCCGGGAGGCGCTCGCATCTCCCGGAAACAGCCGCGGGAGGAGTCCCGCGAGGTGTGAATCCGTTGCTACAGGTGTGATCCCCGGGCACACCGCGCCGGCCCGGCGTCCGGTCCCGGCCAGAAGTTCCTCCAGGCTCTACGGGTAATTGCACTTCTGACGCGATGCGTGATAGAGCGCGCGGCAGGTAGCCCAGCGCGCCTGAGTTCCCCAAGCCATGCTTGATCCCACTGCTCGTGCCATCGTACTGGCTGCGGGCACCGGCTCCCGCCTCGTGAACGGCGGCAGCGTGCCCAAGCCCTTGAAGCCCATCGCGGGGGTGCCGCTCCTGGTGCGGATCCTGCGGACGCTTCAGTCCGAGGGGGTAGGCGAGGCGGTGGTGGTCGTGGGCTACCGCGGCGACCAGATCCGGCGGGCGCTGGAGCGCGACGCTTCGCTCGCGCTGCTCCTGCGCTTCGTGGACAACCCGCACTTCGAGCTCAAGAACGGCGTTTCGGTGCTGGCGGCGCGCGACTTCGTGGCCCAGGGCTGCCTGCTGACGATGGCCGATCACCTCTACTCGCCCGAGCTCGTGCGGCGCGTGCGCTCTTTCGCGCTCCCGGCCGGGAGCTGCGTGCTCGGCGTGGACCACGACATCGAGCGCTGCTTCGATCTCGACGACGCCACGAAGGTTTGCCTCGAGCACGGCCGGATCGCTCGCATCGGCAAGGACATCGATGGCTACAACGCGATCGACACGGGCGTGTTTCGCATCGGCCCCGGCCTCGTCGCGGAGCTCGAGCAGGTCCAGGCGCAGCACGGCGACTGCTCGCTGTCGGACGGGGTCGCCGCGCTGGCCGCCAGCGGCCGCATGCACGCCTGCGACATCGGCGACGCCCGCTGGATCGACGTGGACACGCCCGAGGCGGCGCAGCGGGCCGCGGCCATGCTGCACGTCTTCGGCGACGGCCTGGGCGACGAGCCCACGGGCGGCGGCCGGACCGATCCCGAGGCAATGGAGCTCTTCGCCCCATCGTGGGTGCGCGGGGCGCGGCCGTACGACGAGGAGCACTTCGCCCGGGCGGCCGAGCGAGGCGACGCGCTGCGCATGATGTCGAACGAGAGCCCCTTCCGGCCGAGCGAGCGCGTGCTGGAGGCCATCCTGCGCGCGGCCATGGGAGCGAACGAGTACCCGAACGGCGCCCGGACGCTGCGGCACAAGCTCGCCGGGCGCGAGGGCCTGAGCCCGGAGGGCGTGCTGCTCGGCGCCGGCAGCTCGGAGCTGATCGACTTGGCCGTTCGCACCTACGTGGCCCCGGGCGAGGAGGTGCTCATCAGCGTGCCGACCTTCTCGCTGTTCGAGGCGCGCACGCGCGTGGCCGGCGGCATCCCGGTGATGGTGCCCATGACCGAGGAAGGCGAGCTCGACGTGCCGGCGCTCATCGCGGCGATTACCGAGCGCACCAAGCTCATCTTCCTGTGCACGCCCAACAACCCGACGGGCAACAGCATCCCGGCGCCGCTCGTGCGGCGCCTGCTGCGGCTCGGGCTGCCCACGGTGATCGACGAAGCCTACTGCGAGTTCGCCGACGAGCCGACCTCGCTCGCGTATCTGTTGGCCGAGTTCCCCAACGCGCTCGTGCTGCGCACGTTCTCCAAGGCCTTCGGCCTGGCCGGGCTGCGCCTCGGCTACGCCCTCGGCCATCCGGCGCAGATCCGGCTGCTGGGGCGCGTCAAGCTGCCCTGGAACGTCTCCAGCGTCGCCGTGGCCGCGGCCTGCGCCGCGCTGGACGACGTGGACGAGCAGCGCCGCCGGCTGCGAGCGCTGCGCGAGGGCCGCACCTTCCTCGAACGTGCGCTGGTGGCGCTGCCCGGCGTCAAGGTAAGCCCCAGCCAAGGCAACTTCGTGCTGGTGGACGCGGCCGGCACGGGCCTTGCCGCCGAGGCTATCGTCGAGCGCATGCTCGGCCGGGGCATCGCGATCCGCTCGCTGCGCTCTCATCGCGCCGGCTCCAGCCTGGTGCGCATCTCCGTGGGCGACGCCGAGCAGAACCGCCGCTGCGCCGCGGCCTTCCGTGACGTCGTGCTCGGAGCCTTGCGCGCTCGCCCGGCGGCGCAGGGGGAAGCGGCGCGGCCGGAGTAGTCGGCGCGGCGGTGGTACGATCTGTGGTATTGTCGTCCCGCAACTTGGTGTGAGGCGGCGCGGTTGTCGCCTCCGAGCAACGGAAGAGGAAAGTCATGCGCCGTATCGGTCTTGGACTGGTCGGGTTGGTCCTGCTGGGCGGGCTCGTGGCGTGCAGCAGCAAGAGCGGGGGCGGTGGAGGCGACGACGGCGGCGGCGGCTCGGGCGGCTCGGGCGGCGGCTCGTCGAGCAGCAGCGGCAGCTCGAGCAGCGGCTGCAGCTCGAGCTCGAGCTCGAGCGGCGGTGATGACTGCCCCGAGTACACGAGCTGCATGTCGGACAAGTGCGGCTCCGCCTACGAGGACTGCCTCGGCGCCAACTACGAGAGCGGCGACTTCTCCGGCGGCAAGTGCGAGGCGTACCTGGACTGCAGCTCGGACTGCAACTGCGAGCAGGCGTGCATCCAGGGATGCGCGACGACCAAGATGGACGCCGGCTGCCAGGCGTGCATGGGAGCCATCGCGGGTTGCGCGCAGCACAACTGCATGGCCGAGAAGCAGAAGTGCAGCGGCGGTTAGCGTGCGACGCGGCGCGCTTCGCGGCAGCCTTCTCGCAGTCTTGATGCTCGTCCTCGCTGCCCCGGCTTGCGGCGAGGACGAGACGAGCTGCGTGCCGGGCCAGCCGGGCTGTGCCCCCATCGTCTACTCGTGCTGGGACGGCGTCCAGGCGCTCTGCATGCGCGCCTGCGACTGCCGCGCCGGGAATGCCTGCGCGGTGAAGAGCCCGCGCGAGAGCGGCCACAACGTCTACGACGACAAGGCCGGGTGCGTCTCCTCCTTGCTCGGCGCGCTCTGCGGCACCGGCTCCGAGGTCGACGGTGACGCCTGCGCCCGCGCCGCTCCGGGCGCCTCCTGCTACACGGCGAGCGACGGCCAGCAGGCGGCAGAGCTGCCTGCGGCCTGCGCCCTGCCCGACGCCGGCTGAGAGCTGCGGCTCCGCCTCTCGGCTCACCGCCCCTGCAACCGTTCACGCATTCCAACACCCGGCTCGTCAGGCGGGGCTGCGCGCATGAGCGCGCCCGGAGGCCCGGGCCGCAGCGTACTCCTGTACGTGAGGACCCGGGCCGAGGACGTAAGTCCGTCCCTTCGGGACGGGGTTGG
>JACQWT010000104.1 GCA_016209145.1 Deltaproteobacteria bacterium | reverse complement strand
CCTGACCGGCGAGCAGCTCGAGCTGGGCCACGTCCTCGGGGGAGAACGCCTCGCGAATGCGCTCGTCGGTCACGCCGAGCAGGCCGAGCAGCTCCCCGTCCTCGGCCCGTACTCCCAGCACGACCCCGGTGCTGAGCGGCGAGCCGAGCACGTCGGCGGCGCAGAGCACCGCCTCGTCCGGATGGGGCCCAGAGCCCCGCTGGCGCTGCTCGCGGATCTGCTGCGCCAACGGTTCCAGCAGAAGCGCCCCCTGCTCCAGCTTCTCCCAGAGCGGCCGAGCCTCGCTGCCATCGAGGCGCGCCGGCGTGGCGGCGCCCAGCCCGGCGAGGCGCTCGAAGCCGTCGGCGTCCTCCCGGCGCAGGTAGAGCGCCGCCGTGGTCACGCTGCGCGAGCGCTCCAGCGCGGCCACGACTACGCGGCCCATCTCCTCCAACTCGAGCACGTGCGTGAGCTTGCGGCAGGCCTCGGCCACGCTGGCGGCGAGGCTCTCGGGATCGCGCAGCACGAAGCGCTTGATGAGCTCCTCCAGCTTCTGATGGAGCGGGTTGAACAGCGCCAGCACAATCACCGCCGCCAGCACGGCGTTGACGTACATGGTGTTGAACTGCCCGATCTCGGCCACGAGCACGTAGAAGAACACGGCAAAGAGCGAGGCCATGGCGATGGCCACGACCAGCCGGCTGAGCATCTCGCCCAGATCGAGCAGGCGGCGATGCAGCACCGCCTGGCCGAGGACGAACACGAAGACCACCGTCAGCGCCACGCCCACGGGCGGCGGGTCGAAGCCGATGACCCAGGCGAAGTCCCCCGCACTGCCCAGCCCGGCCAGAACGCCGATGATCACCAGCAGGCGCACGCGGCGCTGGGTGGCCCGGGAGTGGCTGCGCGCGCCGCGCTGGCCGAGCTCCCACAGGGCGGCCGTGCTCATCGCGAAGACGTAGAGCAGCACCACCACGCCTACCGGGCCCGCGCGGTGCTGCTGGACGATCACCAGGATGACGATGGGAGAGGCCACCAGCGCGCCGATGCGACCGAGGCGGGAGCGGCGCCCGTCCTCGGCCGGGACCATGGCCTCGAAGAGCTCGATCGCCAGCAAGGGCAGCAGCAGGGCCAGCACCACCCGCAGCCGCTCCCAGACAGGCGCCTGGAAGAAGCCGAAAAGCGACTGGGACAGATACCAGAGGCCGATGTCGCCGGCGAAGGCCGCGAACAGCACGTGCTCCTTCCGCACCCGGCCGCGCAGCAGCATGCTGACGGCGATGGCGAGCGCCAGCGCCCCGCAGACCAGAGTAGTGCGTGCTCTCAGGCCCGAGGGATCCACGCCCTACCATGAGCCCAGGCGTATCCCGGCGGCAAGAGCGCCCGCTACTTCTTCGACTCCTCCCGGCCCGTGTCCGCCCCATCCTCCTTCCACGGATCCGGGTGCGGCTCCCCCTTGTCTCCGAGCGGATCGGGGGCGAGGCCGCCCGGGCGGCCGGCCCGCCCGCCGCGCCCATCCGCGGCCGCCTGGCCGTCCTGCGCGCCGGGGCCCACCGAAACCAGTTCCTCGGCCTGCTCGGCCGCGTTCTCCGGCTCCTGCTCCGCCTCGGCGATGTCGAGCACACAGCCCCCCGCGAGCAGCAGCAAGCAGGCGGCGGCCGCGAGCCGCCGCAGTTGCAGGCCCCCGGGGAGGCGACCGGCTCGACTGGCTCGCCTGCTCATGGCTTGATCTCCTTCAGGACTGGCGCCAGTCCGCACTCCTTGACGAGCTGCGAGAGGCGCGGCCTCTTCATTCCCAACAGCGCAGCGGCCCGCGTGATGTTGCCCCCGGCTTCGCCGAGCGCACGCGCGATGCACTCCCGCTCGAGTTTCTTCTTCATGTCCGCCAGCGCCGTGCCCCGGCGAACCTGCCCGTAGACCAGCGCGGCCGTGTCCGTGCTCGGCACGGCCTGCACACTGCCCTCCCCCCCCGCGCCGGCCGAGGGCGCCAGAGAGGCGAGGCCCTCGACGTTGTCGGCGAGGTCGGCCACCGCTATCTCCGGTCCCCGTGCGAAGAGGGCGGCCACGCGCAGCGCGTTCTCGAGCTCGCGCACGTTGCCGGGCCAGCGGTGCCGCCGCAAGGCGCAAAGGGCCTCGCGCCCCAGAGCGAGCGGGGAGCGGCCCGCGGCCTGTGTGCTGCTGCCGAGTAGGCTCGCCGCGAGCTCGGGCAAATCCGCCACCCGCTCGCGCAAGGGTGGCACGCGCAGCTCCACACCGCAGAGCCGGTAGTACAGATCCTCGCGAAACGCGCCGGCGTCGACCATGGCGCGCAAGTCGCGGTGGGTCGCGCACACGACGCGCACATCGGCCCGAAGCGGCGCGCATCCCCCGACGCGCTCGAAGCGGCCGTCCTGCAGCACGCGCAGGAGCGCGACCTGCGTGCGGGGCGAGATGTCGCCGATCTCGTCCAGGAACAGCGTGCCGCCGGCCGCAACCTCGAACCGCCCCAGCCGCCTTGCCGCCGCGCCGGTGAAGGCGCCCCGTTCGTGCCCGAACAGCTCGCTCAGGAGCAGCGTCTCGACCAACGCCGCGCAGTTGACCTTCACGAGCGGGCCGGTGCGCCGAGGGCTCGCCTCGTGGATCGCTTCCGCGACCAGTTCCTTCCCGGTGCCCGTCTCCCCGGTGATGAGCACCATGGCGTCGGTCGGCGCCACGCGGGCAATCGCCGCCTTGAGCGCCAGCATCGGCGCCGAGGAGCCCACGAGGACGCGCCGGGGCGGCCGCGGCGCCGCCGCGGGCGGCTTCTCCGAGGGTGTTTCACAGCCTGCTGCGCGGTCCGATGCGTCGGTCGGGCTCCTCGACGTACGCCAGAGTACGCCTGCGTCGCCCTCCCTAGCCTCGGACCGCTCGCGACGGCTGTGAAACACCCTCTCACTGGCGCAGGCCGGCCCGGCCTCCGCCGTCGCCGCCCCGCCCTCCCATTCGAGCTCCAGGCGGCGCAGCTCGCACAGGTCGCGGCGTCCGAGCAGGCGCGCCTGCAGCGCCGCAGGCAGCGCGTGGGCCACGCGGTCGCGCTGCGCGATGGCGGCCCGCAGGCGCGCGCGCGCGCCGGCAGCGTCGCCGGCCTGCAGCAAGGCATGGAACAGCAGCAGGT
>JACQWT010000103.1 GCA_016209145.1 Deltaproteobacteria bacterium | reverse complement strand
AGCTCGGCCACCTCGTCCGCGGTCGGCTCGGGTAGAGGGTGGAAGACGGCCCGGTCTGCGTCAGGCTCGTGGACGTACACGCCGTCCAGGGCGAGGCTGTGGATGTGGACGTTGAGCCGGAGCTCGGCCGACTTGGGCCTGGCCTCGATCAGCAGGCCCCCTGCCGGCTGCTCCTGCGCCCTGAGCTCGTAGCGCGACCGCAGCGCCCGCAGATCGCCGCCCAGCATCACCATGAGGTCCCCGAGCACCGCGCCGAAGCGGCCCGCCGCGCTCCGGGGGGCGGTGCTCACGCCGCCCGCCGTCGCCACCGCGAAACCCTCCGGCCCGACCCAGTAGGTGACGCCGTCGGGCGCAAAGAGCTCCCAGCGCAGGCGGCCAGGGGGCGCGAGCAGAAGCTCTCCCCGGCTCTGCACCGCGGTCGCCAGCAGGCCGATGGTGCGCGTTTGCCGGAAGCGGGCGCGCAAGGTGCGCAGCGAGGCGCGCGCGGCGCCGGTGCGGGCGAGCAACTCGTCCACCGAGTCGGCCTGCGCCCCGCCCGCCGCCACCAGCGCTGCGGCAGCCAGGCCGAGCAGGAGCTGCCGTCGACGTACCCGTTCACGGCATTTCCGCGCCAGCAACGACGGCTCGCCGAGTCGGCCGCGATCGCGGCTTACGTCCTCGGCCCGGGTCGGCATTTCCGCGCCAGCAACGACGGCTCGCCGAGTCGGCCGCGATCGCGGCTTACGTCCTCGGCCCGGGTCCTCACGTACAGGAGTACGCTGCGGCCCGGGCCTCCGGGCGCGCTCGCGCTCGCGGCCGCCTGACGAGCCGACTGGGAGAAGGCGTGAACGCGTACCCGTCGAGTCGCCCTCATGGCGTCACCGGATGTGTCGCGCCCGCCTGGCGCCAGGCCTCGTAGCGCCCATCGCCCAGGATGTCATCAGGCGGCAGCGCGACGAGCGGCCCGGGCGGGCCCGGCCGGTGGTCCTCGGCAAGCAACGCCCCGATGTCGAAGCGAACGAAGCTCCCGGCCAGCCGCGGCCCCTCGCTCACCCACAGCTCCCGCGCGCTCAGATCCATGACCACGCCGTGGGTAGCGATGAGCGCGTCGATGGCCTGGCGGCTGCCGAGCGGGAGCGCTCCGCCGCCCCAGGCGCGCTTGTCCCTGAGCACTGTCACCGCGTGTTGGACGGTTGCCCCGGCCGGCAGATCCGCCAGAAGCTCCTCCAGCCGGCGCCGGCGCGCCACGCTGGTAGTCGTGGCGCGCACGCGCTCGTTACGGGGATCGGCGGCCAGGGGCCCCTCGAAGTGGTTGGTCAGCCCGAGCCGCGCGCCGCCCCCCAGGCGGCGCACGAAGGCGGCGTGGCCCGGGGCCCGCTCCACGACCGCGGCCTGTCCCGAGCCGTCGGCCAGGAGCAGCAGGTGCGAGACCATGGGGTCGCGGCCCTGGACCAGGCGCACTGCCGTGGCCACGTCGGGCGCGCGGCCGAGGAGCTGGCGCACGGTCTCGGCCACGGGCTCGCCGCCGGGATCGGGCTCGGAAGCGCGTGCCCCGTGGATCACCACGGCCAGGCCGCGGGCGTTCAGGCCCGTGGACGCGCCCACAAAGCCCGGCCACGAAACCGAGACGTAGGGGATGGCGCCCTCTTCGCGCACCAGGAACACCGCCTTCTCGCCGTCGAGGATCTCGGGACCCTCGAAGTCGAAGGCTCGGCCGAGCAGGGTGTGGCCGGCCGCCGCAGCCCGGCCCGTCAAGACGAAGCTCGTGCAGCCGACCAGAGCCGAGCCCTCGAACGAGAGCATCACGTCGTAGAGCGAGTGCAGGAAGAGGAAGCGCTGGAAGGTCGGCATCAGAGCGGCGAAGGGATCGGGGTCATAGGCCGCGGCCTGGGCGGCGAGCTCGCGCTGCCGGTCGAGCGGCGTCACGCGCGCGAGATCGCGGAAGCGCAGCCGGGCCACATCCAGCAGGAGCCAGCGCAGCGGCGCCCAGGGCACGTACCGGCCGAGCTCGGCCTGCACGGCGGCCTCGATGCGGACCATCTCGGGGTAGAGAAGCCGCGCGTGCGCGTGGCCGATCTGCTCCGGGGTGCCCACCAGGCGGATCTCGGCAATCCGGCCGCGCGGGCGGCGGTAGGAGGGGCCGATCTCGCGGCGGTCCGGGGCATCGGGCGCCTGCGCCGCCATCGCCTGCTGCGCCGCGTGCGGGGGCGGCATGGCCGCCGTGGCGCAGACGACGGCGTAGTGCAGCAGGGGCACGACCAGGAGCGCGAGCAGCGCCACGCGCAGCCGCCCCAGCCACCGGGTCGCCGGTGAGCTCGCCGCCGTCATGGGCTCAGGATGGACCGCGGGCGGAGCATGTCAAGATCGAGCTACGCCGCCTCACGGCGGAAGGCAGTTGTCCTGGCACTGGCACGACTGGTTGCAGAGGACCGCCGGCGGGCCGCAGGGAGGATCGCAGTTCGCCGTGCAGGCATCGGAGCCGCAGTTGAGCGTCGCGCCGAAGCAGCTTGGCTCGGCGCCCATCAAGCAGTCGAGCGTGCAGGGACCGGACGAGCAGTTGAAGGTCGTGTTGTTGCAGACTGGGCCGATGCCCTGGCAGGTGATGTTGCAGGCGTAGATCCCGGGGCAGTTGATGGTGGCACCAGAGCAGGCCCCGGGCCCCTGGCACGCCACCTTGCAGGCGAAGCCGGCCGGGCAGTTGACGGTCGTGTTCTGGCAGGTGCCGCCGAAGCAGTCGATCGCGCAGGTCTTGCCCCCGTCGACGCAGCCGCCCGTGCACACCCCCGGGCAGGCACCGCCGGGCGGTATTGGCGCCACGCCGCAGCCCACCTTGCACGCGCCCTGGCCGTCGCACTGCTGTCCGGGCGGGCACTCGTTGTCGGGATTGCCCCCGGGAATGAACGCACAGGTGCCGTTCTGGCCCCCGCTCTTCGCGGCCGAGCAGGCCTTGCAGAAACCGTTGCAGATCTCGTTGCAGCAGTAGCCGTCGACGCAGAAGCCGCTCAGGCACTCCTTGGCCTGCGCGCAGGCCACGCCCTGGCTCTTCTTCGCCTCGCACTTGCTGCCCTGGCTGCAGTAGGCCTGGGCCGCGCAGTCGCCGTCGCTGGCGCAGCTCGACGGGCAGGAGGCGCCCTGGCCGTTGCACAGGTAGGGCGCGCAGCTCGGGCTGCCCGCCGCGCCCTTGGCGAGGAGCTGGCACGTGCCCTCGAAGCCCGGCAGCTTGCAGCCGTCGCAGGCCCCGGCGCACGCCTTGTCGCAGCAGACGCCGTCGGCGCAGAAGCCGCTGGAGCACTCACCGCCGCCCAGGCACGAGGCGCCAGTGCTCTTCTTCGGCACGCACTTCTTGTCCTGGTCGCAGTAGTTGCCGGGCCGCAGGTGCCGAGCTTTCCCCCGAGGTTGCAGGCGTCGCAGGCACCGCCGCAGGCCCCGTCGCAGCAGTAGCCGTCGACGCATATCCCGCTCAAGCACTCCTTGCCCTGCGCACACGCCACTCCCAGGGCCTTGAACGGCACGCACTTGTTCGCCCCGTCGCAGTAGTAGCCCTGGGCGCAGTCGCCGTCGCTCGCGCAGCTCGAGGCACAAGCCCCGCTCTGACCGCCGCAGCGGTAGGGCGCGCAGCTCGGACTGCCCGCCGCCCCCTGGGGCACTAGCGCGCATGTGCCCTGCTTGCCGCCGAGGTTGCAGGCGTCACAAGGCTCGGCACAGGCCCCGTCACAGCAGTAGCCGTCGATGCAGTGAGCGCTCTGGCACTCGTGGTGGCCCAGGCAGGGGGCGGCGTCCGGCTCCAGCGCCTTGCACTCCTTCGCGCCGTTGCAGTAGTAACCGCCGGCGCAGTCGCCGCCCTCCTGGCAGCTCTTCGGGCAGGACGCGCTCTGGCCGTCGCACTTGTAGGGCGCGCAGCTCGGGCTGCCGCCGGCGCCCTTGCCCCGCAGCTTGCACGTGCCCTCGTAGCCCATCAGGTTGCAGCCGTCGCAGGCGCCGGCGCAAGCCTGCTCGCAGCAGTAGCCGTCGACGCAGAAGCCGCTCAGGCACTCCTTGCCCTGCGCGCACGCCACTCCCAGGGCCTTGAACGGCACGCAGTTGTTTCCCTCGTCGCAGTAGTAGCCGCCGGCGCAGTCGCCATCGCTCGCGCAGCTCGAGGCGCAAGCCCCGCTCTGGCCGTCGCACTTGTAGGGCGCGCAGCTCGGGCTGCCGGCGCTGCCCTTGGCCACGGGCTTGCAGCTTCCCTTGCCCCCGCCCAGGTTGCACGCGTCGCACGCGCCGGCGCAGTCCTGCTCGCAGCAGTAGCTATCGACGCAGTGGGCACTCAGGCACTCGTGCTGGCTCAGGCACCAGGCGCCGTCCGGCTTCAGCGCCACGCACTCCTTCGCCTGGTCGCAGTAGTAGCCCGTGGCGCAGTCCTCGTCGCTCGCGCAGCTCGCGGGGCAGGCCGCGCCCTGACCGCTGCACAGGTAGGCCCCGCAGCTCGGGCTGCCGGGGCTGCCCTTGGCGCGCAGCTTGCAACTGCCCTCGTACGCCGGCAGGTTGCAGCCGTCGCAGGCGCCCACGCAGGGCCCGGCGCAGCACAAGCCGTCCACGCAGTAGCCGCTCTGGCACTCCTTGGCCCCCGCGCAGGACTGCCCGCTCGTCTTCTTCTTCACGCACTGCCCGCCCCAGCAGTAGAAGCCGGCGGCGCAGTCACCATCGCCCCCGCACTGGGCCAGGCAGGCCGTGCCGGCCAAGTTGCACGTGTAGGGACTGCAAGCGCTCTGCCCGCCGGACGTGCACCCGCCCTTGCCGTCGCACTTGCCCGCCGGTGTCTGCACGCCGCCGGAGCAGCTCGCCGCCTTGCACACCACATCCGCGCCGTAGAGCTTGCACCCAGGCGCGAGAGCGTCGCCGTTGCAGCCGCTCCCGTTCGACTTGCACTGCGCTGCCCCGAGATCCGGGCACTCCTTGTCGGGATCGGTCGAGCCCTTCAGCGCGGCGCATACGCCGTCCTTGCCACCCGTCTTCGCCGCCAGGCACGCCTGGCACGGCCCCGCGCAGGCCGACGCGCAGCACAGCTCGTCCTGCGGCGGGCAGAAGCCGCTCAAGCACTCGCCGCCGCTCTGGCACGCTTTGCCCGCCAGCGTCTTGCACGCCCCGGCCCCGTCGCAGGCCTGGCTTGCGGCGCACTCCTTGCCGCCCGGGTTCTGCCCCAGCGGGACCAGGGTACAGGTGCCCGCCAGGCCGGGCAGGTCGCATGCCTCGCAGGAGCCGCTGCACGCCACCTCGCAGCAGAAGCCGTCGGCGCAATGGGCCGTGGCGCACTGCCCGTCGCCCGCACAGCTCTTGCCCTTGGCCTTCTCGGGGACGCACTTGCTCGCTCCGTCGCAGTAGTGGCCCCCAGCGCAGTCTTGCTTCTGCGCGCAGTTCGTCAGGCACAGCTTGCCCTGCCCATCGCAACCGTACGGCGCACAACTGCTCTGCTGGCCGGGCACGCACTGGCCCTGCCCGTCGCACTGGCCGGCAGCGCTGAGCACGCCGCCCGTACAGCTCTGTGCCTTGCACCCGGTGCCCTTGGCGTAGAGCCGGCAGCCCGGCCCCTTGGCCTCGCCGCTACAACCACTGCCATCGGCGCCGCACGACTGCGGCCCCTGGGCCGAGCACTCCTCGTCCGGATCCTCGCCCGCCGCAACGGGGGCGCACACGCCGTTCGCCTGCCCGCTCTTGTCCAGCCGGCACGCCTGGCAAGCGCCGTCGCAGGCCGCGTTGCAACACAGCCCGTCCTGCAGCGGGCAGAAGCCGCTCGAGCACTGGGCCGCGGCCGCGCAGCTCTCGCCCGGTGCTTTCTTGCCCACGCACTTGCCCCCCTGGCAGTAGGTACCCGGCGAGAGCGCGCAGTCCTGCTCGCCCTGGCACGGCGCGCAGTAGTTGGCCCCGCCCGCGCCTCCGTTCCCGCCCGCGCCCGGCTCGGAGCAGAACTTGCTCTGGCAGTCGGAGGGGTCCTGGCACTTCTGGCCGTCCGCGCAGCTCGGGCACTTCTCGCCGCCGCAGTCGACGTCGGTCTCGCCCGGATCCGGCGCGCCGTTGATGCAGCTCTTGGGCACGCACTGGTTCTGCTGGCAGATCTCGCCGTCCGCGCACTGCCCGCTGTGCACGCACTCTACGCACTCGCCCTCGCCGTCGCAGTAGCCCGGCGCGCGGCCGTGGGAGCAGGGCTTGCCCTTCTCATCGCTCAGCAAGCCACACTGGCCTTCGACGCAGATCCGGTGCTTGCAGTCGGTGTCAACGCCCGGGCAAGCGGCCACGACGCACCCGCCCCCGGCGCCGCTGCCGCCGCCGCCGGCGAGCCCTGTGCCGCCCCCTGTCCCGCCCGAGCCGCCCGTCCCCCGGCCGCCGGCGCCCGCGGCCCCGGCGGCCGCGACGCTGAGGTCGCGGAACTCGATGTGGTCGATGTCGAGCAGCGCGTTGCAGCCGGCGGCAGCGGCCCAAAGGCCGACCGCCAGCCAGCCGCAGGCTCGGCCGAGATCTCTGCCTGCCCCGCTCACTGCTCGCTTGCTCCGCAAGCTTCGATTGTACCCCCTGCGGCGGGCCGACGCTACGCCAAGAGGGTTCCTGGGTGTGCTCGTTGGGCCTTGGTGCCTCGCCACGCGGCCGGGGGAGGGCGGGCGCGCTCCCCGTGGCGGTGCAGCATCCGCAGCGCGCTCGAGCGGTCAACCTCTACGCCAGGATGGTGGCGCTTCAGCTTGTCCACCGCGCGCTGGCACGACTCGTCGGATGCGAGATCAACGACCATCTCTTCGACGTCGAGCGACCACCGCTCAGCTCCAGTGCCGAGCCAGATGTGCACGGCGTG
This sequence comes from Deltaproteobacteria bacterium, assembly GCA_016209145.1. Lineage (GTDB taxonomy): Bacteria > Myxococcota_A > Polyangia > Polyangiales > Polyangiaceae > JACQWT01. The sequence continues at coordinate 3,601 of JACQWT010000103.1, read as the reverse complement.
CTCGTCGCCGCCTACGAGGCCGTCATGCGCTGGCCTGGCGTGGCCTTCTCCCGCGGCAGCGCCGGGGACCAGCTCAAACGCGCGCTCGGCAGCGCGCTGTGCCGCTACGCCGAGGGCTACTACGCCCAGGGCGGCAACCAGTCGTCGCTGTGGGCCAGCGCGCGGGCCTCGTGCGGCGAGGCGGCCACGGCCGTGCTCGTGCTCCAGCTCGAGTGGCGCGTGAGCGCCCCGCAGGCCGGCGAGGTGCGCGAGTTGCTGGCCCGGGCAATGTCGATGTTGTCGCGACTGTCGCGGCGAGGCTAGCCGAGGACAGCCGCTGCGGGCTGCCCGGCCAGCCCGGCGCCCACGGCCGGGCAGCCCCCGGCGGGCCGCGCTCGGGCGCGGCCCGCCGGGGCCGGCATCGCTACCGTGGCGGCGCGAGGCGCCAGAGCATCGCTTGCTCGCGGTCGAGAAGCGCGTACGCTGGCGCGAGCGCCTGCGGGCCGAGGTAGCCCCACGCCTCGGCCAGCCGCAGCGCCGTGTGCACCTCGGCCGCGCTTCCGGCCGCGACCCGGAACAGGTGCAGCCTGTCCTTGCCCGCGCGCCGCCGGCCTTCGTCGAGACACAGTGCCACGCTGTTGGCCGCCTCGGTTGCCTGCTCGGCCAGCCCACGGTCGTGCTGGCGCAGCGCCGCCAGTGGCGCGCGCAACGCCCGCGCCAGCTCCACTGCCACCTCGAGTGCGTCGAATGCCATTGCTCACCTCCGTTGGTTGGTTGCGGGCCCGCCCTCGGGCCTCTCGCAACACCCGGAGGCCCGAGGGCGGGCCCACGACGAACCCAGCGGTGACAAGAGGCGCACGAGTGGCGCGTGCGAGCGCGAGTGACAGCGCGCTTTGGCGCTGGCACGAGCGCCGCTGCGCCCCTGCCTGGCCAGGGCGTGGGATCCCGCGCGCGAGAATGCGCGTGGGGCTGCGTCTGCGACTGCGTCTGCGTCTCCGGCTGCGGCTGCGGCGAGACGAGCCCGGCCCCTCGCCGCGTCGGTCGCGCCGCCCCTTCGTTGCCCGTCGCTTGACGCCCGAGCACGGTTCGCTTCTGCTGGGGGTGGTGTGGGCCTCGGGGTTGCATGACTGCCGACGATGACCGCTACGTGGAGATCCTCGTGGCGCCGATCCGCGTCTGCGCCGCGTACCAGCCCAAGCTCGGTCGCGGCCCCAAGGCGGGCCTCAGCCTGACCGACTTCCAGAGCATGTACCAGCGCGACCCGTTCTACTCTTGGTTCGGCCTCGACAACCCGCTCATGTACGCAGCGCACAAGGCCGCCGGTGGGATGACGAGCCTGTACCGGCAGATCGGCATCGGGTGCGAGCGCCTCTTCCGCCAGATCCTCCAGGACCGGCTGAGGCTCAGTGCCGAGCAGAGCCAGTGGTCCTACGCCATCACCGGGGCGAACAAGAAATCCCGGACGCTGCGCCTTGATGGGCGGATCCCGCTTGCCGATGTCAAGGATCGCTCCCGCCGAGCGCGCATCGCGCGCTGGATGGGTGCGGCCGGCGGCGAGCTCAAGGTCGATGCGGACGTGATGAGGGCGCTCCGGGGCACCGTGTTCGAGGTCAGGCAGGGCTACAAGAGCAAGGACTCGAAGCGCCAGAACGCCGACATCGCGAACGCCGCAACCGCGTACAGCCAGGGCTACCTTCCGTGCGTGGTGCTGCTCTCGAACCAGATGGACTCGGACATCTACGCCCGGTACCGAAGCGAGCAATGGGTCATCCTCACCGGGCGGCTCGATGGCGCGGGGAACACGAGCTCGACGTACGCCTTCGCGAACGAGGTGATCGGCTACGACCTCGCAGCGTTCTTCGAACGACACGCATCGACCTTCCGCGCCGAGGTCGCGAAGATCCTGGAGGCCCTGTTGCGAACGGAGTGAGACCGTGCCCGCCGCCCAACCAGCCGAATCCGCTGCCAAGCCGAAACACCGTCGGGCAGAGCTCACCTTCAAGCACAACGCCGCCCACGGTCGGCACGGCTGGCTCCGTTTGACGCCCGCGTACTCGGTCAAGGTTGTGGACGACATCCTGGCGAGGCGCGATGGCGATTTGCGGGTTCTCGACCCGTTCTCGGGCACCGGCACGACACCTCTGTGCGCGGCGATGCGGGGCCACGCCGCGCTCGCCGTGGATCTGAATCCGTTCCTGGTCTGGTTCGGGAACGCGAAGGTCGCGACCTACGACGCGACAACGCTGCGCGAGGTCGAAGAGTGCGCGCGCGAGGTGAGCCGTCTCGCAGGCACGCGCAGCGCGCCGCGTGTGCCCGAACCACCCCTGCACAACATCCAACGTTGGTGGCCTCCACGCGCGCTCGACTTCTTGTGCAGCCTCATGGGGACGATCGGGAGCCGCGCGCCAACCGAGGGGGCGGTGCGGGATCTCCTTCTGGTCGCGTTCTGTCGCACGCTGATCCGACTGTCCAACGCGGCGTTCAACCACCAGTCGATGTCGTTCAGGGATGACAACAAGGGTGCGCAAGGAACGCTGTTCGGCCCGGAAGACGCCACGTTCTTCCGCATGCAGTTCCGAAGCGACATCGACTTCGTGCTGTGCGGGGCCGGCCAGAACCCACGCCAGCGCGCGTCGATCGTGTTCGGCGACGCTCGTGCCGTGGACAAGCACGTCGACGGGGTGTTCGACCTCCTCATCACATCGCCGCCCTACCCGAATCGCATGTCGTACATCCGAGAGCTGCGTCCCTACATGTACTGGCTCGGATACCTGCACGACGCTCGCGAGGCCGGCGAGCTCGACTGGAAGGCCATCGGCGGAACGTGGGGGGTGGCGACGAGCCGCGTCGCGAGCTGGAGCAAGCAGGCTGCCTCCTTCCTGCCTGAGTACTTGACGACGCTCTTGGATCAGATCCGCTCGTCGGACGCGAAGTCCGGAGCCGTGCTCGCCAGCTACGTCGGCAAGTACTTCGAGGACATGTGGAGCCATCTCCAGTCCGTGGTGCGGCTCGTGCGAACGGGCGGCGAGTTGCACTACGTGGTCGGCAACTCGAAGTTCTACGACATCGTGGTCCCAGTCGAGCGCGTGTACCGCGACATGCTCCTGCGGGCGGGCGCGACGAAGGTCGAGATCGAGCCGTTGCGCAAGCGCAACTCGAAGAAGGAACTCGTCGAGTTCGACGTTGTTGCACGAGTGTGAGGCACGGCGGTCGCGCCAGGCTCGCGCGGTGACCGCCCGAGGGGGCTGAACGCACCGGCCCCGGCTGGCTGCGTCTGACTGCGTCTGCGGCACCGGCTGCGCTACCGGCTGGCTCCCCGGCGGCCCCTCGCCGCGTCGGTCGCGCCGGCGCGGCAGGCAAGGCTGTCCTCCGACCGGCGTGCGCGAGCTGAGCCGCGCCGTCACGCCCTCCGCAGGGCTCGGGGCCGACCAGCACCCGCGGGCTCGTCTGCGGCCTCGTCGCTCGGTGGCGCTAGATCTCGGCAAGCGGCGCGGCGGCTAGGGAGTTTGATCTGGCGTTTCCGCGCTGCGGGGTGATGGGCAGGGCGGCGAGGGGCGGTGGGGGGCAGCGATGACATCGGCCGGATGCAGCCGCGGGCGACGGACGGGCGCGGAGGTGCGTT
>JACQWT010000402.1 GCA_016209145.1 Deltaproteobacteria bacterium | reverse complement strand
CGCCGCGGTACGCTGGTCGCTACCGTGGCCGGCGCGGTCGCGATCGCGGCGGTGGCCTGGATCCTGCGGCCTTGGCCTCCGGCCGCCGAGCGGGCGGTTGGCAGTGCTCCGGCGGCCTCGCCCGGGACGAGCGCGCGCTCCAAGCCGGGCAAGCCGGACGGCGGGCGCCCCCCCGCCCGCCGCGTGCGCGTGCAGGTCGTCCCGAGCGGTGCCGCCGTGACTGTGGGCGGCAAGCCCGCGCAAGCTCCCGGAGGCTTCTTGCTCCTCGAGGGCGAGCCGGGCGACAGCTTCCTCGTCGTGGCCAAGGATGGGACCCGCAAGGCCGAGGCCAAGGTGATCATAACGAAGGACGGCGAGCCCAGCCTGCCGGCGATCGAGGTGCCGCGGGCCTGGAGCGAGCTGCGCCGGCCCGGATCGGGCAAGGCCGAGCCCGGACCCGAGCCGCCCGGAACGCCCAGCGCACCGGCGGCGGCTGCCGTCCCCACCGCCACCGCAGGGCCGAGCGCGGCCAAGCCGCAAGCCAAGGAGGAGTGGTAGCGGGACCCAGGTTGCGGTCACGCCGTCGCTTCCCTGGCAATCTGCCGCTCGAGCCAGCGGTTGAAAGCCCACATCAGCAGGGCCGTGGCCAGACCGACCGCGGCGAAGACGATCCAGCCCAGGGAGTTGCGCACGGGATCGAGCTCGATCAGGCCGGCGCCGGCCGGGGTTGCGCCCCGGCACATCAGCTCGTTGAAGACCAGCGCGCCCACGGGCCCGCCCGCCAGCGCGCCGATCGCCACGGGCAGGTTGGCGTAGCCGAGGAACAGCCCCTCCTGACCCTTGGGCGCCAGGGCGCCGATGTACTCGTAGCCGCGGGCAGAGGTGAACAGCTCGCCGAAGGCGATCAACGCGACGGTCATGATCCCGACGAGCGAGCCGACCGGAAGCAGGCCCCAGACGGGCGCACGGATCGAGCTCGCCAGCCAGATCGGCCCCAGGTTGATGAGCATGGCCAGGCCAACGATGACGTTGCCGACGATCATGGAGCGCACGGGCTTCATCTTGCCGAAGAGCTTCACGATGGCGAGCTGGAAGAAGACGATCACGAGCGGGTTGGCCGCCGTGTAGAGATCGGCCGCCGGATCCTTCTCCAGGACCTTCTTCCAGTACAGCGGGATGACGTTGTAGACCTGGTTGTAGAGGAACCAGAAGCCGGACGAGGCCAGCAGGAACAGCGAGAAGCGGGGGTTGCGCAGCACGAGGACCATGTCGGCCAGGATGCGTCCGACGCTCCTGCGCGGCTTGCTCGTAGCGACGGCCCCGGCCTCACCGCGGTCGGGATCCTTGAAGGCGAAAAGCACGACAAAGAAGGCCAGGATGCAGAAGCCGGCCCCCACGGCGTAGATGTAGGAGAGATCGAGCCGCTTGCGGAAGGCGAAGCCCACCACCCTTCCCACCACCGAGCCGATGTTGACGACCATGTAGAAGATGGCGAAGGCCAGCGTGGCCCGCACGCCCGCCACCTTCTGCACCGTGCCCGAGATGCAGGGCTTGATGACCGAGCCGCCGCAGCCCACGAGCAGGATCCCGCAGACCACGCACAGCACGGCCTCCGGACCGGCGGTCACGTCCTCGCCGATGCCCGTGCCGAGCGTGCCCAGGCCGAGCCAGACCGGCGCGCCCATCAGGAAGTAGCCGGCGGCCAGCATGACGAAGGCCACCAAGAGCGCGCGGCGGAAGCCGACGTGATCGGCCACGGTGCCCGAGACGATGGGCAGGAAGTAGATGAGCCCCCAGAGCACGCTGGAGGAGAGCGTCGACGGCCAGTAGCGGCCCAGGCCGAGCTGGCCCAGGTAGATGACGACGAAGCTCGCCACCGAGTAGTAGGCCGAGCGCTCGAAGAGCTCGGTCAGGTTCGCGGTCCAGAAGACCCGGGGGAAGGGCGCGGCGGTGCCCGCTTGGGCTCGATCGCGGTCGGTCATGGGAGAGCCATCCCGTAGGCCAGAACGGAGCCGGGGAACATGCCGTTGTCGCGCCGGCGCTCACCTGTCGTTCGCCAGAACACCGTCCGCCGGATCCGGGGGGCACGATCGGACGGTTCGGGGCGTCGACGTTCTCGGTCTGCCGAGCCCGGCACAGTCGTCCGAGGACGGTTCTGAAAGCAGGAAGAGAATCGCGAGGTTGGCGAGCGGATGGTGGCTAGGTTGGCCAGCCTACCCGGAGAGCAGCAACAGCAGCGCGATCACCAGCATGGCGAGCAGCGGCAGCACGAACAGAGCGGCGACGGCGCCGAAGACGATCCAGCGCACGGTCGTCCGCTTGCGGGCGAGCTGATCCGCCGCGGCATGCTGCTCGGCGAGCCAGCGCTCGGCCGCGGCCCGGCCCTGCTGCGCCTGGAGGCCCTGGTAGGTCGCGTCGAAGGCGCCGTTGAGCCGGTCGGCGAGCCCGAGCGCGGCGTCGAGCCAGCGGGCGATCTCGGCCGCATCGGGCATCTCCAGCGGCGGGATCTCCAGCAGCCTCGTGGTGCGCCGGTAGCAGCGGTAGATCCCGAGGAAGCCGTGATCGGTGGTGATCTGCGGGGGGCGCGGCGGCACGTGCGTGTCGAGGATCCAGCGGCGCGTCGGCCCGTCGAGCGCCGCCTGCACGATCTCGGGCGGCGCGCCGTGCACGTGAGCCCGGGCGTCGAACTCGGGGTCTCCGGTCTGCACCCGGGGCAGGGTGAGGTGGCTCACGTAGGTGCCCTCGATGTTGCACTGCAGCGTTCGCGGCACGAGCGGCGCGGCGTAGGTCAGGCCGGTGACGCGCCCGCCGTCGCCCGCGAGGCCGACGTGGACCTCACGGCCGCGATGCTGCGCTGCAAACCACCAGTCGCCCTGATCGAGGTAGCTATTCAGCTCGTGCAGCCCGCCGAGCGCGGCGCGCAGCACGTCGAGCACTTGCTGGTACACGTTCGATCCGCAGAGCGGGCACGAACAGAGCGGGCGCCGGCCGGCCCTCGTCGTGAGCAACGACCTGTTCAACGCGCACACGGGCATGGTCGGCGTCTGCCCGGTCACGAGGACCGACAGGAGGTTCCCCTTCCATGTGGCGGTTCCGCCGGGCGGCCCGGTGACCGGGTTCGTCATGGTGGAGCAGGTGAGGTCCGTCGATTTCCGCACCCGCAGGGCCGCACGTATCACGCGGGCTCCGGCGGCGCTGCTCGAGGAGGTGCTCGCCGTGCTCGACGCGTGCATCTACTAGGTCGGGCCGCTCGCGCAGCGCGCGCAGCAAGCCCGGCGTCAGGGCCAACCCGGGTGCCGAGTCGCCGGCTGTGTACCCGCTCCCTCGGGCCGGCCGGGTCAACAGCCGCCGGTCGACGCCGGGCGCGACGGCCCAACGCCGGTCCGCGCCCGGGTCGTCGCCACGCCTCCAAACATCTGAAGATGCTCGCGGTCCCGTTGCCTCGGCCGCCCGCCCGTGCGCACACTGGGTTTCTTGGGGATCCAGGCAGAGATCAACATCGATGTAGTAAGCGACGATTGACATGCATGCATGCATGTGACAGTTTTGTCGCATGGTGCGCACGACCGTGGTGCTGGGCGAGCGCGAGCGAGCGGCTCTGGTGGCGCTGGCGGCGGAGCGCGGCCAGCGCGGCTTCTCCGCGCTGGTGCAAGAAGCCGTGCAAGCCTACCTCGATCGGCAAGGCCGGAGCGGGGACGCGATCGAGCGGCTGCTCGCTCTGCGCGGCTCTGTCGGCGGCCAGGCCGGCGCGCGCCTGGCGCGCTCCGCGGCCCAGGCCCGCCGGAGCTGGGACAGATGATCGTCGCCGACACCGACGCGCTGGTGGACTTCCTGCGCGGGCGGGAGCCCGGGGCGACGGCAGTGGCGGCGGCGCGACACGAGGCTGAGCTGGCCACCACAGTCGTGTCGGTGACAGAGCTGACCCAGGGCGTGCGCAACGAGCGCCACGGGCGCGCGGTGCGGGCCCTGCTCGACGAGTTGCGCGTTCTGAGGCTGGGCCGCGCGGCGGCCGAGGCAGCGGGCGCCATCCGCCGGGGCCTGTGGGAGCGCGGCCGGGACATCGGGCTCGCCGACGCGGTGATTGCCGCCATCTGCCTCGAGCACGGCGCGCCGTTGCTCACGGGCAATGCGCGGCACTTCGAGCCCGTGCCCGACCTGCTCGTCAGGCCCCTGCGCGCTGCGTCTCCTGCCTGACATGAAGGAATGCATGCCGGTGCAGCGCAGACCTAGGGGATCGGCCGCCGTCGTTGCCGGCGTCCGATTGGCTATCATGTATGGTGTAGCTACCTCTCCCGCGCCGCCTCGACGGCCTTGCGCACCCGCTCCCCCAGGCCCGGGCGCTCGACCAGGCGACGCAGGAAGACCCGCTCGATGCGCACGAGCGCGCCCGAGGGCAGGCTGAGCTCGCGCAGCACCTCGGCCGCCTGGCCGCGCTCCGCGGCCACGACCAGGCGCGCGTACTGCTCCACCTCGATCGTGCCGCGCTCTTCTTCGAGCCGCGCCACGTAGGCCGTGTCGTAGGCCCGCAGCAGGCGTGCCTTGCCGCGGCCCGTCTCGTCGCGGATCTGCTCGGCCCAGTGGGCCTCGATGGTCTTCCATGCCTCCGGGCCAAGCTTGCTCTCCTTGAGGATGTCGGCCGCCTCGTCGGGACGGCGCGCCAGGGATGCCGCGATCGCGCCGCACTGCTCGGCCGAAAGGAGATCGACCACAGCCGCCGGCTCGCCCGCCGGGGCCGGGGCGCCTGCGTCCGGCTCGGCACCCGGCGGTGCGGCCGGAGCCTCGACCTGGGCCGGCGTGGCAGCGGCCTGCTCGCGCTCCACCATCTCGGGCGTGGCCAGAGGCCCGATCATCGGTGGAGGCTGGGGTGGCCCCCCCCCGGCGAGCTCGGCCGCGCCTGCCGACTCGGACGCGGCTCCGGCACGGTCCGCGGAGGAGACGCGGCCGGACGCGCGCGCCGCCGCCGCCCAGGGAGACATCGCCTTGCCGGGGCGGGACGGGACAGGGCCTGGCGCGGCTGCGGCCGGCAGGCGAGGCACCGGCGGGGGCGGCAGGGGCGCTGCGGCAGCGGGAGCCGGTGCGCCGAAGGGCAGCGGCCTGCTCGGGACCGCGGGCGGCAGCTCGCTTTCGTCGAGCGTGGATTCGACGGGCGCTCGCGGCGCGGGCTGGCGGAAGGGCAGCGGCTCGCTCGGCCGGGCGGGCGGCGCCAGGCGCTCGTCGAGCGTGCTTCCGGCGTCAGGCGGCGCGGGTGGCTCCGGGAGCGCAATCTCCTCGTCCCACGAGGGCGCGCTCGGCCGGGGCGCGCCCGGCGCGCTCGCTCGGGAGGGAGGCTCGGAGCGACGAAACGGGAGCGGCTCGCGCGGCACCGCGCCGGGCAGCGGCGTGGCCACGGGCGTGAGCTCCTCGCGCGGCGGCGCGGACCTGGCACGAGCCCGCGCGGGCGGCAGCTCGAGCGTGGGGCACGTCGGCTCCGTTACCTCGCCGTCCGGATCGTCGGTCGAAGGCTCGTCCCACAGCTCCGGGGCGCTGGGCCGGGGCGCGAGCGCCGCCCGGACAGGGCCACCGTGGATCTCTCCTCGCTCGCCCTCGAGCGCAACCTCGATGCGGCCCTCCTCGGCGAGGTGCCAGAGCGGGGCCTGCGCGCGCCAGGTGAGCGTGCACATCCCCTGATCTGCGTCGATGAAGAGGGTGTCGGCCACTAGCTCCGGCGTCTCGCGTCCGCCTTCCTGCCGCTGCAGCACCGCCACGGGCCTGAGGCCCGGCAAGCGCGTGCGCAGGCACGGTTGTCCTGCCACGAGGTTCTCCAGCACGATCTCCT
>JACQWT010000401.1 GCA_016209145.1 Deltaproteobacteria bacterium | reverse complement strand
CTCGCGTACAGGAGTACGCTGCGGCCCGGGCCTCCGGGCGCGCTCATGCGCGCAGCCCCGCCTGACGAGCCGGGTGTTGGAATGCGTGAACGGTTACGGTCACGACACCGCGCCGCGCCTGAGGTAGGCTCGCCGTCCCAACCATGAGCACGCCGTCCCCTACCCCAGCCACCGAGCCGGACGATCTCGTCCGCCAGAAGGTCGAGCAGCTTCCCGCCGTGCTGCGGGAGAAGGGCATCGACGTCTGGATGATCTTCGCGCGCGAGACCGAGTTGCTGCACGATCCCAGCCTGGACACGGTGGTCGGGGCCAACGTTACCTGGCAGTCGGCTTTCCTCTTCGGCGCGGGCGGCGAGCGCATTGCCATCGTCGGCAGCCTCGACGTGGCACGCATCGAGCGCACGGGCCTTTTCCCGCGGGTGATCGGCTACGTCAAGAGCATCCGCGACGACCTGCGGCGCGAGCTGGGCGCGCTCGATCCACAGGTGCTGGCCCTGAACTACTCCACCGACAGCGAGCTGGCCGACGGGCTTACGCACGGCATGTACCTGTTGCTCGGCGAGTTGCTGGAGTCCACCCCCTACCTCGGGCACGCCGTCTCCTCGCATGCCGTCCTGGCCGCGCTGCGCGGCCGCAAGAGCGCCGGCGAGCTCGGCCGCATCCGTCAGGCATGCGCGCTCACGCAGCAGATCTTCGACGCGGTGACGCCGCGCCTGGCCGCCGGCCTGACGGAAAGGGACGTGGCCGCGCTCATCCGCGGCGAGATGGGGGCCCGCGGCCTCGGTCCTGCCTGGGAGCCCGAGCAGTGCCCGGCGGTCTTCACCGGCCCGGGCTCGGCCGGCGCGCACGCCGGCCCGACGGACACCCGCATCGAGCCCGGCCACGTGCTCAACGTCGACTTCGGCGTGCGCTTCCGGGGCTACTGCTCGGACATGCAGCGCACCTGGTACTTCCTGCGGCCCGACGAGAAGGCGGCGCCCGAGGCAGTCGCGCGCGGCTTCGCCACCATCCGCGACGCCATTCGCGAGGCGGCCGCGGCGCTGCGGCCCGGCCGGCTCGGCCACGAGATCGACGCCGTGGCCCGGGGCCTGATTACGGCTGGCGGCTACCCGGAGTACGACCACGCCCTGGGCCACCAGGTGGGACGCACGGCGCACGACGGCGCCGCGCTGCTCGGCCCGCGCTGGGAGCGCTACGCCCGGCGCGTGGAGGAGCCAATCGAGGCCGGCCAGGTGTTCACGCTCGAGCCGCGCCTGCCCATCCAAGGTCACGGCATCGCCACGATGGAGGAGATCGTGGCCGTCACGGCTACTGGATGCGAGTGGCTGACCGAGCCGCAGACCGAGCTCTACCTCGTGCCCCATTGCCGTTAGCAGCTCCATCCGCCCGAGATCCGTCTCTGTTTCACATTGCACGTTTCTCTCGGGGCGCGGCCGGCGACCGGCTCAAGCGCGCGCTCGGCAGCGCGCTGTGCCGCTACGCCGAGGGCTACTACGCGCAGGGCGGCAACCAGAGCTCGTTCTGGGCCAGCGCGCGCGCCTCGTGCGGCGAGGCCGCCACGGCCGTGCTCGTGCTCGGGTTGGAGCGCCGCGTGAGTGCGGCGCAAGCAGCCGAAGTCCGCGAGCTGCTCGGCCGAGCCATGTGCGTGCTCTCGCGTCTCTCGCGCGGCTGAGCCTGCGGCTGAGCGGCCTGCGGCTGCGCCAGCGTTGCGGCTACGGCTCCGGCTGCGGGACCCGCCGCGGCCACACGGCGCGCGAGCCGGGCGGATCTGCGACCTACGCGAGCAGCTCCTCGCTCGAAGCGACAAGCACCGCTCGGTGCAGCCAGCGATCGAGCTCGGCGAGGTCGCGGCAGGCGCGAAGCCGAGCGGCAAGGGGCTCGGGCACAGCCAGGCCCCTGGCCGCAAGTACGGACAGAATCGCCTCGGCCTTGCCCTCGGCCTTGCCCCTGGTCTCACCCTCGGCTCTGCCCCTGGTCTCGCCCTCGGCTCTGCCCTCGGCAACCAGCCGCCGAAACAGCTCGCTCTGATACTCGTAGCTTTGGCTCATCCACTCCTCCAGCGCCCGCCGGGCCGCCTCCGGCAACCGGCTGAGCATGAGGTCAATGCAAGCATAGCGCGTGGGCAGCCTCTGCAACATCTCCGCCTGGACCGCCCCCTTGCAGATGTCGAGCCCCCGCGGCCCGGCCGCGTGCGCCAGCGCACTCAGCACGCCGAGCTCCGGCGCGGCGCGCGCGGCCTTGGGGTCGGTGAGCTCGGGGATGACCTCCGGGCCGGCGACCTGGGGCACAAGCCGCATGGCGCCCATGTCGATGGGCGCAGCCGCCCAGGCGGCCACGGCCGGGTCGAGCGCTACCACAAGGAGGTAGACGGGACAGCGCAGCCGGCCCCAGAGGGCTGCCGCGTACTGGGGCCAGGCGACCTGCTTGTCGGCGTCGATGCCGAGCTGGACCTCGACGACGAAGGCGAGCACGGGGCGCGGGGCGCCGATCTCAACGACGAGGTCGGCGCGGTACTCGGGCGCCTGGAGCTGGGCGAAGCTCTGCGAGGCGGTGCGGGCCCCGGCCAGGGCGGCAGCGCTGAGGGGCAGGGCGGCGGCGCGGCAGAGCAGTTCGGCGGCAAGCGCGGGCTTGCTGCGCAGCAGCTCCCGCAGGTACTCGTGCAAGGGCGACGGCATTGGTGCGGTAGCGGCTGCATTTGCACGCGCCGTGCCAGCGAGGGCGCCGCGAAACCACTCAGTTTTCTCGCGCAGCAGGGGTGGCGGCCGCCAACGGCCGCTAACGCCCGCCAGGGGTGCACTGCTGCCCTGCGTCTGCGGACGCGGCAGCAGCTTGCGACTGCGGCAGCGGCTTGCGGCTGCGGACACCGCGGCGGCCCTTCGCCGCGTCGGTCGCGCCGGCGCGGCAGGTGGGCTAGTCGAGCAGGGGCGCGCGCCCTGGGGGCCGCGCCGTCACGCCCTCCGCAAGGCTCGGGGCCGACCAGCTCCCGCGGGCTCGTCAGCAGCCTCTTCGCTCGGTG
>JACQWT010000412.1 GCA_016209145.1 Deltaproteobacteria bacterium | reverse complement strand
CGCGGCGCGTTCTACAGCCGTCACGACGGCTCGGTGATCGACGCGGCGGGGACCACCTGGCCCGCGACCGGGCCCACCGGCGGCGCCGCGCTGCCGGGCGGACTCGTGGACCTCGAGGCGGGCGGCTTCGAGCTCGTGTCGCGCGACAGCGCCACGCACGAGATCGCGGCCGTGGCCACCGGCGGTCCGGCACCGGCGTGCGAGCTCGCCGGCGTCACGCCGCCGTGTCTCGTGCTGCGCGCCGACCAGCAGGCCCACCGGCGCCTGCTTCGCACCGACGAGTGGGCGGCTTCGCTGCGCGGAGCGATCCAGGTGCAGATCCCCGAGCCGGCCGGCGCCGCGGTCCCGACGGATGCCGCGACGGCGGTGCCGTTCGCTGCGGCCACGGCCGCCGCCGCGCTCGCGGCCACGATCGTCTACCTCGCCTACCGCCGATCCCGCCGTTCGCACCGGGCGCGGTTCCTGCGGCTGACGCGACAGGTCGGCCGGGCGATCCGCCGGCTCGATCCCGTGCTCGCGGTCGTGGCCGCGCCGGCGATCGAGGCGGCTCGGCGCGCCACCCGCAGGCACCGGCTCGATCCGGCGTCGGCCGAGGGGCAACGCGTCACACGCGCGCTGGAGACGATGCAGGGCGAGCTCTACACCAGCTCGCAACGCCAACTGGCCGCAGAGCAGCGGGAGCTGGCCGACGATCTGGTCGGCCGGCTTCAGGCGGCGCTGCAGGCCGCAGCCGAGGCGTCCGCCGGCGCCTCACCGGGAGTAACCGAGCCATGAGCAAAGTGCCCACTTCAAGCGAGACAAGCGTGCAGGTGACGGTCCTGTGGGGAGATCGCATCCTCCGGGTCGAGGAGCGGCGCCCGCCGTGCAGCTTCTGGCTGGGCGTCGTCCCGGGCAACCCCGGTTGCTGCTTCTTCCCGCTTCCGGCCGAGCTGCTGGGCGCACCCGCCCGCCAGCTCGTGGCGGCCGAAGGACCGGACGCGGTCCGGCTGACGCTGCTTCCCGGCGCTGCCGGCACGGTGGCGCTCCCCGGCGAGCCGCCGCGCGCGATCGCGCCGGCCGAGGACGCAGAGGCTGTGGCTGCGCCCACCCTGCCCCTGCCGACCGGAGCGGTCGCCGAGCAGCGCCTCGGCAGCGTGACCGTGCGCGTGGCGGTCGGCCGGGCCGAGCCCCGGCTTGGCTCGCGGCGGCGCTCGCCCCGCGCCCGCGCCACCGCCGCATGCCTCTCGCTCTCCACGCTGCTGCACCTGGGCCTGGGCCTGGGCGGGTGCTGGTCGCCCCCGCCGCCCGTGGGCGACGACGGCTTGACCGACGAGCAACGCGAGATCGTGCGTCACTACCTGAGCGCGGCCGAGGAGCAGGAGCTGGAGGCGCGCGAGGCCGAGACCCGCGGCGAGGACAAGGGGGACGCGCGCGAGGGCGGCGCGGGCACGCGCGCCAAGGGCGAGCAGGGCTCGATGGGGAGGGATGACGGCTCGCTGGCGTCGGCCGAGCGGCGCTACGGCGTGGTCGGCCCAAGCGACGCGGCCGATCCCCACGTTGCGAGATCCCCGGGTATGCGCGACGCCGCCGAGTTCGGCATGATCGGCCTGCTCAGCGTCGGAGCGGGCGGGGGCGGCGCCCTGGCGGCGAGCTCCATGGGCTTCGGCACGGGCCATGGCCGGCTAGGCCCGGCGCACCCGCTCGGCAGGCCGGTGGCCGAGCCGGCGCCCGTACTGCCGTTCATCGATCGCAACGGCCGGTTCGCCACTACCTACCGGCCGGGCCGCGGGCACCTCGCCGCGTTCGACGCCGCCGTGGCCCGCGGCGCGCTGCCCGAGGCCGCGCGGGAGCTCGTGGCCAACGTGGGGGCGCCGTACGCACCGGCGCTTGCGCCGGCCGAGGACAAGGCCCTGGCATTCGCCGTCGAGGCGGAGCGCTCCGCGCTGCCGCCCGACGGCGGGCCCGTGAACCTGCGCTTCGCCCTGCGCTCCACGCCCCTGAGCGGGGGCGGCCGGCCGCAGCTCTCCGTCCATCTCGTGCTCGACGCGAGCGGCTCGATGGCAGGCGAGCCCATGGCGCAGGCAAAGGAGGCCGCGCACGAGCTCGTCGCGCGGCTGGCCCCGACGGATCAGTTCTCGCTCACGGCCTTCTCCACCGAGGGAAGCCTGCGCCTGCGCACCGGCCCGGTAGGGCCGCGCCGCGCCTACATCCGGCAGGTCATCGACGCCCTGGAGACGGGCGGCACCACGAACATCTACGACGGGTTGCGCCTCGCCTACCAGCAGGCCGAGCAAGGCCGCGTCGAGGGCGATGCGGCGAAGGTCGTGCTCGTGCTCTCCGACGGCCAGGCCAACACCGGCGTCACCGACCGGGAGGCGCTCGCGGCCATGGCCCTCGAGGCATTCCAGTCGGGCATCGAGACGAGCTCCTTCGGCCTGGGCGCGGCCTATGACGGCCGGCTGATGAGCGCCATCGCCGCCGACGGCGCGGGCGGCTACTACTACCTGCGCGACGCGGAGCAGATCGGCCCGGCCCTGACCGCCGAGATCGAGCAGCGTCTCGATCCGGCCGCCACGGCCGTCGAGATCCGCGTCCGTCTCGCCGACGAGGTGGGCCTGCTCCACGTCTACGGCTCGCGGCGCCTGGGCGAGCTCGAAGCCGAGCGCGTGCGCGCTTCCGAGGTCGCCGCCGACGCGCAGGCCGAGCAGCGCCTCCAGATCCGCCGCGACCGGCAGCACGACACCCAGGGCGGCATGCGCTTCTTCATCCCCGTGTTCGCCCGCGACGACCGCTACGCGCTGCTGGTGAAGATCCAGGTGCCCGCCGGCCTGGAGCCGCGCCGCATCGGCAGCCTGGAGCTCAAGTACAAGGACCGCGCGTACCGCCGCAACGCCGCCGAGGAGGTGCCCCTCGTTGTCGCCTATGCCAAGAGCGACGCCGCCAGCGCCGCCACGCAGAGCGCCTCGGTCGAGCGCACCGTGCAGGGACACCTCGCGGGCGAAGATCTGTTGGCCGCATCCGAACGGATCGCGCGTGGCGATCGCGATGGCGCCATCGCCTTGCTCGCGGAGCGCGCCGAGATCTTGCGGCGCGCCGCCGAGACCCTGGGCGAGCCGGCCTTCGTGGCGGAGGCGAGCCGCCTGACGCGCCTGGGCGCGCACGCCGCCGGCCAGGGGGGCGCGGGCGAGCCGCGGGCCCTGGCCCTGCTCTTCGAAACGGCCGGCCGGACGCGGTTGCAGTAGGAGAGGCAGAACGCGCAGGGCGCTCAAAGCAAGGCGGCGAGCGCGCTCCACGCCCCGAAGCCGAGCAAGGCGAGCCCTGCAACGAAGCTGGCGAAGCCGAGGTGGGGGTGGCGGTCGACGAAGCGGCCGAGCTCGCGCGCCGCACGCTTGGCCAGCGTGGCGTGGCACTGTACGCGCACCTGGCCCGCGAGCATGCCGCCGAGGGCGGCGATCATCTCGGCCGCCGACTGGAAGCGCTGCCCCGGCTTCTTGCTCAGGCCCTTGGCCACGAAGTGCAAGAACTCCACCGGCGGCGCGGGCCGGGGGGGGTGGTCGGAGAGCTGGACGAGTCGCGCGAAGCCGAACGGCTCGCCGATGATGGCCTGGAGCATGGTCTCGACGCTCTCGTGCCCCTCCAGGTAGTGCCGCAGGGTCATGAGCTCGTGCAGCAGCACGCAGGCGCTGTACAGATCGCTGCGCCGATCGACCAGGGCGTTGGCCCCGGCTGCCTGCTCGGGTGCCATGTAGGCCGGCGTGCCGACGAGCGTGCCGACCTGGGTGGTGGACATGCGGCCCGCGCGCGCCGCAGGAACGGCCTCGGCCTCGGTCGGGCCCTCGGCCGCACCGAGCGTCTTGGCGATGCCCCAGTCCATCAGCACCACCTCGCCGTAGCGCCCCACCATGACGTTGGCCGGCTTGACGTCGCGGTGCACGATGCCGCGGTCGTGCGCGAGCTGCAGCGCGTGCAGCAGGCCCGTGAAGATCTCGACCCGCCGCTCGAACGAGTAGCGGGCCTGGTACTCGGGATCGCCCTGGTCGAGCTTGTCGATGATCGACTCGAGCGTTTCGCCCTCGACGTACTTCATGACGAAGTAGTAGCGGCCCTGCTCGTCCATGCCGACGTCGTGAACCGGCACGATGTTCGGATGCTCGAGCTTGCCGATGGTGCGGATCTCGTCCACGAAGCGCGCCAGCGCCGCGGCATCGGCGGCCTCGGGCAGGAGGCGCTTGACGGCGATGGGCCGGTCGATGTCGTTGTCGTGCGCCAGATCGACCTCGCCCATGCCGCCCGCTCCGAGATGGCGCACGGGCTCGTAGCGGAGCCGCTCTTCGTGCACGAGCCGCACGGCGAGCCCCGCGGACGGCGGCCCGACCCGAGGCAGCACCGTGGCGCGGCCGGCGGTGACCTTCCCTTGCGGCGCGGGCGCCGCGGCGTCTTGCCCGGTGCGGTCGGCGACGAGCGTGGCAGCGGATTCGGTCTCGTTGGAAGGGCGAGCCATGATGGCCGCCTGCATGCCACTTCCGCGGCGCGGCTGCCATGGCTTGCGCGCTGCGCGACGCGGCGCGCGGACGCGGCTGCCTCGCCGCTCGAGCCGGGTGCCCACGCGTTTTGGGGTCAAGGGGCGTGGAGGTCGCCATGCGGATGCACGTTTTCCGCGCGTTCGGGTGCCGACCTCGCTCAGGTCGCCGCGCGCATGCCCGCTTTTCGTCCACTCGGGTGCCGACCTCCGACGATGCTCGGGGAGATGCTCCAGCGGCTCGAGAAGGCGCGCGGCTAGGCCTCGGGGCGCCGTCGCCGCCGCCGCCCCAGCGCCGCGCCGAGCAGCGTCAGCAGGAGGCCGCCTGCTCCGCTTCCGGCCCGCCCGGCAGCGCGACAGCCGCAGCCGCCCTGGTCCTCCGGCGCGACCGGCGCCGGCGCGGGAGGCGGCGCCGCCATGCGGCACGCGCCGCCCGAGCACGCCCCCACGGAGCAGGGCGTGCCGTCCGGCGCCGCCGCGTAGACGCACGCGCCGCTCTGGGCGTCGCAGATCCCCGCCTGCTGGCATTCGGCCGGAGCCACGCACGGCTTGAGCGCGCCGCGGCACTCGCCTCCCGTGCAGGCGTCGCCGACGGTGCACGGCTCGCCGTCGTCGCAAGCTTCGCCGTCGGCGAGCTTCGGGTACGCGCACTGGCCGCTCTCGGGCTCGCACGCGCCCGGACCGTGGCAGGCGGCCGGTGGCGGGCACGGCTTCTCGACGCCCTGGCAGGCGCCGGCTACGCACGTGTCGGCGCTGGTGCAGCCGTCGCCGTCGTCGCACGGCGTGCCGTCGAGCGGCGACCACTGGAAGCTCGATTGATCCGGCTCGCAGCCGGAGCAGGCATCGCCGGGCGCAGTCTCTCCCTTCACCCGGCAGGCGCCGTCGATGAGACAGAGCGCGCCGCAGCTCCAGCCGCAACCGTCGTCGCCGCAACCCACGCCGGCGCAGCTCGGCGTGCAGCCTTGCTTGGCGAAGAACAGGGCGGCTTGCAGGTAGTGACCCTGGCTCGCCTGCTTGGTGTCGCGCAGCGTGAGCGTCCAGGTGCCGTCCACGGGCGAGCCCGCGACCGCGGCAAAAGCACCCGGCAGAACCATGCGGCCGATGATGCCGTTGAAGCTCGCCTGTCCGCCCGGCAGCTTGACCGTGGCGCCCTTGCCCGACGGGCTCTTGATGCCGACCTCCACGTTCTGTGGGCTCGGGTGCGCGACGTCGAGGTAGAGATAGGCTCCCGCGACCTTCCAGCCCTTGCCTTCGACCGCGAGTGTCTGCTGCTGCCCCGGCGCCCCGGATGGGATGAGACCATCGTCCACCTCGCGGTAGAACCAGGGGAAGCCCTGGGCCCAGGACCAGGCGAAGCCGCGGTCGAGCTTCAACTGGCTGAAGTGCCGGCCGTCGGTGTGTACGAGCGGCTCGGACGAGTCCGCGAGCAGGCGCCGAGCCATCCAAGCCGCGTCCTCGGGCTCGCCCTGCTGTGCGAGGAAGAACGACTGCCACGCGGCCACGGCCCCGGCCAGATGGGGGGCGGCCATGGAGGTACCGCTCATGGTGATCTTGCCGGCCTCGATGCGCACGCCCGGGGCGACGAGATCCAGCATGCCGCTCAGGTTCGAGAAGCAGGCGATCTCGCCGGGGTTGGCGAAGTACTGCTTGCAGCTCCCGAGGTAGGGCGCGACGTCGGTGTCGAGCTGGGCGGCCGCCGTGAGCGCCAGGCTGATGCAGCCGGGCTCGCTCACGCCGTTCTGCTTGCCGTCGTTGCCCGAGGAGATGGTGGTCAGAATACCGTGGTCGGCGAAAAGCGTGCGGATGGGGTCGTAGCGGGCCACATCGTTGCACGGCAGCGGATCGTCGCGCACCTTGCCGAGCGACAGGTTGGCCGCGACGATGCCGTAGCTCGCGGCGTTCTCGGCGACCCAGTCCAGGGCCGCGATCTGGTCCGAGACATTGGAGCGGATGTCCTTGGCCTCGTCGTCGGAGTGAAACACATTCAGGCTGAGGAGCGTCGTTTCCGGAGCGACGCCCAGGGCGATGGCCGCCACGTTGGTGCCGTGGCTGTTCTTGCCGTAGGCGTCCTCCTTGGCCATCACCTGGGAGCAGCTCTCCTCGGCGAAGCTCAGGCGCACGGCCACGCTGCATCCCGGTGCGCCGGCCTCGGGGCAGGAGCCGAAGGAGCCGTTTTCGTAGCGCACGGGCGAGTCGAGCACGGCCACCGCCGTCTTCGCGCCCGCGCCGAAGCTCTGCTGGAACTCCGGCGCGTAGATGAACGGCAACGACTGCGCGAGGTCGGGTCCCTCCTTCGCGTCGGCGTGCACTCGCACGACCTCGGCGGCGCCTGCGAGCGCCGCGACCTCGCCGGCATCGGCCTCCAGGCAGAGCAAGCGAAAGGCCGGATACTGGTGCACGACGCGCGCCGGGCGGCCCGTGGCGCGCTCCAGCGCGGCGAGCACGCGCGCCTTGCGCGCGCCAAGATCCGCCTGCCGGAGGCGGCGCAGCCGTTCGCGCTCGGCCCCGCGCGGCTTCATGGCCGGGGAGGCCGGCTCGCGGTCGGCGCCGTAGGGATCGTCCAGCTCGACGATGACGCGCTCACGCTCGTGCTCGCGCAGCCCGGCGGAAACGGCCGGATCGATCTTGACGCGCGCCCTCCCGGCCGGCGGCACGGCATCGCGCTCGGCGACGGCGCACGCGGCGAGGCCGATGCTCCCCCCGAGCAGCGCCCCGCCCCAGGCGGGATGCCAGGCACGTCCGACGTCGTTCCAGGGAAGCATCCGCGGCTACTTGTGCCGGTCGGGCAGGACGATCAGCACGACCGCGCGCATGGCTTGTTCATAGCACAGGCTTCTCACGCCCAATCGGCAAAACCCGCGGGCAGCGGGCCCGGCAGCATCGGCTGCACCGTACGTTCCAGGAGCTCGAACCCGTGGCGCGCCGCGAGCTCGGGCAGCGGGCCGGCGCCAGGGCCTCCGCCGTCGAGCCAGGCTCGCACGGCCCGCCAGTTGTGCAGGAGCACGGCGTGCTGCGGATCGGCCGCCGCGCACGCCAGCTCCTCCTCCATGGCGGCGAGATCGCCACGCGCGGCCGCGATGCAGGCCAGGTAGTTGTGCGCGAGCCCCGGCAGCGGATGACCGAGCTCGAGGGCGCGGCGCACGTGGCGCTCGGCCCGCGCGTAGTCGCCTTCGCGGTAGCACGCGCCGCCCAGATCGAGGTGCGCTCCCGCGTGATCGCCCAACATCTCCAGCACAGCCTCGCAGTCGCGCACGCCCGGGCGGTAGCAATCGCGGATGCCGCGATGGCGCGCGAAGAGCTCGCTCATGAACGCCGTGTCCTTCTCCGAAGCATCGAAGGGCATCTTCAGCTCCTGGAAGTCGTCGGAGAAGAACGCCTCGCGGCCGAGCACGCCGCGGCGCTCCAGCTCGAGGAAGTCCGCCGTGCCCGGATAGACCGAGAGGCAGGCAAAGAGGTACTGGTGCGGCTGCGCCCTCTCGATCAGCGCCAGGCTCTCGCGCACCGTGGCGGTGCTCTCGCCCCGGTTGCCCAGCATCATGAAGTAGCGGACCTGAATGCCGACGCGTTTGCAGAGTTCCGTCGCTCTCAGGACCGCCTCCAACGAGATCTCCTTGCCGATACTGCGCAGGATCTGGGGCGAGCCTGACTCGACGCCCAGGCTGAGCCGCTCGCAGCCGGCGAGCCGCATCTCCCGGAGCAGCTCCTCGTCGAGCAAGTCGGCGCGGCTGTCGCAGCTCCAGGCAAAGCGCAGGCCCCGCGCGCGGATGCCGCGACAAAGAGCCAGCACGCGCCGGCGGTCCACGCTGAAGGTGTCGTCCTTGACCTGGAGCATCTTGACGGGCACACGCGCGAGCGCCTGCTCGATCGCGTCGAGCACGTACGGCACCGAGTGCGTCCGGTAGCCCTTGCCCCAGGAGGCCGCGGCCGCGCAGAAGGTGCAGTGGAAGGGGCAGCCGCGCGAGGTGAGCACGAGGTGCGTGGCGAAGTGCTCGTGCACGCTGGCCAGCTCGTCCAGATCGCGCACCGGCCGCCGCGCCGGGCCGAGCTGCGCCGCGCCGCCCGGCGAGCGAAAGGCCGTGCCAGGCAGGCCCGCCGTGCTGCGGCCGGCGACCAGGCGCTCCGCGAGCTCCAGCAGCGTCTGCTCCCCCTCGCCGCACACGACCGTGTCGATGTCGGGATGGTGCGCGAGCATCTCGCGCGGCAGAGCCGTGGCGTGCGGGCCGCCCACGACGATGTGAGCCACCGGGTGGTAGCACCGGATCGCGCATGCCGCGAGGAACACCCCGCGCCGGTTGGCGGTGTAGCAGGACAGCCCGTAGAGGTCGGCGTCGATCGCCCCGAGCGTTTCTTCCACCTCGGTCCAGGCGAAGGGCGAGAGGTTGAGCACCTTGACCTGGTGGCCGGCGCGCATCGCCTGCGCCGCCAGCGAGAGCACGCCGTAGGGCATCTGGAAGAAGTCAGCGTCGAGATCGCCCGGGCGGTACTCGGCGGGCGGCCCGTCGCCCGAGCCGTCGGGCGGCTCCCCGGGTGAGGGGATCTTCCAGGGCGGCGGGTAGACGAGAACGATGCGCACGGCCCCTCACTTGGCCGGCCCGGCGAGGTGCGAGGGCTAGCCCTCGGTAACCTTGAACACCTGGTCGCCCGGGCGTGCGCGCTCCGCCACCTTCATGCCGACCGACTCGCCGGCCTTGGCCGCCGGCACGGCCGCATGCTCGATCTCCATCGAGTCAACGCGGTGCACGAAGTCGGTCGCCTTGCCCTTGATGCGCACGCTGTCGCCGACCTTGAGCTCGCCGGCCGTGATCGCCACGGCCACGACGCCGATCTTGCCGAAGTAGTGCGTCACCTCGCCGATCTTCTCTTCTGCCATGGCTCCCCGCTCCTGCTGCCACGCGATCATAGCGCTGGCTGCGCTCGCAACCCAAGGATGAAGTGGTATGCTCGCATCACCCGTCATGCGAAACGCGCTGCGCTGTGCCGCCCTGCTCGCCCTTTTGCTTCCCCTCGCCTGCGCCAAGGGAGCGCGCCGGAGCGCCGATGACGGCAACGAAGGTGGTGCCGGCGCGGGGGGATTCGCCGGCCCGGGCGCCGGCGGTTCCGGCGGTTCCGGCGGCGGCACCAGTACGGCGACTGGCGGCACGGGCGGCGGCCCGTCCGAGCCGCCGAGCGGCGGGGCCTGCTACGCCGGCTTCGGCGAATGCAACCCCATGCAGAGCACCTGCGGCGCGGGCTACGCCTGCGACCTGTCCAACGACAACCTCTTCCACTGCTTCGAGCCGCCCAACGACGTGCCGGTCGGCGGCGCCTGCAACGCCCAGAGCGGCCCCTTCTGCCAGAGCGGCGCCTTCTGCCTGGACGGCACCTGCCGCGCCTACTGCTGCACGACAGGCGATTGCCCTAACTGCCAGTCGCAGGGCACGGTGGGCAGCCTCGAGATCAAGCTCTGCATTTGACCCGGGGCCAGCGCCGCAGGCCGCCTACTTCTTCGCGTCCTTGAGCGCCCGCTTGATCAGCTTCTTGAACGCGGGGTACGGCTGCGCGCCGCTCAGGAAGTAGCCACCGATGATGAAGCCGGGGGTGCCGTCGATGCCGATCTTGTCGCTGTCGGCCACGTCCCGGTCCACGGCGGCCTTGTGGGTGTGGTCGTCAAGGGCCTTCTTGAAGCGCTCCACGTCCAGGCCCATCTCCTTGGCGTACTTCTCGAGCGCCTCGCGGCCGAGCTCCTGCTGGTTGGCGAACAGCTTGCCGTGCATCGCCCAGAAGCCCTCGTTGCCTTTCTGCGCGTAGGCCTCCATGGCCGCCTCGGCGGCGAGCCCCGCCTTGTCGTGGAAGGGCAGCGGCTTGTTGCGCCAGACGATCTTCACCTGCTTGCCGAACTCGTCCACCACCTGCTTCATCGTGCCCTCGACCCGGGAGCAGAACGGGCACTGGAAGTCGGAGAACTCGTGGATCACGACCTTGGCCCTCTCGGCGCCCTTCCACGGTGCGTTCTTGGGCGGCTCGCCCGCCTCCTTCTTCTCGGGCGGCGGCGGCTCCTTGCCGTCCTTGGTCAGCTCGGCATAGAGATCCTTGGGCTTGACGCCCTTCTTCAGCAGCGCCTCGGCCTTGGCGATCTCCTCGTCGATAATCCCCTTGAACTGCTCGAAGGGCTGCGCGCCTACGAGGCGCCGGCCGTTGATGAAGAAGTGCGGCGTGCCCGAGGCGTTGAAGTCCATGGCGACGTCCTGCGCGGCATCGAGCAGATCGCGGTACTTGCTGTCGGCGATAGCACGCTTGACCTTGGCCGCGTTCAAGCCGAGTTTCTCGGCGTAGCCGAACAGATCCTCGTCCTCGAGCTTCTGCTGGTTCTCGAACAAGAGACCGTGGGCCGCCCAGAAGCCCTTGTCGCCCTTCTCGGCCTGCGCCTCCCGCGCGAGCTCGCTTGCCGGCTCGGCGCGCTTGTGGAAGGGGAGCGGGTTGTCCTTCCAGACCACGCGAACCTTGTCCCCGTAGGTATCCATCACCTGCTTCACGGTGGCCTCGACGCGGCTGCAGAACGGGCACTGGAAGTCCGAGAACTCGACGATCGTGACCAGGGCGTCCTTGCCGCCCTTGACCGGGTCGCTGTCGGCGACCGGCACCTTCCAGACGGTCTTGTCGTCCTGCGCCGGCTTCTCGGGCGGTGGCTTGGGCTTCTCCTCGGGCTTGGCCTGCTGCTGCTTGTTCTTGTTGCAGAGCTTGACGTAGATCTGGTCGGCGGCCGTGCCGCGCGCCGTCTCTTGCTGGGCCTCGGCGAGCTGCTTGTCGATCTCCGCCGTGAACGTCGGCAGCGGCTGCGCGCCGCTCAGGAAGACGCCGTTGATGAAAAACGCCGGCGTGCCGCTTACGCCGACCTGCCGGCCGAGGGCCAGATCCTGCTGGACCTTCTCCTTGCCCGCGCCAGCCTTGAACTGGGCGTCGAACTTGGCGCGCTCGACGCCGGCCTGCTCGGCCCAGCCGGGAAAGCTCTCGGGCGTCAGAGCACGCTGGTTGGCGAAGCAGAGCTCGTGGAACTTCCAGAGGGCCTTCGATCCGCCGAGCTGGTGCACGACCACCGCGGCCTCGTGCGCCGGCGTGGCCTGCTGGTGGAACGGAAGCGGGTTGTGCTTGAGCACCACGCGCACCTTCTCGGGCCCGTACTTGTCCCTGATCTGCTTCACGGTCCCGTCCGCCCGGGAGCAGTAGGGACACTGGTAGTCGGTGAACTCCACGATCGTCACGGGCGCGGTGCGCGACCCCCACACGGGATCCTTGGACGAGACCGGGACGGCTGCGGCGTCGTCGCTCCAGACACCACCTTCGGCGGCGATCTCGGGGCCGCCTCGCCCGGCGCCCGCCCCGCGGTCGATTCCCCACATCAGGCCCATCCCGGCCAGGAAGCACAAGATGAAGCCGACGATTGCTGATCCTTTGCTCATGATTCCTCTCGCTCCAAGTCCGTGCGCGGCGGCGTGCAGGCTGCGCCGCGCGGCCTGGCGCCCCATGGCTCCGCCGTCATGTAGCGGACCCGGCGGTCAAGTTCAACTAGCAGAGGAAGTTGGCCTACTTCCACCTACATTGTATACCTATGTGCGATGACAACGGGTCGCCGATCCGCAGACAGCGCTCGACCCGCGCCGCCGACCTCCACGCCGCCGCCCCCGTCGCGCCCGTCACAGGGGCAGGACGTGTTCGACCGCGCCGGGCTGCCGCGTCGCTTCGGCCGCTACCTGCTCTTGCGGCTCATCGCCCGCGGGGGCATGGGCGAGGTGTTCCTGGCATCGACCACCGGCGTGGAAGGGGCCGAACGGCCCGTCGTGGTCAAGGTCATCCGCCGGGACTACGCCCAGGACCAGAACTTCCTCGCCCGGTTCCTGGACGAGGCCCGGGTGCAGGCCCAGCTCCCCGGCTCGGGCGTGGCCCAGATCCTGGAGGCGGCCGTGCACGAGCCCACGGGCGATCCGTACGTGGTGATCGAGCACGTGGAAGGACGGAGCCTGGGCAACGTGCGCCGGCGCATGGCCGAGGTTGGCCTGCGGCTGCGCTGGGAGGACGCGGTCGCCCTGACCACGCTGCTGCTCGATGCCCTTGCCTACGTCCACGAGCGCACCGACTCGGCCGGCCGGCCCCTGGGCATCGTGCACCGCGACCTCTCGCCGCACAACGTCATGGTGAGCTACGACGGTGAGGTCAAGATCATCGACTTCGGCACGGCGCGCGGGCACAACCGCCGCTGCCACACCGTGGCCGGCGTGGTCTTCGCCAAGCCCGGCTACGTTGCCCCGGAGGTGGCCAACGGCGATTCCGGCGACGCGCGCGTGGATCTCTACGCCGCGGGCGTCATGCTCTGGGAGCTTTGCAGCGGAAGGCGGTTCCTCCAGGGCTAGCCCGCCGACCACCTGGCCGCGGTCGCCGCCGGCGCGCGCAACCCCGGACCCATTGCCGATCTCGTGGGAGCGCCCGGCGCCCTGGACCAGATCGTCGCCAAGCTCACGGCCTACCGCCGCGACGACCGCTACCCGAGCAGCCGGCTCGCGGCGGCTCGGTTGGGGAGTCTTCTCTCGGGCGCGGCGCCGCTGCCCAATGGCGAGCGCGGCGTCCGGGCCCGCGCCGCGCTTCTCATGTACAACCTCTATCCGGCCGAGCCCGGCCGCAGCCGATCGAGCTTCGCGCGCCTCGTCGCCGCCGCCAGGACCAAGGACGAGGCGCCGGCGGCCGGCGCGTCCGCCAGCATCGCCGCGCCGGCCGCGGTCGAGCGCGGCGCCGAGGACGACGGGCAAAGCGACATGCTCGCCGGCACGCGCTATCGTCTCGTGCGCGAGATCGGCCGGGGCGCCAGCAGTGTCGTGTACGAGGCCGAGCACGTCGAGCTCGGCCGGCGCGTAGCTCTGAAAGTGCTGGACGCCCGGCACACGGATTCGCGCGAGTTCGCGCTGCGCTTCCGCCGCGAGGCGCGGGCGCTCTCCAGGCTCGCGTGCTCGGGACTGGTGCGGGTGTTCGATTTCGGGCAGGCAGCCGACGGCCGGCTCTTCTGCGTCATGGAGCTGTGCGCCGGGCGCACCCTGCGAGCGTCGCTGGATCGGGGCGAGCGCTTCGACTGGGTGCGCGCCCTGCGGATCGTGCGCCAGGCCTGCCTGGCCCTGCACTTCGCCCACGACAAGGGAGTGGTGCATCGCGACATCAAGCCCGCCAACCTGTTTCTTACCGCCTCGGGCGGCGTGAAGGTGATCGACTTCGGCCTGGCCAAGACCGCCGGGGAAGTGGGCGAGCCGGCGGCGCCGCCGTCCGGCGCAGACGGTGGGGACACGGGCGCGCGTCCGCGCCGTGACGGCCAGCATGCTCCGCTGGAGCTGTTCGGGACGCCGGAGTACATGGCACCGGAGCAGGCCGCGGGCGGGCGCGTGGACGGCCGCGCGGATCTGTACTCGCTCGGCTGCGTGCTCTACGAGTTGCTGACCGGCCGGCTGCCGTTTCGCGCCGTGGGCGCGGTCGGGATCCTCGACGCCAAGTTGAAGGGACGGCCGGAGCCGACGCGTCGCGGGCCCGCCGATCGGGCTATCCCACGGGCCGCGGAGCGGATCGCTGGTAGGGCCCTGGCCCGCCACCCCAGCCGCCGCTATCAATCGGCCTTCGAGATGGCCGAGGCCATCGCGGACGCGCTCGACGAGCCCACGCGGCAGCGCGCCCGCCGGCGCTTCGCGGCCGCCTCGCTCCTGGCGGCGGCATGCGCCGGAGCCGCGGTCGCCGTGGGCATCCAGGCCGGGCCCCTGCTCGGCCGGTTGCCCCTGCCCCCGCCGCCTCCGGCCGCGGTTCCGGCGAGCCCGCACTCCGATCCAGGCGCACGCAGGGCCCGCGCCACCGGCGCGCCGGACGAGCCGCCGGCCGGTCCCGAAGCGCCGCCGCCGCGCCTACACGCCAAGCCGCCGGAGCGCGAGGCGCCGCAACCGAGGCCCGAGCCGCGGCTCCCGCCCGCTCCGACCGACCATGGCGCCAGGCCGGCCGAAGTCGCGGAGCCGCCGGCCGCGGTGCGCACCGGGGCCGCCGTCCGGCAGATGCCCGAGGTGGTGGTGGCGGCCGATCTGCGCGAGCCGTAGTGGCGCTGGGCCGCAGCCCCTGCTACCGTCCCGCGCCCATGGGGAAGAAGGGCAAGCAACGAAGGCGCCCCAAGGAGGCGATCACCCGCCGCAAGGCCGGGCCCGCCGCGGCGCAGGGCGGAGATGACGGACAACAGGAGGAGGGCGAGAGCCCGGCCGAACCGGGCGACGCCGACGACTTCGCCGGGAGCGGCCCTCAGGCCGAGGCATCCGACGAGCCGGTGGACTTCGACGAGGACGGCACGGCGCCGCAGAGGCATCTGCGGCCCATGCCGATCCCGCCGTCGAGCCGTCCGGCGCTGATGCCCGGTGGCGCTCGCTGGGCCGAGCCGCTCGTGCGCGTCGAGCACCGCTGGACCTGGATCGAGTCGTGGCTGCTGTTCGTCGTGCTGATGGCACTGATGCTCGTGCTCTGCTTCTGGGTGAGCTTGGCCGGGATGAGCTCGGATCTGGAGACGCCCAGCGCCGCCGGCACGTTCTTCCGCGCCCTGGTCGGAGCCGCCGTGCTGGGCGCCTTGACCCGCTGGCTTGCCGGCAAGCGTGGCCTGAGCGGTCGGAGCCGGGACCTGGTCACGGCAGCGGCCGTCGTCGCCGGCTTCGCCATCGCGCCGCTGTGGCGCCCGGTGGGCATCGCCTACTTCCGCGGCGTGCTGGACTGGCTGCAGGAAGGATCGAGCATCACGTTGGCCGGGGGCCTGATCGGCGTGAGCACGCGGCTTACGCTGCTCGCGGCCCTGATCGGTGCGTCGCTCGCGGCCGCCGGCGGCCGGCACATCAACATCGATCTGCTGCTCAACTTCGTGCGGCCGAGCTGGCGGCTGCCCGTCAACGTGGCCAGCTCGCTCGGCGCGGTCGCGGTGTGCCTGGTCAGCGCCTGGGGCTTCCTCGACTACATCGCCATCTACGAGTTCCGCACCGACCGCAGCCTTCCCGTGAGCGCCAAGGTCGCGAAGATCGGCGAAGGCCTGAGCGAGCGCTGCTTCTTCCTGCGCAAGCAACTGCGCCTCGATGCCGGCGCGCTGCCCTACGTCGTGACCGGCCGCGGCTGGAACAACCCCGAGCGCATGAACGGGCGAGCGTGGAACGAGTGGCTGGAGCAGGGAGGCTTCCCGGAGCGCTTCGGCCCGGCGGGCATGGCCGCCGTGCGCGCTCCCGACAGCGGGCTCGACATGCCGCGTCCGCCCTTCGTCGTGGCCCCGGGCGGCCCGCTGCGCGGCACGCTGGTGGCGGGCATGGATCTGCTCTTCCCCTTGGGCCTGCTGCTCATCGGCCTGCGCTTCCTGCTGCGCACGGTGCTGGCCCTGGGCCGGCACGTCTCGCTCGATCCGAACGCCACTGACGAGCTAGAGGACGACGATGTGGCGGCATCCTGTGCCGGACTGCGCTCGCGTCCCCAAGGCGAGGAGGCGGCGTGATGTTCAAGCTCCTCGGCATCCTGCTCGGGGCCCTTGCCATCGTCGGCATGCCTCTGTTCGCCGTGTTGGGCGGCATGTCGATCCTGTGCTGGCTCGGCTCGGACGATCCGAGCAAGCAGTTCGTACGCTTCGTGGCGGCCAACGTCCTCGACGACCGCTTCGCCGGGTCGGTGATCAACGTCACGATTCCGCTCTTCACGTTTGCCGGCTACCTGATGGCCGAGTCGAAGGCGCCCGATCGCATCGTGCGGGCCGCCTCCGCGCTGCTCGGTTGGCTGCCGGGCGGGCTGGCGGTGGCCTGCATCCTGGCGAGCGCTGTCTTCACGACGCTCACGGGCGGCAGCGGCGTGACCATCGTGGCCATCGGCGGCCTGCTCCTGCCCGCGCTGATCAAGCAGGGCTACCCCCGCGGGTTCTCGCTCGGCCTGGTGACCGCGGCCGGGGCCGTGGGCCTGCTCCTGCCGCCGAGCCCGCTGGTGCTCGTCTACGGCTTCGTCTCCGGCATAGACATCGGCCGAGCCTATCTTGCCACCATCGTTCCCGCCGTCCTGCTGATGGTGCTGCTCGGCATCTTCTGCGTCGTGATGGCGATGCGCCAGAAGGTGCCGCGGCAGGACTTCGAGTGGCGCGTGCTCGGCTCTACGCTCTACGAGGCCAAGTGGGAGCTGCTCGCGCCGGTGCTGGTCCTGGTCGGCCTGGGCACGGGGCTGATGGCCTTGCACGAGAGCGCGGCGGCCGCGGCGCTCTACGTCATGCTGGTGGAGGTCTACGTCTACAGGGATCTGACCTGGCGCAAGGTGGTCAAGGTCGCGCGCGACGCGCTGTGCCTGGCCGGCGCGATCATCCTCATTCTGGCAATGGCCACGGCGCTAACCAACTACGTCATCGACGCGGGCGTGCCGCAGCGCATCCTGGCCTGGTTCGTGGACATGGGCATGAGCGAGCGCTGGCACTTCGTGCTGGTGCTCAACATCTTCATGTTCATCCTGGGCATGCTGCTCGATGCCTTCAGCGCCATGCTCGTGGCCCTGCCGCTGCTCATCCCCATGGCCGCCCACTTCGGCGTGCCGCCTTTCTGGCTGGCGGTGATGTTCCTGCTCAACCTCGGCGTGGCCTACGTCACGCCGCCGGTCGGGCTCAATCTCTTCATCGCGGCCTTCCGCTTCCGCCGCCCGGTGCTGGAGATCTACCGCGTGGTGCTGCCTTTCGTCGGCGTTCTGGCGGTGGGGCTGCTCATCATCATGCTCTGGCCACGGCTGTCGACCTTCACCGTGGAGGGCGCCGTCACGCGCTTGAAGGAGCAGGCGGCCAAGACCGGCCAGCCGCCGCGCGACGCCTGGCAGCTCGAGTGCGTCCAGGAGGATCGCAACAATCCCCTGCCCTGCAAGCCGGATGACATCACCAAGTGGGGCGAGGACGGCCTGAAGTGGAGCGGTGCGGGATCAGGGGACGCGGGCGCGCCCGACGCCGAGCGCGAGGAGACGGTCGAGGATCTCGAGGCAGCCTTCGACGAGGCCAGCGGCAGCGGAGGCGTCGACGCGGGCGCCGGAGGCCCGGCGGCCGACGCGGGCGGCGCCCCGGCCAAGGGCAGGTAGCGGGGATCGGGCTCGTAGCGCGGGCTCGGGCCCGCAACCCAAGTTGGCCCGAGCAAGCGATCCCGGCTCGAATCACACAAACTGTGTGATTCGACGGTCGATCGCCGACCGTTCGGCATCCGAATCACACGTTTTGTGTGATTCACCAGCCGAACGCTGGCACCACGCGACGGTTTTCCGGAGTACTAGACCAGCGCGGGCTGACGCCTGCAACCCAAGCCGCCAACGCCAGCGTTCACGCCTTCGCGTTCCCCCACGGCCTTCAGCCAGTGGCAGTCTGCGCTGCGCTGTCGAGCGCTCGGCACCGAACCCCGGGCGGAGGCGCCAGGGCTGCGGTTGCCGGCCGACCAGAAGCTTCACGCTGCGTACCCTCGGCAACCCCGTT
>JACQWT010000411.1 GCA_016209145.1 Deltaproteobacteria bacterium | reverse complement strand
GCTGGCCCTCGGAGCACACCTCGCCGACGCCGCAGGTGCTGTCGCAGCTCCCGCAGTTGGCGGGATCGCTCTTGGTGGTGACGCACAGCCCCCCGCACTTGGTGGTGCCGCCCAGGCACTCGACGTTACACTGGCCGACCGAGCAGACCTTGCCCTGCGGGCAGGCGGAGCCGCAGCCGCCGCAGTTGGCCGGATCGTTGCTCGTCTGCACGCAGGCGCCGCCGCACTTGGTGAGCCCCGCCGGGCACTCGGCCTGCGTGCCGGAGCCGCCCTGCGCGCCCTGTCCTCCTCCGGTGACCGCCTCCCCGCCACCACCGCTGCAGCCGCTACCCAGGGGCAGAAGCCCCACCAGCGCCGCAGCCACGAGCGCCGCTGCGGCCGACCGCACGCTGACCGAGTGCTTGCTCATCGACGTTTCCCTTCCTGGGCCGAACTGCCGCCGGAGGCGTTCAGGCGCCGCCGGCAGGCACCGCGTGGCAGGATACATGGCCCCCCAGCTCTTTCCTAGCTGCACTCCTGCAAGCCGGCCCGAAAAAGGATAGACTAGGCAAGTCGAGCCCGTGGCAGCCGTGTCGCACCCTGGCCTGGCCGGGGTCCTTTTCATCTCGCGAGTGGGGTAAGTTATGCGCACATTCTTCGCAGCAGTAGTCGTTCTCGGCGTTGGGGCCGGCTTCCTGGCGTGCTCGGCCGGCTCGGGCAAGAAGGACAGCCCGTTCGTCGGCGAAGGTGGCGCCGCTGCCGCCGGCGCCACCTCGGGCGGGGGCCACGACACCACGACCACGACCACGACCGGGAACGGAGGCGACATCGGCTTCGATGCGGGCGCCACCGATTCGGGCAGCATATGCAGCGCCGGAGACGACGAGGACAAGGACAAGGACGGGTTCACCAAGAACGAAGGCGACTGCAACGACTGCGATCCCAACGTCAATCCGGGCTCCGTCGAGGTCATTGCCGAGCCCGACGCGGACGGGGGCGTGCCCGAGGCGGCAGACGAGGACTGCGACGACCTGATCGACAACGTGCCCTTGCCCTGCGATGGCCAGCTTCCGTTGGACGTGACGGATCCGATGGACGGGGTTCGGGCCATGGAGCTGTGCAAGGTGGCCAGCGGGCCGAAGGACTGGGGCGTGGTCCAGATCCAGTGGGTGCTGCCCGACGGCTCGCCCCCGCCCGGGAGCCCGAACTTCCATCTCGGCCACGGCGCGCTGACCGGCTTCGGTCTCAACGTGCACACCCAGGCCGGCCTCCAGATGCTGGCGCTGTCGAGCGGCACGGCGCGACAGCCGAACGACCCCGGCTATCAGAACGTCAGCGGCTTCGACAAGGGCTACACCTGCGGGCACCCGCAGGGCTTCCCCAAGGAGTCGCCGGCCTGCCCGAACGTGGTCACGGGCCAACCGCACGACGGCACGGGGCTCCAGGTTTCCATCCGCGTGCCGAAGAACGCCAAGGGCTTCTCCTTCTACTTCAACTTCTACACCTACGAGTGGCCGGGCTACATCTGCAGCCAGTACAACGACTTCTTCGTGGCCCTGCTCGATCCCATTCCGCCGGCGCAGACCGACGGCAACATCTCCTTCGACAGCCAGGGCAACCCCGTGAGCGTCAACAACGCCTTCCTCGAGGTCTGCGGCTGCCAGAACCCTCCGCCCTGCATGGCCGGCGGCAAGACGTTTCCGTGCGCGCTCGGCGCGGACGCCCTGCTGGGCACGGGGTTCGGCAAGGACAGCGGGTACGCGGACCACGCGGCCACGAGTTGGCTCGTCACCAAGGCGCCGATCCAGGACGGCACGGACACGATCACCATGCGCTTTGGCGTGTATGACTCGGGCGACGGCATTCTCGACTCGACCACGCTGATCGACAACTGGCAGTGGATTGCCAAGCCCGGCACCCAGGTCGGCACGGAGCCGGTGCCCGATCCGAAGTGAGCGGTCGGGACGGCGCGCGCCTCAGCACCGGCGTCCGAGCGGCTGCGCCGACTGCAAGACCTCGTGGACATGATCCAGCGGATTCGCGAGACCAATGGGTTCCGCGCGGTTCCGTGACGTGCTTGTCGCGCTCGCGACGCACGAGGTCGAGTTCGTCCTGGTGGGCAGCTCCGGGGCTGCGGCCGGCATCGAGGCGAAGACAGCCGGGAGCGTGTGCGCTCGCAACAGGCGCGGGGTCGCCGCCTTGCTCGAGCTCGAGCTGGGCGGCCAGGTGTGGCGGACGAGCCACGGCGATGAGGCGGTCTCGTAGCCTGGGCGCCACAGGCGCGGCGCCCCCGCGCCTGCCAGCGCCGAGCGCCGGCGGCTACGGCGCGAGCTTGAGCACGAAGATGTCCGTGCTGCCCGCGCTCGTCAGGGGCGCGCCGCCGAAGTCAACGGTTCCCGAGAAGTAGCCCGTCACGAGCGCGTTGCCGTTGGCGTCGAGCGCGACGGCCTGGCCGTAGTCTTGTCCCGAGCTGCCGAAGCGCTTGCTCGAGAGGTGCTGGCCTGAAGGGTTGAGCTTGAGCACGTAGATGTCGTTGCTACCCGCGCTCACGAGCGGCCCGCCGCCGAAGTCAACGG
>JACQWT010000410.1 GCA_016209145.1 Deltaproteobacteria bacterium | reverse complement strand
GCCCAAGGCCCTCGCGAGCCCCCAAAAAGCCGATCGACGCCGCGGCCGATACGAGGCATCCTCCAACCCGGTCACTCGACCCGCCCCTCTGGCTGCATGACCCTGCAAATCAGGTGGCGGCATGAGGGTGCAAACTGGCAGCCAGAGCATCGCGGTCGCCCCGACCGGCGTCGTGCTCGTGACGGGGTCCTTCTACGGCACGGAGGGTGGGGCCAGCGCTTGGTCAGGCGCCATGTCCCGCCCGGTGCGGGCGATTTCCGACAGGATCGACGCCAACTCGGCCTCGCGCAGCTCCCGGGGCGTGAGCGCAATGGCCTGGATAGGCGCGCGTATGCCGCGCAGGGCCCGGGCCAGCAAGGCGCAGCGGCTGAGGTAGTCGAGCCCGCGGAAGCGTTGGGAAACGACGGCGACGTCGATGTCCGAGAAGGGGCCAGCTTGCCCCGTTGCATGTGATCCGAACAGGATGACGCGCTCGACCGACCCGAGGGTCTCGCGCAGCGCCGCGGCAAAGCGACCCACTACGACTTCGACGCTAGACGCTGTGTCAGCCATGCGACGATCTCCTCTGCTCGTTGAAGAAGCTCGCTGGCGCGCTGCGGCGGATAGGACCACGTAGAACGAGCGACCTGCCGCCAGCAGATCCCGACCGGTCGCCAGGTCGTATCGCGCCGCGGCCAGCCAGCTCGCCGTCGCCCGCTTCACCGCTACTAGCGTACTTGATGTGTCCTGTACGCTCAACCAGCGGCCGCGATGGTGCGGTCGGCCGGGTCCGCCGGGAAGCCCGGCCCGCCCATAGCCAACGGAGTTGGCCAGGTCAAAACGGCTCCCCGCCGGCGAGGATTGACAGGTCGAGCCCCATGCGGGCGGCGTAGGCATCGAGCCGCGCGCGGTCGAGGTCGTCCAAGCGAAGCGACTCGAGCGGCGGCGCGAAACCGCGGCTCTCGCACAGCCAGAGCAGATCGCACAGGGCCTTCTCCGGCTCGGCGACGCGCCGATCGGGGAAGTCGAGCGCGGTGCCGGGGCCGTAGCCGAAGAGCAGATCGTCCGGCAGCTCGATCCACTCGACCAGGCCAACGCCCTCCAGCCACTGCTCGCGGTCGTCGCCGGCGGTGGCGACGCGGATCGCGTGGACGGCGTCGTCAAGGACGCCGTGGGCCGAGAGCGCCGTGTCGAAGCTCACGTACCCCCAGGGCTCATAGGACATGCTGGCAGCTCCCGAGGACGGTTGCGGCCGCCTCGACCACCTCGCACAGGCGCAGGGCGCCGAGCTCGGAAGCCGGCAAGACCCCCTGCAGCGCGGAGCGCAGCTCCTCTTCGGGAATGGCGCGCACCGCCGCCGCCAAGTCGGCGTCCCGGCGCGGCAGCCCGTAGTCGGCTGCCTTGGCCGCGACGAGCGCCGCGTCCGGCCCGGCGCTGCCCAGGCGCGCCAGGATGAACCAGAGATCGAAGAGATCCCGCGTCTTGAGCGCGCCGCGGCGAGCGAGCCTGTCGGCCGAGGCCACCGCCTTGTCGGCGGTGATCTCCTCGGGCTCCTCGACCGGGCCGAAGGGCGCGGCCAGCCGGATCCGGTGCGCGGGCACCTGGTACGCCTCGACCGGCAGCACCAGCCTCCGGGCGGGGCCGAGCTCGATGGCAACTTTGCCCCGCAGGAGCCGGCCATGACAGGTCATCGACCATGTGGCCGGGCGCCCGACGGCCTCGGATGCCGCCCGGGCGATCTCGGGCCCTTGGGTCTCGATCGCACGTGCCACACCGGCGCCGACGAAGTCCACGTCGGCCGAAAGGCGCGGCGATCCGTACACGAAGTGCAGCGCCGCGCCTCCCTGCAAGACGGCGGCAGGAGCGCCGGCCATCACCTCGACGGCGCTGCGGGCGAGGCGCTCCTTCACCGCGATCCAGGGCCGCAGGCCTTGGGCCCGTGCCTCGGCCATGATCGCGCCTAGCCGATCCACGCCGGAACGCTACCACGAGCCGGCACCTTCGCCGCCAAGAGACTGCGCGTCGGCGGGGACTGCATCCCCGGACGAGTAGCTTGGCGTGGCCCCGGCAAGATGCGGTACGCTAGCTTGCGTCGGGAGTGGTCGGTTCGGAACATGGACATCGTGGAGATCAGGAGGCTCCTGGGCGAGCACAAGCCGGTGCTCGCGGAAAGGTTCAAGGTAAGCCGGATCGGCGTATTCGGCTCGTACGCTCGGGGCGAGCAAGACGAAGGGAGCGACGTGGACGTGCTCGTGGAGTTCAGCGCGCCGGTGGGCTTCTTCGCCTTCCTCGACCTGGAGGAGTACCTCGCCGGCATCCTCGGGCGCAGGGTGGATCTGGTTTCCCGTAGGGCCCTCAAGCCCTGCATCGGCCGCAACATCCTGCACGACTTGGTGGCGGTGTGAGCGAGCGGGACTACTCCGACTACGTGCAGGACATCATCACCGCGCTGGGCGAGGTGGTTGAGTTCACGAGCGGCATGACCTTCGAGGCGTTCGAGAAGGACCGCAAGACGGTCAATGCGGTCATTCGCAGCATCGAGGTCGTCGGAGAGGCAGCCAAGAACATCCCGGATAGCGTGCGCTCCCGCTTCCCCGAGGTACCGTGGCGGAAGATGGCGGGGATGAGGGACAAGCTCATCCATGAGTACTTCGGCGTGGATCTCGCGATCGTGTGGCAAGCCGTGGAGCAAGAGCTGCCGCCGCTGAGACCCCTTCTGGAGCGCGTGGCTGCGGCTCTTTGAGGCCAAGCGCGGCCGGGCGGCGCTAGAGCGACAAACGGTTTGGCGTGCCGCGCTTCTTCGAGAGAGACCAAACATGAAGGCGGGAAGACGGGAAGGATTTCGGGTCTACTCTCCGTAGTTCTTCCCGCCTTCTTGTCTTCATGTTGATCTTGTTCATGATCCAACGCGGTCGGTGTTCTAGAACCTCCCGATCAGTCGCGGTGGCAAGCCGATCGCCGGGTCGGGCGCGACGGCGCCGGTCTCGCCCAGGGCCCCGTTCGCGCCGGCCGGGGCGAGCACGCGCACTACGCCCTGCTCGGCATCGGCGGCGAGGCAGCGCGGGCAGGGCGCGGTGCAGCGCACCTCGCCGAGCTCGAAGGGGCGCGTGGGAGTGCGCAGCACGACGCGGCTGGTGCCGCGAGCCGTGTCGAGCTCGACCAGCGCATCGGTCACGGCAGGCTCCGCCCCCATGGCCTCGCGGCCGAGCGCGGTCACGAGAAGCTGGTGCTCGTCGCGGAAGTCAACCGAGAAGCCGAGCGGCTGGCCCGCGAGCCCGGCGGCCGGGTAGCGACCGAGCTCCGCGAGGGGACCGGGAGACGGCTGCGGCGGCACGGCCAGCACGACGAGGCCCGACTGCTCGAGGGCGGGTGCGCTCGTGCCGTGGAAGTTCCCCGAGCAGGCGACGGCCAAGCGTTCCCCGCTCGGCGAGCGCGCCAGCGCACCGCAGCCATGCAGGCCGGCGAGGACCGTCACGCCGGCAATGGTGTCGCGCGCCGTGTCGATGGCCACGAGGCGCGACGGCGCGGCGTCCTTGAAGTCGGCGCTGTAGGCCGAGAGCAGCACGAAGAGCCGCGAGCCGACGAGCACCATGCGACCGGCACGCGGCAGGTAGCCTTCCCCTGCTCCGGCCATGGTCTCGCGCAGATCGATCCGGCCGGTGATGCGCGGCGTTGCGGGATCGATCGCGAGCACGTCGTCACCCCGGTCGAAGGGCTCGCTTCCGGCGGCGAAGTTGTGCTCGTAGCGGGAGACGTAGGCGTGGTGCGGCCCGGTCGCGACGTAGTCCTGCGGGTTGGCGCGAAAGCCCGTGGCGACCGAGAGCTGGGCCCGCACCTGCGCCGTGGCGAGCTCGACCCAGGTGAGCACGGACTGGAAGCGGTCGACCAGCACGATCTCGTCCCCGGTCGCGGGCTCGGTCGGCAGGACCACGTCCCCGGAGAGCGGCGCGGAGAGCCCGGTGCCCGCCGCGGCCGACGAGACGAAGCAAGGCGAGAGGACTTCGCCCCCCAACCAGAGCAGCGAAACGCCGCTCGACTGGTAGTCGGTGCTCAGGACCGCCAGCCCGCGGCCGCAGGGCCCCGCCGCGTGAGGACCCGGGCCGAGGACGTAAGTCCGTCCCTTCGGGACGGGGTTGGGGTCCCGACGCGCCCTTCGGGCGCGTCACCCCTGCCCCGCGATCGCGGCCGACTCGGCGAGCCGTCGTTGCCTGCCACCCCGATACCCCCTGAACGGATACGGCTACCATGTTGCCTCCAGCGTCGCATAGGCCGCGCGGCCCGGCAAAGGGTAGCCGACGAGATCGTACGTTCGCCGATCGAGCACGTTGGCGAGCCGGCCGCGCAGGCCGATGCCGCGGGCGAAGCGCAGCCCGAGCTCGGTGTCGAGCTCGCCTTGCTCCGGCAGCACGACGAGGCCGGCCGGATCGGCCAGCCGCGAGGAGCGATAGGCATACGTTGCCGACCAACTCGCCCGCTCCAGGCCGATCACCGGCCAGCCCGAGGCGCGGACCAGCTCGACCTGGGGCGCAGTTTGCAGCCGAGCGTGCAGCGGGAGCAGATCGTTGGGGGTGACCCGGTCGGAGCTCGTGTCGCGCGGATCCTGCGCCGTGAGCGAGAGGCCGAGGCGGAGCGTTCCGAAAAGGCTCGCGCCGGCCGCGAGCTCCAGGCCGAGCACCCGCGCCGAGGAGGCGTTGTAGGGACGCACCGCCCCGAGCGAGGAGCGGCGGTAGGCGATGAGCTCGTCGGCGAAGCGGGCGAAGCCGAAGAGCTGCGCGTACAGATCGAGCGCCCGGTGCGGCACGAGGCGCAGACTGGCGCCCGCATCCACGGTCTCGCCGCGCTCGGCCCGTAGCTCCGGGTTGCCGCGGACCAGGGCGGAGACGCCGTAGAGCTCGCCCAGCGTGGGGACGCGCACGTAGCGGCCGGCGTTGGCGTGCAGGGCGAGGGGCCCGAGCACCCAGACGCGAGCGCCCAGGCGGCCGACCGGCTCGAGCACGCCGCAGACGCGCTCGTCGCCCGCCTGCTCCCCGCCTGCCGTCGCCGGTCCCCACGCGGCGGTCGAGTGACACTCCAGGGCCGAGCTCGCCACGAGCTCCACGCGCGGGCTCGCGTGCGCCCGCGCGCCGAGCTCGATCCGCGTGAGCTCGCGCCGCGCCCGCAGGGACGGCTCCTGGTCGCGCGCGACGCGCAGGAGCTGGAGCTCCTGCAAGCCGCCCAGGCGCAGCTCCAGCCACTCGGCGGCCGAGCCCACGACGCGTAGCCTCTGCGAGACTCGCTCTCCTTCGTTCGACACCGCGGTTGCCAGAAGCTCCAGCTCGCGCAGCGGATCCGCGATCCGGTGGCGCGTCACGAGCGCGCTGCTGGCGAGCTCCAGTTCGCACCGGCCAGGGCCACGGGCCGCGTCGTCGTCCTGGCGGCAAGGCACGCGCGCGCTGATGCCGCCCAGCACGCGGCCCAGGCTCGATCGCGCGTGCTCGGCCGGGAAGAGCAGCAGCCCCGGCAGGCCGGCCTCGCGCGCAAAGGCGTTGAGCACCGTGGTCAGGCTCCCGCCGGAGCCGAGCGCGAGCCGGCCAATGCTCCAGACATCGTGGCTCGTGGCGTCGGCGTTGCGGCGGGCAAGGAGCCGGTCGTCGGAGGCGTCGAAGCGCGTGCCGCGGTCGTCGAGGTACTCGAAGTCGCCCCGCGCCGCGTGGCGGCGGTAGGCGAGCAGCGCGCCGGCGTGCAGGCCGCCGGCCGAAAGGGCGAGCGCGCTGACGCGGTGGCCGAAGGAGCCACGCTCCAGGCCCGCCCCGAGCCGCTCGCCGCGGGGAGGGGCCGGATCGAAGAAGACGGCGCCGCCCAGGCCGAGCTGGTCGGCGTGGTCGGGCGCGTTGCCTCGATAGATCTCGGCCCGGCCGAGCATCCACAGGGGCACGGTGGACAGATCCACGGAGCCGGTCAGATCGTCGTTGAGGCGCACGCCAGCGAGGTAGATGGGCGTCTGGGCGCTCGTCGATCCGCGCACCGCCGCGGTGGCGAGATCCGTGGCCCCGCCCGAGCGCGTGGCCTGCACGCCCGGCGCGCGGCTCAGAAGCTCCGCTGCGCTCAGGCCGGGCTCACGCAGCGCTTCGCCGCGGATCACGTACGAGGCCACGCTGGGATCGCGTTCGGACTCGAACGGCACCCCCCGGCGTCCCTGCACCGTGACCTCGATCGGCTCGGGCTCGCCCGCGGGCTCGCCCTGCGCGGCCCGGCCGGGCGTGGCGGCAAGGGCCGCGGCGAGTGCCGCCCAACAGCGTGGCGAGCCGTAGCGCGGGCTTCGCCCGCAACCCAGTGCCGAGCCGGAACGCGGCTGGCGCAGCGGGCGCGCTTGTCTGATGCCGAGCCTTGGAACCTTGCTCCGCGCACGGGCGCCGTGGCTGCCGTTGCCGTAGGAGAGAGATTTCACGCTGCCGGCTGCCTCGGCGTCGGGGCCCCTACCCCGACGCCCGTCTTGGGCGCTTCGCGCACCCGAGAATCGTCGCGCCGCGCGACGATTCTCGGACCTAGTAGACCAGAGCACGGTCTACGGACAGACGGGGTTGACGATGCCGACGGCATCGAGGTCGAAGACCCCCTGCGGGCCGTCGAGATCCGCGCGGTCGGTCATGCGCACGTAGCGGACGAGCGGCAGGCCCACGGTGGCGAGGTCGAAGGCGTCACCGCCCGCGGCTTCCGGCTCGAGCGGGCTCCCGTCCCCGTCCTGGTAGACCGGGTGCCAGCCCGCGCAGGTGCCGTAGGGCGGCGCGGTCGCCGTGCACGGGAAGGCGGTCCAGGTGGTGCCGTCGGCGCTCACCTCCACGGTGGCGAGCTCGGCGAACGGGGCGTCCGGATCGCCACCCACGTAGAAGGCGTTCTCGAAGACGATGAAGTCCGGGCCCGGCCCGTCCGCGATGGCGCTCGGCCCGAAGCCGACGGTGATGGCACCGCCGTTGCCGAGGGAGACCACGTCGAGCGAGCCGGCGCAGCAGCCCGCGCCGTGCGGTGGCCCGAGCACCACGGCAGGCATCCGGTCTCGGCCGAACGCCTGCCCCGGGCCGTACTGCACCGCCACGACCTCGGACGCATAGCGCGCAGCCGGCGCGCCGCAGGCGAGCTCGTCCGCGCCCGTGCCCGGCGCCTCGTCAGGCTCCGCCGCGCTGCCGCACCCGAGGAGGCACGGCAGGAACGCCAGGGCGCGCAGTCGCCCGGTTGGGCCAGAATGCATGGTGGGTTCATACACGCTTCGGCGCGCGCTTGCCAGGCGGGCACGGCGGGGGCCAGGGCGACGGACAAAGTCCGTCGCCGGCACGGGCTACTGGCTACAGGCTACGGGAAAACGGGCTCTTGGCTTCTCCCGTAGCCCGCAGCCCGTAGGCCGTAGCCCTTGGCCTTTTCCGACTTTGCCGGGACCCTGCGGCGGGGGCGGGCGGCCGGGTTCCCGCTCGAAACGCCACCCGGGTGGGTCTCGTGGCCTGGCGCGTTCACCCAAGAGCGGCGATTTGTGGTTGACGGCGCGGTTGCTTCCTCCATAGCATCTCCATGCTGGGGCTGGTCCCCAGGGAGGAGGTCGGGATGATGGCTCGGCTCGGCTCGGCTCGGCTCGGCTCGACTCGGCTCGGCTCGAGCTCGGCTCGGCTCGGCTCCGGTACGTCCCGCCCCGCGGTGGCCGTCTGCAGCGCCGGGGCGCCGTCGCCGGACCAAGCTCGCGCGCTGGCTGGTCCTTGGCGCGCTCCTGGTGACGCCGGCCAGCGCCAGAGCTGGCTTCAACCCCATCGGCCCGTCTGATCCAGACTGCGCGGGCTGCTGCCCGCTGCCGCCCGCGACTCGCGAGATCGCCTGGCACTACTACAGCAACGAGCTGCCGTACTATCCGAACTGCGGGCTTGCCTGCGACGACTTCCCGGGCCACGCCTGCCCGCGCTACACGAACCACCTCGACCACACTCGCTGGGCAACCGCCAACGCGTACGTCAAGCAGTTCGGCTTCTACGTCAACAGCTTCGAGACCGAGTACTGCTGCGACAAGCTCAAGTACGGCGAGGACGGCCAGCCGTTGCAGGAGCTGAAGGGTACTGTCTCGCCACAGTGGCTGAGCATCGGCGTCTCGGGCTCGCTGCAGGCGACGCCCGCGGTCTTCGTCTTCCACACGGACTACAGTTGGGGCTATCCCGGCTTCTACCTCGGCTCCGCCCGCGTCCAGTGCCAGTCCTCGCCTGCAACCGACCCCGCCTACCTCCGGCCCTTCTACCGGCACACCGGCGTGCTGCTGGGCTGGGAGGACACGGTCTACTTCCAGACGCCGGGAACCTCGGCCGCTGCCGCCAAGCACGTGACGTTCCAGCTCTGGTCGCCGGTCCCCAACGCCAACTTCGACCTGTACGCACGCTGCAACGCCCTGCCCACCGACTCGCAGTACGACTTCGCCTCCACGTCCAGTGACAGCATGGAGTACATCCACACCCCGGCGCAGCAGTGCATCTATGGCACCTGGTATCTTGCGGTGTTCCAGGCCGGCAGCATCGCCGGTCAGTTCAATCTGGTGCGCACCGATCACTGGCACCACGAGCATCACACGCTTCGCGCTGGCACCAACTTCAACGCGAGCGCCGGCCAGCTTGACACCATGAAGATCGGCCTTGAGAACGGCATGCGCGACTTCTTCGCCGCCACCGAGGGCACCGTGCTCATCGAGCACGTGGATCTGTGGAACAGCAACGACTGCTCGAACTGCAACGGCGCCCAGTGCGACGTCTGCTTCGAGCAGGTCGAAGACTGCGACGGCAGTTGCTGCCCGTGCTGCGGCCACGCGTCCGGTCTCTGTGCAAGCAGCCCGGTCTACATCCACCAGGCGTGCTGGGCCAATGGCGAGACCCTGTCCCACGAGTGGGGGCACAAGTACTTCTGTGCGGACGACGAGTACTACAACGTGTCCGACCCGAAGTACCAGTGCGGCCACAGCATCATGGCGAAGTCGAACGGGGATCAGAACAACATGTGCTGGTTCCACAACGATGACTTCCAGGATCACAAGATGGACAAGGGGTGCGGCGCGGCCGACACCGGGCTGCCCTCGGCCTGGGACCAGGCGAACAACGCAGACGTGACGCCGTGGAAGCCGAGCGAGACGCCCGACAACTACGACTACTGGAGCTTCGACTTCGACAACCATGCGGGCACAGTGACAATCCACTAGGCCACCTCTGGCTCCGAGGAGACATCCATGAGCTCGTTCCATTGCCAATCCCGTGCTACGTGGCTCGTTGCAATCGCCGTTTGCGCCGGGTCGGCCGCGTGCACCGCCGATCCTGCGGCCGCGCCGGCGGGCGCGCTGCCGTCGCCGCCGGACAACACGAGGCCGGGGCAGCCGCCGGGGAGGGACGGGAGCCAACGGCCGTCGCTTCCGCCCGAAAGGCCCGCGGCAGGCGGCGAGGCCGGCGCACCCGAGCGCGGCGGGGGTGCTCCTCTGCCCTCGGTGGAGGCATGGTCGCCATGGCGCGCCGTCTCCAGCGCGGTCGGAAGCGCGCTGCCGCGCCTGAATCTCGACAACGACGGCAAGTCCGTCGACGCGGCAACGGTGGCGGCCTTGGCGCAGAGCTTGAAGATCCGCACGTGGCCGGCTCTGGCGCCCGTGCCCGCCGCGGCAGCATCGGCGGCGGCCTCGGAGCCGCACGTCGACGCCTACCTGGAGGCGCTTCCCGCCGCTCCGCTTGCCGATGTGTGGCACGTCGTGTCCGTGCTTCTCCCGCCGGGCGTGACGTGGTCGGACACCCAGGGAGGCGTCTGGTACTACGCCCTGCCGGACGGCTCCTCGGGCGCGCGCTTCCGGCCTGGGTCGGATCCCAAGGTGACGCGGATCGCGGTGTGCGAGAAGGGGAAGGGGTTGTCTCATCTTGTTGGCGTCAACCTGTCGGAGAAGGTTTCTGCCTCGGTGCCCATGGCGGCAACGGTGAGCGTGAAGCAGGCGGGCGTGCCGCTCGAGTGCATCGACTACGACCAGCCGTGGGGCTCGGAGGGGGTCGGGGTGATCGGCGTCTACTGCACGGGGCTTGTCGTGGCGGCCGAGACCGAGGTGATCGTCGATGCTGCGGCAACCTCGTCGGCTGGCAAGCCGGTCACCGACTGGAACGGTGCGACGTCTCCCAGTTTCAAGTTCACCCCGGCAGCGCTGCCTGCCGGCGCGGAGACGGGCTGCGTCATCTACGACCCGGACGGAGGGACGAAGTGATGCGCAAGGCGCGACTCGTGCGAAGGTGTGTCGCCCTGGGAGCGGCGATGACGTGGGCCGGGGCAGGTGCGGCGTGCACTGACGTGCCTGCCGAGCCCCAGTCCGAGGCTCGCCCAGTCGCGGCCGGCGCCGCGGCTTCGGTGGCCGGGGTGCACGGCGATCATGCCGACTACGAGCCCCGGCCGCGGTTTCCCGCTGGGGCACCCGGTGGCGATGACGACCGCGACGTAGCGGTGGCGGTCTGGAT
Organism: Deltaproteobacteria bacterium; assembly: GCA_016209145.1. Classification (GTDB taxonomy): domain Bacteria; phylum Myxococcota_A; class Polyangia; order Polyangiales; family Polyangiaceae; genus JACQWT01. The sequence goes on along the minus strand of JACQWT010000410.1, from coordinate 5,645 downwards.
CGAGCCGTTGGATCTGAGCAGTATTGTTGGCGAGAGCGACCTGCGGATCGGCGTTGAGTCCCGCGGCAAGGAGCTTCCCGAGGCGGGGGTCGAGGCGCTGCGGGGCGCTGTGGAGCTGGCAACCTGGCCCGAGGGGCAATCGGTTCGCGCGCATCTGCGGGTGACGGGCGAGCAGACCGGTGATGTAGGGCCGCGGCGCTACGTCGTAGTGAAGCCCGCGGCGCGCCTGGAAGATCGGTGGTACGCGCTGCGGGTCGTGCGGCTTCCTGTGGGCTTCGGCTGGGCGGTTCCTGGCGGCTACTACCGCGAGCGCGATGGGGCCGTAGCAGCGCGGTTCCGGCCGGGATCGGACCCAAGAGTATGGGGGATCCAGCTCTGCAATCGGCAGGGGGTCAACGAGATCGTCGTAGATTTCACGGAGCGTCTTGCCCGGCTGCCCGCCGGCGAGGTCCTGGCCGTCTATCAGCGCGGCCAACGCCTGGGGTGCGAGCTGCACCTGGCTGCGGCTCCCGAGGAGAAGTCGTTTCGCCAGGCGTGGCTCGACTGCAGCAGCCTGGATTCGCAGCAGGCGATCGAGGTGAGGGTGAGCGCTGGTGCCCGTGCCTTGAGCGGCAAGCCCGTCACTGATTGGTCCGGGCGGGCGGGCCCGGCGTTCGAAGTCGTCGCGTCGAGACTTGACTCGTGGGGGACGGACTGCCGGCTGTACCGACCATGACAGATGCCTCTGCCGACGCGCCACCAGCAGGGGCTGCCCCAGGGCCGGCGCATCTTGTTTGGCCCAACTTCTGCGGACATGCACGCGTGGACCAGCGTGGACCGGACGAGCGCGCCGCTCGCCGCGCCTGGCGCCACACGGCGTCCAGCGCCAGGCGCCCACGGCGCCGGCTGCCCGCCGTTCCCCACCGCCCCCTCAGTTTTCGGAAAGCGAAAATAGAGGGGCAGATAGTGGGGTCATCGCCCCCTCAATTTTCGCTTTTCGAGCATAGAGGGCGAGATGGCTTGCCCAGGGGATCGGCAACGGCGCTGCCGTGGGCGGCCAGCGGCCGCAGGCCGCTGGCGCTGCACGTGCCGCCCTGCAGGGATGGCCTGGGGCCGTGGTCGCCGGTACGCCCGGCGCGCTCGCGGCCGCGAGCTGCGCGAGCGGCGTAGTGCAGTTCGGCGGCGGCGGGCCGCTCCAGCGCATGCCCGCGAACCCCGGGGCAGAACAAGATGCGCGAGCCCTGGGGCTGCCCATTGGGTCCCGCGCTCACACGAAGAGGCGGAGGTGCCCCTCCAGCTCCGCCGCCAGCGCCTCCACGATGGCCTTCGGCTCCGCGGCCTCCACGAAAGGCAGGTGGAGCTGAGGGATCCGAGGATGGGCATGCCGCAGGCCCCGCGCCAGGACCTCGGTGGCGTCGGCGCGGCAGCGCTGCTCCTCGCCGAGGACGCGGAGGGCCTCGCGCACGGCCTCGCTCGCCTGCTCGGCGGCGTCGAGGCGGTCGAGCCATGCCGGCCTCGTCGTGCCGGCGCCGTTGACGACCAGGACCGCGGGCTCGATGCCGAGCTTGGCGAAGCGCGTCGCGATGTAGCGCGCGTCTTCCTCGGAGGCCCCGGTGGGCGCGGCAACCAGCACGTGCCTGGTCCTCGGGCCGAGCAGCAGCTCCGAACCCTGTCGCGCGACGCCGGCGAAGCGCCCGAGCTCGAGGCTCATGGCCGCGAAGATGCCGCGCACGTCGTCCAGGGCCGAGCCCAGCACGGCGGCCAGCAGTCGCTCGGCGCGGGCGGCGGCCGAGCTGGCGACGCGGCGGCCGGCGGACGCCTTCCCGCCGGTGCGCTCCGTGTCGCGCTGCGAGAGCCGGGCGAGCCATCCCACGGCCCGGCCGTTGAGCAACGCGGCCAGCCGCTGCGGGTACGTCACGAAGTCCACGGCCTGGCGCGACGGCGCCGTGTCGATCACCACGGCGTCCAGCGCGTGTCGCTCCAGGGTGCGGGCGATGAGGTTGAGGGCCACGAGCTCGGGAACGCCCGGCACGGCCTCTTCGAGGACGCGGTAGAGGCGGATGTCCAGCAAGCGCCGCAGCGCCTCGGGCCGGCCGGCCAGCAGGTACTCCACGAACCAGCGCGTGGCGCGCCGCGGCTCGGGCATGAGCGCCAGCAACCGATCTTCGGCGCCGTCCAGACGCGCTGGCTGAGCCTCGCTGCCGACACTGACGCCCATGGCGTCGGCCAGCCGCCTGGCCGGATCGACGGTCACGACCATCGCGCGCCGGCCCGCCCGCGCCAGGGCCAGCGCCAGCGCCGCGCTCATCGTGGTCTTGCCGACGCCACCCCCGCCGGCGCAGACCACGACTGCCGGAGCGTGCGGCTCGTTCACGCGGCCCCTCGCTCCTGGAGCCAGGCGGCCACGGTGACAGCGTCCGGATCGGCCGCGGCCAAGGGGAGCAGGACCAGGGGCTCGGCGCCGTGGCCCATGATCTCGCTCAAGGCCGCCAGTGCCTCGGCACGCGTTGCCCGGCGTACCTCCAGAATGCGCGCCAGCTCTGCCGCGTCCGGCCCGAGGTCGCCTCCCCGCCCGGCCAGCTCCCGCGCCTCCTCCAGGGCCTGCTCGGGCAGGGGCGCGGGCATGCGGTTCACCACCAGCCGGTCGATGTCGAGCCCGACCTCGCGGCGCAGTGCCCGGCACAGCTCCCGCGTTTCCCGCAGCACCAGCCTCTCGGGTAGCGTCACGACCGCGATCGAAACCATGCCTGGGCTCAGGAGCTCGCGCACGACGCGGTCGCACATCTCGTGCAGCGGGCCGCGGTCGATGGCCTCGCGTGCCTGCTGCGGCAGGCGCAGCCAAGCAACGCAGTGCCCGGCGGCGGGCATGTCGACCACGATGCGGCGCTTGGGATGGGCCGCGGCGATCTGGCGAACGGCCTCGAGCATCCCCATCTCGCGGACGGCGGGCGCGGCCCGGACGAGCGGTCGCATGGCGAAGTTGCCGAGCACCAGCCCGGTCAAGACCCGGGAGTGGAACAGCGGCGTGGCAGCGCGCACGACTGCCTGGACCGGCGCCAGGGCGAGGTGCTCGACCCGCCGGGGCCGCTTGCCCAGAGCGCGCCTACCGGAGAGCCCGTCGCCGAACTCGACGAGCACCGCGCCGGCGCCCTGCGCGGCCGCGGCCACGGCCAGGCCGGCGGCCACGGTGGTCTTGCCGACACCTCCCTTGCCCGTGACGAGCACCACGCGAGCGAGGGGCTTGCATGCCGGCGCGGCGCCGGGAGCCCCTGCGAGGGCATTCTGTGTGCCGCCTCCTGTCGCCATGTCGCGAGCCGCGCGCCGCCGGGGCGCGGGAGGCGGCAGCCTAGCACTACTGCCGGAGTCCTCGACGGCCGTTTCTCGTCACGGATCCGGCGTGCAGCTCTTCATGTCCCAGGAGGCGCACAGATCGAGGTTGTCGCCGCAGGAGCAGGGCGTGTGCGCGCTGTACGCCTCGCCCGCCTTGGTCGAGTACCCACCGGGGCAGAACTGCTCCTGCGAGCCGTTCTTCCACACGATGATGTTGTAGGTGCTGCACGTGTCGCAGTTGTTGTTCGCGGTGCGACCGTCGATCGTGCACACGATGTTGCCCCAGGACGGAGGGGGCGAGTTCACGACCTTCCAGCCCTTGTTGACGCACCATGCCTTGGCCACGTCGGAGCAGAGCTGCGGCGCCTGGCACTTGCCACTGACGCACGGCTGGTTGCCGGGGCAGGCGTTGTTGCACTGCCCGCAATGGTTCGGGTTCGTGTTCGTGTCCACGCACTGGCCGCCGCACTTGGTCAGACCGGGAGCGCACACGAGCGTGCAGACCCCGCTGACGCAGCTCTCTCCCTGCGCGCACGCCTTGCCGCAGCTCCCGCAGTTGGCCGGGTCGAGCTTGGTGTCCACGCAAGCGTTGCCGCACTTGGTGGTGCCGCCGAAGCACTGGAGGGCGCACTGGCCGCCGGAGCAGATCTGGCCCTGGGGGCAGGCGTTGCTGCAGCTTCCGCAGTTCGCCGGGTCGCTGACAGTGGCGATGCACTGGTTGCCGCACTTGGTCGTGCCGCCCAGGCAGACCAGGCCGCACTGGCCGGCCGAGCAGATCTGACCCTGGGGGCAGGCGTTGCCGCAGGAGCCGCAGTTGGCCGGGTCGGAGGCGGTGGTCACACACTGGCTGCCGCACTTGGTGGTGCCGCCGAGGCACTGGAGCGCGCACTGGCCGGCGGAGCAGACCTGACCCTGGGGGCAGGCAGCACCGCAGGAGCCGCAGTTGGCCGGGTCGGTGGCGGTGGCGACGCACTGGTTGCCGCACTTGGTAGTGCCCCCCATGCACTCGACGCCGCACTTCTCGGCCCAGCAGATCTGGCCCTGGGCACATGCCTGGCCGCAGCCGCCGCAGTTGGCCGCGTCGGTCTCCGTGTCGACGCACTTGCTGCCGCACTTGGTGGTGCCGCCCGCGCAGTCGAGGGCGCACTTGCCCGCCGTGCACACCTCGCTCGGCCCGCAGCTCACGCCGCAGCCGCCGCAGTTCGCCGGATCGATGGCCGTGTCGGCACACTTGCTGCCGCACTTGACCGTTCCGCCCAGGCAGTCCAGGCCGCACACGCCGCCCGAGCAGACCTGGCCCACGCCGCAAGCGCCGTTGCAGCTTCCGCAATGGAGCGGGTCGAGCGAGACATCCACGCACTTGCCGCCGCACTTGGTCGTGCCGCCCGCGCACTCCATGCCGCACTGGCCCTGGGAGCACACCTCGCCGGGAGCGCAAGGGCTGGCGCAGCCGCCGCAGTTGGCCGCGTCGACCGCCGTATCGACGCAAGCGATGCCGCACTAGGTGGTGCCGCCCAGGCACTCGATGCCGCACTGGCCGCCCGAGCAGACCTGGCCGACGCCGCAGGCGCTGTTGCAGCCTCCGCAGTTCTGCGGATCGAGATCGGTGCTCACGCACTGCTTGCCACACTTGGTGGTGCCGCCCAGGCACTCGACGCCGCACTTGCCGGCCGAGCAGACTTCGCCGGCCTCACAGGCGACCCCGCAGCCGCCGCAGTTCTCGGGGTCGAGGTCGGCGACGACGCACTTGCCGGCGCACTTGGTCAGCGGGGCAGCACAGCCGGCGGCGCTCCCGCCGCCCTGGCCGGTGCCGGTGCCGGTGGACAGTACCGACGGCTCGCCGCCCCCACAGCCAGGCGCGACGGCCGGCAGCGCCGAGACGGCCGCGGCAAGCAGCGCGGACGCGGACCAAAGCGATACGAGCGGCGGGCGTGTGGAAGGACCGACCATCGAAGTCTCCTTTGGGGGTAGCGGTGCCGGGCACCGCGCTCGCGGGCCGACGCGGCCAACTATGCAAGCATACGCGGCCGCAGGCCCGCGTGGCCAGCCCGGACGAGCGCGCGACGCCGCAGGATGGGCCGCTGACGACCGGCCGCGGCTCCGGGGCCGCCATAGCGCGGGCTTCGCCCGCAACCCAAGCGTGAAACCGATGACCTGCGCGACTGGAGCTGGCCAGCGCCCGCAGCGGCGCCGCGCGGCTCTCCCGCGCTGTGAGCATCGCGCGGGCCGTCCGCGGCGAGAATCCCACGATGGGGCTTCGCCCCATACCCCGCGAACGGGGCCCCAACCCCGTTCGCCCTGACCGGTGAGCATGTCGCGCGACTGGCGCAAGTTCG
>JACQWT010000405.1 GCA_016209145.1 Deltaproteobacteria bacterium | reverse complement strand
TCTGGCCCTTGGGGCAGGGCTCGGGCGGCAGGATGGGCTCGCAGCCCTGCTTGCCGTCCGGCTCGAAGCCGGCGGCGCACATCTCAGGCGGGATCCCCGCCGGCTGGCAGGTTCCGTCCTCGAGGCCGAGCGTGCCGGCCGCGCAGCCGTTGTCCTGCACGCCGGGCTCGATGCAGCGGCCGTCGGCGGTGAGGCGGTTCGGGGCGGGGCAGCCGGCCTCGGCGGCGGGACCGGCCGGCGCGGTCTCGCCGCCGCCGCAGCCGCTGGCGAGGGCGGCGCAGGCGAGGGCCAGGATGGGGCACGCTCGCGAGAGGGACATCGTGACGGCAAGGCTACCGGAGTGGCAGCGGCCCCGGTCCAGGGTCGAGCGCGGCCTGCCGTGACCCTGTTTCACTCGTGGCCGAGCGCCTTCTCGGCAGACCCTGCCGTCGCGGCTCGCACGATCCATCGGTCGAGCGTCGCGATGTCGGTGCATCCCGTGATCCTGGCGCGCTGGGCATCCGATACGCTCAGCCCACGAGCCTCGAGCATGGCCACAAGAGCCGCGGCCCGCCCTTCAACTTGCCCCTCGGCGCGTGCCGTCCTCACTCCCGTTGCCCAGTTCGACAACGCCAGCTCCCTCTGCCGCGCCAGCTCCTGCACCTCCGGCTGCGCCGAAAGTGAGTCCAGCGCCCCCTTCGCCTTCGCCATCACCGGGTTGCTCATCGCCACCTCCTCCAGCTCCTGGTCGCTGCGCGCCCAGAGAAACCTGCCCCAGTCCTCCAGCAGCGCCTCCTCGCTCTGCCCGCCGCCGCGCGCGGGCAGCTTGGGCAGCTCCACCATGTGCACCTCGAGCTGATCGCTGAGCCGCTCACCGCCGTGGACCTCCAGCACTTGAAATGTGCAGTGAAACCGGCTCGACGGCAACTCCGCGTAGCCCAGGATGAAGATCGCGACGCACGGCTGCAGCTCGTCGTACGCCATCCCCGGGCGCAACTGCGCGCCGTACATCCGCGCCCAGTAGTACAGCGCCCGGCTGCGCATCCCCGGGCGCAGCTCCGCCTGCATCTCGACGTCGATCTGGCGGCCGTCGCCGAGCGCCAGGCGCAGATCGAGCACGGCGCCCTTGTCGGTCACAAGGTCCTTCGGCATCTCCGGGTTGAGCACGTCCACCGAGGCGATGGGCGACGATGGCTGCAGTACGGCGGTCAGCAGCGAGATGAGCAGGTCCCGGTTTTCGGGCGCGGCAAACAGGATCTTGAAGACCACGTCGAGCTTCGGGTCCAGGCGCTGGGGCATGGCGGGAGCGGACGGTAGCATGGCGGGGAATGGGGAGTGAGGACCGACTCGTCGCGCTCGCCCGCGCGGCGCCGCTGGGCCGCGCGCAACTTCCCCGTGACCCCGGCACGAGGCGCCCGCCGCCGGGCTCGCTCGCTCCCCACAGCACGGAAAGCAGCCTGGCCCCGCCTCGGCGCAACTCGCCATGGCGTTGGCATCGCCAGCAGCCGTGCCTCACCTGGTCGGCGTGCTCGGCTCGGCGAGGTCGGGCGGATCGAGCCCGGCGCTAAGGACCGCACACTCCCGATCCGCAACGGGGCAGCCGCACAGGCTTCCGCCGAGGTGATCGAAGCTGAAGTTGCTGCCTCCGTTCGGCTCGCCTTCGAGGTCGAAGCTCTGGCACTGCATGAGCGTCGAGCCGTGGGTCATGGAGGCGCCGAAGTTCGAGAGCGCGGCCCGGGCGCTCTGCTCGATGCGTGTCGCCACGACCCGGGCGCTTGCAGGCTGCGCCGGCAAGCCAGCGACGACCAGTCCGTCGCCGAACCGTCCGAAGTGATTGGGAAGAGTGTGGACGATGCGGCAGCCATCGATGGTGGCATCCGAGTCGACAACGAACACGCCAGCCTCGTGGCTCTGCTCGACAAGCGAGCCGCGAAGCACCAACGTCGCGCGCTCGCCCGCGTCCGGGTCGTATTGAACGTCGATGCCGCGGCCGAGGAGCTGGTCGGACGCCTGGGGCAAGCTGTCGCGCACGACCGTGCCCTCGACGGTGGCGTCCGAGCCCGTGACGAGCACGCCGAGAGCGTGGTTGTGCTCGACGAGCGAGCCGCGAAGCGTCAGGGTTGCGCGCTCGCCCGTAGTCGGGCTGTCGGAAGCCTGGATACCGTGGCCGAAGGGTCCGAGCATGTTGGGAACGGTGTTGGCGATGCGGCAGCCCTCGATGGTGGCATCCGAGCCGTAGACGAAGACGCCGATGTCGTGGTTCTGCTCGACGATCGAGCCGCGAAGCGTCAGGGTTGCGCGCTCGCCCGCATCCGGGTCGTCTTGAACTTGGATGCCGAGGCCGAGGAGCTGGTCGGACGGCCGGGGCAAGGTGCCGCGCACGACCGTGCCTTCGATCGTGGCGTCCGAGCCGGAGACGAAGACGCCGGTGTCGTGGTTCTGCTCGACGAGCGAGCCGCGAAGCACGAGCGTCACGCGCTTGCCCGTGTCCCGGTCGACTTGAACTTGGATGCCGCGGCCGAGGAGCTCGTCGACGAGCTCCTCGGC
>JACQWT010000404.1 GCA_016209145.1 Deltaproteobacteria bacterium | reverse complement strand
TGGTGCTGCGGTGGCGGTGAGTCAGGGTGTACCCGTTCACGGCATTTGCACGCCGGCAACGACGGCTCGCCGAGGCGGCCGCGATCGCGGCTTACGTCCGCGGGCCGGCTCCTCGCGTACAGGAGTACGCTCCGGGCCGGCCCTGTGGGCGCGCTCGCGCTCGCGGCCGCCTGACGAGCCGGGTGGGAGGAGGCGTGAACGCGTACGTCAGGGTGCGCGTCGCCACGAGCCGGCAAGCTGGCCGCAGGCGGCGCCCACATCGCGGCCGCGCGGCGCGCGCACGAGCGTGGTCAGCCCGCGGCGCGAGAGGCGCGCGGCGAAGGCCGCGAGGCGCGCCTCGGTCGGCGGCACGAGGCGCGCATCGGGCCCGGGATTGGCCGGGATGAGGTTGATGCGGCAGCTCAAGCCGCGCGCCCAGCGCGCCAGCATGTCGGCGTCGTCCGGCGCGTCGTTGAAGCCTTCGAACAGCACGTAGGTCAACAGCAGCCGCCGGCGCGGCGGCAGCGCCGCCACGAGGGCGCGGCGTAGCGCGCCGAGGTCGAAAGCGCGCGCGATCGGCATGATCGCCTGGCGGCGCGCGTCGTCGGGCGCGTTGACGCTCACGGCAAGCTCGGCGCGGCTGGCGGCGAAGAAGTCGGCGACCTTGTCGGCCACCCCGGCCGTGGCGACGGTGATGCGCGAGGGCGCGAGCGCGAACGCGTGCGGATCGCACATGAGGCGAATGGCCCGCATGACCGCATCGAAGTTGTCGAGCGGCTCGCCCATGCCCATGAACACGAGATTGGAAATGGCCTCACCCGAGGGCGCGAGCTCGTCGCGCGCCAGGCGGTACTGGTCCACGATCTCGGCGGCACGCAGGTTGCGCCGCAAGCCGAGCCTGCCGGTGTGGCAGAAGGCGCAGCCGCGAGCGCAGCCCGCCTGGCTCGAGAGGCACAGCGTCGTGCGCCAGGCGCGCTGGCCCTTCGCGGGCAGGGCCGGGATGATGACGGCCTCGACGCCGGCACCGTCGCGGGCGCGCAGCAGCAGGCGTGTCGTGCCGTCGGCCGAGGTGAAGCGGCGGGCGATCCGCAGGCACGGCGCGGGGCTCAAGTCGAGCAGCGCGCTCTGCGCCCAGGCGCCGATGCGCGCGCGACCTAGCTCGCTTCTCGTCCAGCCGCCGGAACCGCCGTCCGTCATGCCGAAGGCCAGGCGCAGCGCCTGAGCGGCGGCGCGTCGACTCCGGCCCGGGGGTTGTCCGGTTCTGGCCGCCAGCAGGGCGGCGAGCGAGCCGAGGTCGTGGTCGGCGAGCTCGCGCGGCGCGTACCCGGATCCCTCGGCGGCCATGTCCGCTCAGTAGCACAGGCCAAGCCACGTAACCGTTCACGCATTCCAACACCCGGCTCGTCAGGCGGCCGCGATCGCGGCCGACTCGGCGAGCCGTCGTTGCCAGCGCCGCAATGCGTGAACGCATACCAAGCCATGCCTGCGCGGGGGGGGCGACTATCGCCATAACCATTTTGCCAATAGTCGCTATCTGCAAATGCCGGGAGGACCGTCTTTCTCCAGTTATTCCCGCATGTTGCGCATAAGCTGTGACAAGCCTGTGGAGAAAAAAATGCGCCGCAATGTGCTTTTTTGCTTGCGCGCGTCCCGGGCTGCGATAGATTGGGTAGCTGGAAGTTCCGCGGCACATCAGCCTCCGGGACGCATCCAGACGCAGAAGCCGTCAGGACGCTGCGGCAGCCGAGGACGAGGGAGGGCCGATGGCCCGACCGACCCTGCGGCAGCCGAGCCGACCGAAGCGTCAGCCCTGTCAAGGCTGCCGGTTTGGTCGGTCACAAAGGCGAAGATGCGCCTCGACCGGCTCGAGTCATCGAGCGCGGCCGGGCGGTCCCTCTCCCGGCAGGGAGGGGCCTGGCGGTGGCAGGCACCCTGGGATTCGCTCGATGCGTGTCCTTTCGTGAGGGCACGCGGAGGGCGGCCCTCGTGGCAAGTCGTGCTTCGGCACGGCGAGCCCGGCAAGCCCATTCGGCAACGAGACCGAGCTACCGCGCGGTCGCGAGGCGCAGCCGTTCCAAGCGGCGCCTGGCATGGGCTGGCGACAGAGGGTGCCCGGGTCGAGCAGGTTGGGGTAAATCCGCTGCGGCGAGCGGTCGTTGCGGCGGGGGTTGGTAATGCGACCCCTGACCTGTAGAAGCCCGGCCGGCGGGCCCGCAAGGGATCCGCCGCCCGACCGGCGGAGCGTAGCTTCGCAGCAGCGGTCGGGGTCCGGACGGCTCGAAGGCGTGCTCGTGGATCGGCCAAGCTGCAGAAGCCGACGGGCGGCATGTGGTCCCCGGAAGCACCGGCGAAGAGCCGGCGCGGTCAGGGATCTAGCGCACCATCGCGGTGCGTGAACGCATGCCGGAAGCTGGGTCCTTGGTGGCTAAGCCAGGGTACCAGTGGCGGCCCGCAAGGGCCGGGCAACTCGCGCGAGCGGGGAGCCCGCCGCGGGACCCGTCGGGGGAAGGCGCCTCGGGCCTCGGATGCCTGTTCTGTTGGCGCAGGGCAGGAGGAGGAGGCTCTAGCGCTGCTTCGCGAATCCGGCCCGTCCGGAGGACAGGGGCAGGGCGACGAGAGGCGTCATCGATCGACCCACCCGGCTGGCGTACGGCCGAGAAAGCGGGCGCGAGCTGCAACCGGAGACCTGCGGGCGACCGGGAGGCCCCTCGGGGCGAGGTGGTGGCGATCGAAGCTGGTGGCGCGGTGCCAAGCGCGTCACTACTCGGGGCCGGCGGCCGGCAACGGCCATCCGGCGCCGCGGTGGAGTCCCTGGCGCAGGTCGGTGCTCCGGCACGGGCAGGCACGGGGCACGAAGCCGCGGTCGCAAGGGCGCGAGCCCTGGCTCGAGAGTCGGGCGATCCCACGGGTGCTCGTGACAACTAGTCGGTTGCAGGAGTTGGCAAGGAGGCATCTTCTCCGAGCGCGCGGGCGGCGCTACGGCACCGCTGGCGGGCTGGGAGTAGCCTGCACGCGGCGGCCCACAACCGTGACAAGGCGGGCGGCGGCGGCGGGCAACAAGGGTGCTTCGGCTGCAAGGCGCTGCGAACACGCGCGCACCGGGCAGACGGCTGGATCGGAAGATCCAGTCCGAGCCGACCGAAGGTGTCCTGGGTCGCGCGCTCCGCGTCATCTAATCAGTGCGCGGGGCGGGTGGCTCTGGCCCGGTGGCACTCTCCGAGCTTGGGCTTTCGGGCGTAGGCAAGGGGAGCGGCCCTGGGGTGTGGAAGCCCCGGGGCGGCACCACCGGGTGACAGAGGACATCAGATCCTGTGGCGGTCCGGGGAGGCTCTCCCAGCCGAAGGGCGCAGAGGGTCAGCGGAAGGACGAGCTAGCGGCGAGTCCCAAGCCCGCACCGGTTCGGCGCAGGTGAAGCTGTCGCGGCGAAAAACCGCGTCATCCGGACGTACGGGCAGCGGCGCGAACCGCTCACCGGCGCGAGGAAACCGACGGAACGCGATAACGCACGGCGCGCGAAGAGCGCGTCGTGGCGGCGCGCATCGGCCGAGGAGGCCGAAGAGGTGGTACCGGAGCCACCCGCGCGCAAGTGGAGCTTCCGTCGAGGGCGGCTCGGGCAACCGACGCCGCCCTCGAGTTTTTTGTAGCCGCGGCGCGCCGACGGATGTGGCAGAGCGCTGGTCCATGAGCGACGTTCCGTGGAAAGGGAGCGCGGCGTTGAGCGGCGCGGGCTACTCGGCCGTGGAGCTCGACGCCGCGAACGAGCGGCTGTTCATGCTCGATCAGCGGCGCCTGCCGGGCGAAGTGCAGTACCTGGAGCTCGGGACGGTCTGCGCCGCGGCCGCGGCAATTCGCGACATGGTCGTGCGGGGCGCGCCCGCCATCGGCATCAGCGCGGCGTACGGCATGGTACTGGCGGCGCGCGACGCGCGCGCGCTCGGGGCCGAAGCCTACCTCGAAGCCATGCGGGCGGCGGGCGAGACGCTGCGCGGCACCAGGCCCACGGCCGTCAACCTGGCCTGGGCCGTGCGGCGCTCTCTCGTGCTGGCCGAGCAGCACGCCCCGGAGCGCGGCGAGGCGCGCTGGCGCGAGCAAGCCGAGCTCGGGCGGCGTCTCCACCGCGAGGATGTCGCTGCCTGCCGCGCCATCGGCAGGATCGGCGCGGCGCGGCTGCCGGACGGGGCCACGGTGCTGACCCACTGCAACGCCGGCGCGCTCGCGACCGGGGGCTACGGCACGGCCCTGGGCGTCGTTCGGGCAGCGGCCGAGGCCGGCAAGCGCGTGCGTGTGCTCGCCGACGAGACGCGGCCCTACCTGCAGGGGGCGCGCCTGACGGCGTGGGAGCTGCAGCGGGACGGCATCGAGGTGACCGTCGTGACCGACGGCATGGCCGGGCACTGCATGAGCCGCGGGATGGTCGCTGCCGTCGTCGTCGGCGCGGATCGGATCGCGCGCAACGGTGACACGGCGAACAAGATCGGTACCTACGGCGTGGCGTGCCTGGCGCGCCACCACGGCATTCCCTTCTACGTCGCGGCTCCGTGGAGCACGGTGGATCTGAACGCGGCCGCGGGGAGCGCCATCCCGATCGAGGAGCGCGCTGCCGCCGAGGTGACCCACCTCGGCGGGCAACGGATCGTGCCAGAGGGCGTAGCGGCGTATCATCCCGCCTTCGACGTGACTCCGGCCGAGCTCGTCACGGCCATCTTCACGGAGCGCGGCGAGATCCGGCCGCCGTGCGACCTGCGCCACCCGCCCTGGGCGGAGCGCGGGCCCGCTACTTGAACGATAGCGACATGGACTGGGTCGGCGGCGAGCAGGTCGGGGTCTTGATGCCGCCCCAGTTGTAGTTGCCCTGGCAGGGGCGGATGATGTAGCCGGGGTTCGGGCAGTTGCTACCGCTGCACAGGTTCGGCGGGTTGAGCCACAACTCGCCGCCCGAGGTGTGGTTCGCGCAGTTGCTCCA
>JACQWT010000055.1 GCA_016209145.1 Deltaproteobacteria bacterium | reverse complement strand
CGCCCGTCCCAGGGTGCACCTGGCAGCTCGGATCGCCATCCGGGTAGTAGCGGCCGTACAGGTCGCAGCGCGAGCCGAACACCAGCTCGGGCACGGGGTTGTGCTCGGGGTCGGAGAACCCTTGAACCCGATGAGACCTCGTGTCCAGCACCACGACCCGGCCGTTGCGGTCGTCCACGGCCAAGTCCATCTCGCACCGGAACTGCCCTGGGTCTGTGCCTCGGCTGCCGAACTTGAACAGGAAGGTGCCGTCCGGAGCGAATGCCTGCACCCGGCAGTTGTGGTTGTCGTCCACGAACAGCCTCTGGGCGACCGGGTCGAAGGCGAGCGCCCACTCGTCGGGGCCGTGCGCATACTTGGCGCACTGTCCGTCGCCCAGCTCGCGCGGCCCGTCGCCATCCGGGTCGACGCAGCCGTAGCCGGGCGGGAAGCCGAGGTAGCCGTCGTAGAGGTTGCACTGCGAGCCCCAACACACCGGGCCTGTGCCGTCGGCCTCCAGGCGGCAGATGCGCACCGCGTGCGTGTCGCTCACGAAGACTCGGCCCTCCGGGACGTCGTCCACCGCCACGGCGAACGGGTGCTCGTACGGCTCCAGCTCGGGGCCATACGTGAAGAAGGAGCCTTTGAACTCGGGCGGGGGCTCCTCTTGCGCCTGCTGCGCGTTCAGGCAGGTGGCGCCCAAAACGCTGACCGAGACGTTCCGGTCGATGGCCGTCCCGTCGCCGAGTTGGCCTTCGTTGTTGCGGCCCCAGGAGCGCAAGTGACCGAAGAACGGGTGCATGAACATGCCCAGCGAATGGTACTGCCCGAGGCCGATGTACTTGGCGTCCAACGGGAACTTGTCGGCGAGGGGCACGCTCACCGGGAAGGGCGAATCCTTGTTGTTGCCGCCATCGACCTGGCCGTACTGGTTTCTTCCCCAGCAGTACAGGCCGTGGGGCAGCCAGCCCACGCAGGTATGCAGCCCGCCGAGCGCCAGGCTCGCAGGATGCAGTGGGACAGGAAGCACTCCTGCGACAGCAAGCACGTCCTTCGGCACCAGGCTGTTGGTCTTCGACCCGTTGCCGAGCTGCCCGGATGCGTTGAGCCCCCAGCACTGCATCTTGCCATCCGTGCGGATGGCGCAGTTGTGAGAGCCTCCCGCCCCCAGCGTGAGCACCCTCTCGCCGCCCGCAAAGGAGACGTACTTGTCGGGCACGAGCGACGGGTTGACCGAGCCGTCGCCGAGCTGGCCATAGATGTTGACTCCCCAGCACTTGACGCCGCCATTGCTGAGCAGCGCGCACGTGTGCCCGCCCCCTGCCTGCACCATCACCGCGCCTTGTAGCGGTGCCAGGCCCGGCGCCTCCAGCACCTGCACTGGCTGCAGCCGGTCGATCTTGGTGCCGTCTCCAAGCTGGCCGTACGCGTTCCAGCCCCAGCAGTAGACTTGCCCATGCCCGGCCGTGACCGCGCAGGAGTGCTGCTGGCCCGTCGCCACCGCCACGAAGAGCTGCTCGACGGTCGGCGCGAGCACCTTGACCTTGACCGGAACTGAGCTCGGACTGGTCGTGCCGTCGCCAAGCTGGCCCTTGGCGTTGGCTCCCCAGCACCACACCGTCCCGTCGGCTCGGAGCGCGCAGTTGTGCTGGCTTCCGGTGGCGGCCAGGGAGACCGTGTCGCCGAGCCCGCTCGCGAGCGTCGGGGTGAGCGAGTCCGCGTTCGTGCCGTTGCCGAGCTGGCCGCTCGATCCATCGCCCCAGCACTTGACGCAGCCATGCTCGAGCATGGCGCAGCTATGAGCCGCGCCGCCGCCCATGTCGAGGCCCGTGGCGACGGCACCAATGATGATCTCCAACGGGCTCACGTTGTTCGGCTCGAAGGTCCCGTTGCCAACCTGCCCGAACTCCCCGTACCCCCAGCACCACACGTCGCCGCCGGCGAGGCTCGCGCAGTAGTGCCGTCCCGAGCTGCCGGCGGATGGCTGGGCGACTCCGGCCAGGCCGGGCACCTGCTCTGGCACATGTCTCTCGTTCAAGTGCCCGAGGCCAAGTTGGCCGCGGTCGTTCGCCCCCCAACAGTTGAGCGTCCCGTCCGCGAGTCTGGCGCAGGTGCTACTATCAGCCGCGTTGATGCTCGTCGCCGGCTCCGCCAGGCCCTGCACCGCTACCGGAACGGCGCGCATGTCCGTAGAGTCGTCGCCGATCTGCCCGGCGAAGTTGTTGCCCCAGCAAGTCATCGTCCCGGGACGCTCGATCACACAGGTGTGGTTGAAGCCCGCCGAGATGGCGATGGCGGCGGCGATCGCGGACACCTGCGTGGGCTCGTTCCACGCCTTCAGCGGAATATCATTGCCGAGCTGCCCCCAGTTGTCGTCTCCCCAGCACCAGGCAGTGCCGTCGGCGCGCACGGCGCAGGCGTGCATCTGGCCCGCCGACAGGTCGATGATGTCGTGGCTCTCGACCGAAGGTTGACGAAGAGGCTTCGGCTCCGCAGGACTAGAGAACGAAACGCCCAGTTGCCCGATCCCGTTGTTGCCCCAGCAGGCGACCGCAGGTGTGCTGGGCGCTCGCAGCGGCGAAGACCACCTCGGTGAGCGCCGGCCCGGTGTCGTACGGGCGATTTGTGCTCACCGAGGTCCCGTCGCCGATCTGCCCGTAGAAGTTCTCGCCCCAGCACCAGAGCTCGCCATCGGGCTCGACGATGCAGGTGTGCGAGGCACCCGTGACCAGCGTGTCGCCGGGCATCGTGCCTGGCGCCTTGGCGTGGGTCGCGAAGTCGGCGAGAGCAGGACGGGAGCAGAGGAACGTGAAGAGCAGGCACGGCGCGAAGCCGATGCACTTGACCCAGAGCTGGCGGTTCACGGTGCTTTCTCCTTGGTGGTGGTGGTGCGCGAGGGACGGCAAGGACAACAACCCGATGGATTGTACCCCCGGCCAAGGCAGCTCGATCGGCTTTCGCGTTGCCGTCGTCCGCGCTATCCTGTTATCCAGGAGCAGGTGAGCCCGGTGGCGACGACGCAGCGGCCAGCAAGGCGTACGCTCTGGTGCAAGCAGGCGGGCTGGCTGCTCCTGACGGCCGGCCTTGTGGCTGCGGCCGGGTGCGGATGCAGCGCGGGGGCGGGAGCGGGTGGGCCAGCCGGGCTGGCTGCTGGAGGCGCTGGCGCAGCAGGTGGACCGGGCAGCGCCGGGGGTGGCGGTGCGGCCGGAGCTGGCGGCTCAGCCGGCCTCGGCGGGCTGGCCGGCGGCGGCGGGACTGGAGCCGGCGCAGGGGGGCCAGCCCCGGGCGAGCACCTCTGGAGCAAGCAGTTCGGGGACGCGAACAGCTACCAAAACGGCTTGGGCGTCGCCGTCGACGATGGTGGGAACGTCGTGGTCGTGGGTGAGTTTGTCGGCACGATCGACTTCGGCGGGGGGCCGCTTCAGGCGGATGCCGGCGGCGATATCTTCGTCGCCAAGCTCGGCCCGGACGCAAGCCACCTCTGGAGCAAGGACTTCGGCGGCCCACAAGCCGGTGGGCGGGCCAGGGCCGTGGCCGTGGACGGCGCCCGCAACGTCGTCGTGGTGGGCGACTTCGGCGGCGTCGTGGACTTCGGCGGCGGGCCGCTCAGCCCAGAGGGCTACACGGCGATCTTCGTGGCGAAGTACGACGCCGACGGCAAGCACCTGTGGAGCAAGCAGTTCGGGGACCCGGAGCCGTTGCACGGGGCGGCGCGCGCGTTTACCGTGGCGGTAGACGGCTCGGGCAACGTGGTCGTGGCCGGCGACTTCTACGGCACGATCGACTTTGGCGGTGGCCAGCTTGATGCCGAAGGCAAGATCACACTCGAGGCAGACATCTTCCTCGTCAAGCTCGGCGCCGGGGGCGAGCACCTGTGGAGCAAGCGCTTCGGCAACCCGTCCTTCCAGTCAGCGACGGGCGTGGTCGTGGACGCCGCGGGCAGCGTGGTCGTGACTGGCTGGTTCGAGGGCAGCGTGGACTTCGGTGCGGGGCCGCTCGACAGCGCGGGAGCGAACGACGTGTTCCTTGCCAAGTACGACGCCGACGGCAAGCACGTTTGGAGCAAGCACTTCGGGCAGTGGAAAGACACGATCGGGGCGTTCGGAACCGCCGTCGCGCTCGATGCCGCGGGTAACATCGTAGTGACGGGGAAGGTGGCAGGAGCCGTGGATTTTGGCGGCGGGCTGCTGGTCAGCACGGACGCGGGAGACATCTTCGTGGCAAAGCTCGATCCCGAGGGCGAGCATCTCTGGAGCAAGGCATTCGGTGGAGCCAACGACCAGGACGTGCACACCGTGGCCGTCGACGCCCTGGGCAACGTGCTGCTGGCCGGGGACTTCGTTGGGGAGCTCGACTTCGGCGGCGGGGTGCTGGGCGAGTCGGTCTGCGGCGCCTTTCTCGCCAAGCTGGACCCGGCCGGCAGTCACCTCTGGAGCAAGAGCTTCGGTCAGGGGCTCGCCGACCAGTACGCGTCCGGGGTGAGCGCCGATGGCTCCGGGAACGTTCTGCTCGTAGGCGAGTTCGGCTCGACCATCGACCTCGGCGGCGGCGGGATGCTGTCCGCAGGAGGCTCTGATGTCTTCGTCGCGAAGTTCGCACCGTAGGTGTGCGCCATGCTGCCCTGGAGGGACAGATGAGCCTCCCAGCGACGACACAGCCGCGGGCCGCGCGCGCGGCTTCCGCCCGGGCGGAGCCGGCGCTCGGAGTGCCGCGTCCGGCCGCGCCGCCGCCGTCGCGACAGGCCCCGGCCGCGAGCCCGAGCGTCCCGAGACACAGCAGTGCTGCTGCAAAGCGGATCACGGACCACCCGGGCAAAAGCCCGTCACAGCTCCTCGGCGAGCTGCCGGGCCTGCTCCAGCAGGGCGAGCCGCTCCCGCAGGCTGCGCAGCGACGACTTGGCCTCCTCGACCACCGGGGCAGGCGCGCGCTCGGCAAAGCCCGGCGCGGCGAGCTTCTTCTCCAGCACGGCAATGTCCTTCTCGGTCTTCTTGATCTCCCGGGCCACGCGGGCCTGCTCTTTCTCGGCCGCGACGATGCCCCGCAAGGCCACCAGCACCTCGACGCCCTCGGCCACGCCCAGAGCCGTGCCGGCCGGCCGGGCGCCGCCGTGCCCCTCCAGGACGAACGGCCCGTCCGTGCGCACGAGCGCCTCGATGAGCTTGCGCTGGGCCTCGAAGAGCGCACGCAGCCGCTCGTCGTCGGTGCGCAGCCGCAGGGGCACGGCCGTAGCCGGAGGCACGTCGCGCTCGCTGCGGATGGTGCGCGCCGCAACGATCACGGCCTGAAGGGCGGTCATGTCGCGCACGGCCTCGGGATCGGGCCGGCCGCTCTGCACGTCAGGCAATGCCGCGAGCGCGATCGACACTGGGCTCCCCGCGGGGCGGGGGAGCTTGTGCCAGAGCTCCTCCGTGATGAAGGGCATGAACGGATGCAGGCCCCGCAGCGCCGTCTCCAGGACGTGGCCGAGCACGGCGGCGGTCTCCGCTGCCGCCGCCTCGCCCGCGGTGGCGAAGACCGGCTTGCAGAGCTCCAGGAACCAGTCGCACAGCTCGTCCCAGAAGAAGTGGTACAGGGCGCCGGCCGCCTCGTCGAAGCGAAACTCGGCCAGACCCCGGCCCTGTGCCGCGCTCGCTGCCGCGAGCCGGTCGAGGATCCAGCGGTTGGGCAGCAGCGACGCCGGCGGCGGTCCCTGCCCGAGCACGACCTGCTCCAGGTAGGGCAAGGCGAAGCGGGCGGCGTTCCAGATCTTGTTGCAGAAGTGGCGCGAGCCCTCGATTCTCTTCGGCGAGAGGGGAATGCGCTTGCTCTGGGGCGAGTAGCTCGCCAGCGTGAAGCGCAGCGCATCCGTGCCGTAGGCGGCGAAGCCCGCGCCCATCTTGGCTGCCGAGGGGTAGGCCTTCTTGAACCTGCGCAGGGCCTCGGCCGCGGGCGCACCGGGCAGCGCCTTGGCTACCACGCCCGCGAAGTCGGCGCCGGAGACGAGATCGAGCGGGTCGATGACGTTGCCCTTGATCTTGCTCATCTTCTCGCCGGTCTCGTCGACCACGAGGGCGTGCAGCAGAACACGCCGGAACGGGGGCTGGCCCAGGAAGTGAATGCCCATCATCATCATGCGGGCGACCCAGAAGAACAGGATGTCGTAGCCCGTCTCCAGATCGCTGGCCGGGTAGAAACGGCGCAGTTGGGGCGTGTCGTCGGGCCAACCCTGCGTGGCGAACGGCCACAGGGCGCTCGAGAACCAGGTGTCGAGCACGTCCTCGTCCTGGCGCACGCGCGGCGAGCCGCAGCCCTCGCAGCGCTCCACGTGCTCGGCCGAGCACACCGTGATGTGGTCGCACTTTTCGCAGTACCAGGCCGGGATGCGGTGGCCCCACCAGAGCTGGCGCGAGATGCACCAATCCAGGATGCCGGTCATCCAGTGCTCGTAGGTCTTGGTCCACTCCGCCGGGATGATGATCGTCTGGCCCGAGCGCACCGCTTCCAGCGCCGGCTCGGCCAAGGGCTTCGTGGCCACGAACCACTGCGTCGAGAGCAGTGGCTCGACCACGGTGCCCGTGCGCTGGGAACGCGGGATGGGAAGCCGGTGCGGCCTGGAGCCGCGCGCCAGGCCCTTCTCCTCCAAGGCGCGCTTGACGGCCTCGCGCGCGTCCGCGCGGTCCAGGCCTGCAAACGGGCCGCCGTGCTCGCTGATGCGCCCGCGCTCGTCGATGATGCTCACCCGCTCCAGGCCGTGGCGCTTGCCCGTCTCGAAGTCGTTGAAGTCATGCGCCGGTGTGACCTTGACCGCTCCCGTGCCGAAGGTCATGTCGACCAGGATGGCGTCGGTGATGATGGGGATCTTGCGATCGAGGAACGGATGCTGCACGCGCTTGCCGTGCAGGTGCCGGTAGCGGGGATCGTCGGGGTGAACGGCGACGGCCGTGTCGCCCAGCATCGTCTCGGGCCGCGTCGTGGCCACGACGATCTCGCCGCCGCCGTCCTCGGCGGCAATGGGGTAGGCGAAGTCGAACAGCTCGCCCGTCTCCTCCTCGCTGTCGACCTCGAGGTTGGACAGCACGGTCTGGGCCTCGCAGTCCCAGTAGATGAGCCGCTTGTCGCGGTAGATGAGGTTCTCGCGGTACAGGCGCACGAATGCCTCGCGCACGGCGCGGCTGTAGCCCGGGTCCATGGTGAACACCGATCGGTCCCAGTCGGCGCTCAAGCCCAGGGCCTTCTGCTGCTCGACGATGCGGCCGCCGCACTCCTTCTTCCACTCCCAGACGCGCTCGAGGAAGCGCTCGCGGCCCAGGGCGTGCCGGCTGGTGCCCTCGCGGGCGAGCTGGCGCTCGACTACCACCTGCGTGGCGATGCCGGCGTGGTCGGTGCCGGGTTGATAGAGCGTGTTGTGCCCCGTCATGCGATGGGCGCGCGCCAGGATGTCCTCCAGCGTGCACATCAGGGCGTGCCCCATGTGCAGCGACCCCGTGACGTTCGGCAGCGGCATCGGCAGGACGTAGCAGGGCCGCCGGTCGCCCGGATCGAGGCTGGCGTGGAAGACGCCGTGCTCGACCGAGTGCGCGTACCAGCGCGCCTCGATCGGTGCCGGCTCGAATGCCTTGGGAAGCTCGGTAGCCATGGGGCCGGCACGCTGCCGCGTCCGGGGCGCGAGCGCAACTCCGCCCGCCGACTACTCGCTCGTAAGCCGGGCAATCTCCTCGCGGATCAAGACCTCCGCCAGATTGGGCACGACCTCCCAGACCACGCGTTCGACCACGTCGTGCGCGAGCGCGAGCACTCCCTCGATCTGGTGCTGGGTCAGGCCCATGGCCGCCAGCCTTTGCTGCAGCTCCGGCCCGAGCCTGCCGTCCGGCCCGGCGGCCGGCGCCGCGGCAGGAGCGGGCACCTCGGGGGCGGGTGGCGCCGCGGGCTCGGCAAGAGGCGCGGGCGGCTCGGGCGGCGGCGCGTGGGCCGGCTCCTCCCACTCCAGCGCGGCCTCGAGCGCGGGAGCCTGCGCCTCGAGGGCCGGAGGCATCTCCAGCACGGGCGGCATCTCCAGCGGGGACGGCATCTCCAGCGCCAGCGGCGCCTCCGGCGGGGGTGGCCTCTGGGGGGTCGGCAGCCCGGCAGGCGCCTCCCAGTCAGCCTCGGGCGCGGCAGCAGGCGCCTCCCAGTCAGCCTCGGGCGCGGCAGCAGGCGCCTCGCGCGGCAATGGCCGCACGCCGGTGGCTTCCTCCCACGCTTCCCCAGGCGCGTCGGCCGGGGGCCCCCACTCGGGCGCCGGCTCGGGAGCCTGTGCCGGACGCGGGGTCCAGGCCGTCGCCGGCGTCGCCGGCACGGGGAAGCCCGGCGTCGTGGTCCGGTCGCCCTCGGACGGCTCGCGCCACAGGTCGGGCGCCGCCGTGGCCGCGGGCGGCGTGACGGGCCGATCCCGCGGCAGGGTCTGCGGCTGGAGGCCAGCCAACGTGCGGTCCAGCAGGATGTCTGGGCGAGCTGCGGGACGCATCTCGACCGGGGGCGGCGCAGCCGGCTCGATCGGCGTCCCGGGCTCATCGAGCTCCAGGGGCAGCGGCTCGGCGGGCCGGCGCGCCGCCAAACCTGGCGCGGGGGATCCGGGCTCCGCGATGGCGGGCCCCGCCCCGGGCGCTTCCCGGATGGCGATGGGAGCAGGACGGTCGACCGGCGGCTGCTCGGCCCGCGCGACCGCCGCCGGAGGCGCGCCGCGCACGGGCAGCCGGTCCATTCCCATCGGCACGGTGAGCTCGCGCTCGCGCCCAGGAACGCGCGCGGGCATGGCCACGCCCAGGACCCGCCGCTGGCGAACCGCGTCCGCCACTGGCGGCTCCGCAGCCGGCCTGGGCTCGGGCTGCGCTCGCTTGGCGCCGGCCTGGATGGTCTCCCGCGCCCGCTTGAGCATCTCCTCCGTGTCGAAGGGCTTGTCGATGTGCGCTTCCGCCCGCGCGCCCTTGCCCGGATCGAAGGGGTTGTGCTTCGAGGAGAGCATGAGCACAGGCACGTCAGGCGCGGTCAGCTTGACGCTGTTGCACAGCTCGTAGCCGTCGGTGGGCGGCAGCGACACGTCGGCAATGACGAGCGCGGGCCGGGCCGCCTTGATCCGCTCGATCGCCGCCCCCGCGCTGTCGACCGTCACCAGCTCGAACTCCGCCCCGACGAAGGTCAGCTCCAGGACCTTGCGCATCGTGACGCTGTCATCTACGGCCAGGATCGTGCTCGGCACCAGGGGCTCCTTCGCTAGGTGGCAGGCGCGGGCGTCGCGCCTGCCCATGCCAGCATCATCCAGCGCCGCGCGCGTGCCGTCAACTAGTCTGAAGTTCCAGGCGAGTTTGGAGCCCTGATTTCGCGCATTCGCGCGAAATCAGGGCTCTTTCTCGTTCAGAAGCCAGAATATCGCTGCTGTTTTGTTGGCATGTAAATGCTCTCTATTGTCCGATTGTGCTTGCG
>JACQWT010000403.1 GCA_016209145.1 Deltaproteobacteria bacterium | reverse complement strand
TAGGGGCCATGCCCGGCGGGCCGCCCATCGGGGGCCCGCCAAACGGCGGTCCGCCGGGACGCGGTCCGCCAAACGGGGGGCCGCCCGGGGCAGGCCCTCCGGGCATCCCCGGCGGCCCGCCGCCGAAGCCAGGCGGGCCCATGCCCGGGGCGCCAGGCATGTAGGCCATCACCCCGCCGGATGCGCCGCCGCCGGCAAGTGCCGGCATGAGCTCCAGCGGCCCCGCCGGGACCGTCCGTTCGCCGGGCCTCCCGGCGCCGCCCGCGGACGGCGCGATCCCGGGCCCCGCTGGTGTGCCGCCCTGGCCGCCTGGCAGCGAAGCTCCGCAACTGGCGCAAAACGCGACGCCCGTGGGGACGTCGCCGCCGCACTTGGTGCACTTGCTGGCCATCACGCTTTCCCGCCTTCGTCGCCGTCGTCACCCGCGTCCTTCGAGCCCGCCTCGTCGGCGTCCTCTTCCTTGCCCGGCTCCTCGCCCGCCTCCTTGGCCGCCGCGCTCGGACCCTCGGTGCTCTCGGCACCGGCGACCGGCGCCGGCTCCTTCTCCCCTTCGTCTTCGTCCGGCTTCTCCCTCGAGGCCGGCGGCGGCGCGGTGGGCGCAGCGTCGAGCATGGCCCTCGCCACGAGCACGGCCTGGCGCAGGCTCGCGGCCTCCTGCTCGCTACCCCGGCGCTTGGCCAGCGCAAGCTGGACCTGCCGGTTGTGCAGGCCCTTCAACCGCGACCAGCCGACGAAGTCGCCCCGCACCAGCTTCTTCAGGTACTCGACCTCGCGAGCCGCCAGGCTTTGCAGCAGCTCCAGATCCCGCTGGCTCACCACGCCGCCGTCCACCTCGGCCGCGAGCTCGCCGCGGATCGCGCTGCGCTCGCGGGCCAGCGCCACCGCCGCCACCACGACCACGATCGATGCCGGCAAGAGCAGCGCCACCCAGGAGCGCATGAGCCCTTCGTCTCCCAGAGCGTTGGCGTGGCCGAGCGCGTCGTAGCTCACGTGGGCGGAAACGGCCGCCGCGTAGCCCGCGATCGGCCCGAGCGCTCGCTGCCAGGCCGAGGGCGCGAAGATGGCGTAGGCGAAGCCAATGCCCATTAGCGCGCCAAAGACGCCGTCGGCGAGCCCCACGAGCGCCACCGAGCCGAAGCCGGCCGCGCTGTGGGCTCCGAGGCCGGGCACGGCCACGGCCGCGCCTCCGCTAGCCAGCTCCCGGATGAACTCCTGTCCGGTCGCGAACCCGAGCCCGCCCGCCGCGCCGTAGACCACGCCGTCCATCAGGCCGTTGATCTCCGACCAGCCGCGCGACTGGCCGATGGCCGTGAGCACCGCTACGCCCAGGGCAATGGCCAGGAAGCGGGCGAGCTCCTTGCAGAGCGCGCTGGGAACGACGGTCAGCTCCAGCACCGAGGCGTCCACACCGAGGGTCAGCCCCACGGCGGCGAGCACGCCAAAGGCGAAGAGCATGCCGACCGCCCACAGCGGTTCCTTCTCGTTCATGTCCACGAGGCGCACGGCTACGAGGTAGATGAGCGCCATCAGGATGGTCAGCGCGAGCGCAGGCGTATGTGTTGTCACCGGCATGGCGGGCCTCACGTCCAGGGCCCGCGCATCATCCGGCGCCCCTGGCTGGAGATCAAGCGTTAGTTGCCCATACCCAACGCTAGCCGACCCGATCCCACACCGCGCTCTGCACCCCCTCGTAGCAGAGCGCTCCCCGCAGGCGCATCTCGAGGCGATAGCGGAGGAAGTGGCGCCGCGTGCCGATCCTCGACCGGATCGCCTGGCAGCTCGCCTCCACGGGCTCGCCCACGCGGATGAGCCGGCGAAACACGGCGCGGTGGATGTGCGTGCCGTAGCCGATCCAGCCGTCGGCATGGCGCAGGCCGAGCACGTAGTAGGCGTGCACGAAGCCCAGCATGCCCGTGGCGTGGATGATGAGGCCGCCGGCGACGTGCCGCGGGTGCCGCAGCTCGTGCGTCCGCTGCGCCGCGGTCAGCGGCAGCCCCGCGTGCGTCGGCATGCGGCAGCGCACCAGGCTGCGCTCCCGGTCGACCTCGCACAGCTCGTCGAACAAGAGCGCCGCCGGGTCGTAGGGCAGGTCGCGCAGAAACGCGTCGTCGAAGGGGCCAGGGATGGGCGCGGGCATGGGCCGCATGGATAGGCCGCTTGCCCGTCGCGGGGCAAGCCGCAGGGCCGCCACGTAGCGCGGGCTTCGCCCGCAACCCAAGCAAGAAGATGAACCGCCAAGGCGCCGAGAACGCCAAGGAAGAAACAGAATCGGATTCGATCTTGGCGCCCTTGGCGTCTTGGCGGTTCGTTTTTCTTCGGGCCACGCGACGATTTTCGGACCTAGTAGATCAGTCTGCAAACAGCTCCGCGACCCAAAGCCTTCCGCGCGCATCCACGGCGACGCCGACGCCGACGCGGCGGAAGCTCTCGTCGAGCATGTTCTGCCGGTGTGAGGGGCTCGCCCACAGGGCGCGGTGCGCCGCCGCCACCGTCGCGGCGCTGGCGACATTCTCGCCCACCCGGCCGGCAGCCACGCCGGCCGCCTCGAGGCGCGCCATCGCGCTGCCCGCGCCGAGATCGTGGCCGAGCCGCCCCTTCTGAGACATGTCGCGCGCGTGGGCGAGCGCCACGGCGCCGAGGCCGGCGTCGCGGCGTAGCGGCGGCAGGTGCTCGGCGTCGCGGGCTGCGGCGAGCAGGTCGAGCAGCGCCGCCGCGGCGCGCTCGGGGCCGGGCGCCGTGCTCGGCCCCGGCCCTGCCTCGCCGCCGGCTCCGGCCTGCTCGGCCAGAGCGTCCGGCGGCTCCACCTCGGCGAACAGGGGCACCTCCAGCACGGGCTGGGGACCGGCGGGCAGCGTCGCCAGCACCTGCACCAGCCACGCTCCCGCGCGGTCGGCGCGGAAGCGGGAGAGCAAGCGCCTTGCCGAGAGCGTCGCCAGGATGCTCGCGGGCCGGCCGGTCGGGCCCAGGAGCACCACGCTGGCGGCCGCGGCCGGCACGAGGAGCGTGGCGTCGAGCGCGATCCAGTCCCCCGCGCGCACGCGCACCGGCAGCGGCCGCAGATCGGCCAGGGCGTCCAGCGCCACGGCCGCCACGACCGGGCGGCGCAGATCCTGTGCCAGCGCGGTCTCGTCGCGCTCGCCCACGCTCACCCATGCCCTCGGCCAGGGCTGGGGCGCGCCCGAGGCGCGCACGACCGAGCCCAGACACTCGGCGTCGCAGGGCGCAAGGCCGTCCAGTTGGCGGTCGACCAGCGTTGCCGCCGCGCGCATCAAGGCGAAGTCGGGCGCGCCGCAGCGCGCGTAGAGCTCGCCGTCCGGGCCGGCGGGCACGGGAGCGGGCTCGGGCGAGCCAATAGTGACCTGCCAGCGCAACGGCTGGCCGCGGCGGTCGGTGCTGGCGGCGGGGAGCGGCGCTGCGGGTCGTGCAGGCGGCCTGACGGGCGGCTGCGGTGCAGGGGGCGCGCAGGCGAGCAGCGCGGCGAGGAGGGGCGCGGCGCGGAGGTGGGCGTTCACGTCCAGGCGGCCAGGCTACCACAGATCCCGCGCCTCGTTCCGTAGGGGCCGGGCCCCGAACGTGATAAACTAAGGGAGAGTCTTCCCGCCGCCTTGGGCGGGGGGCGCCTGGCGATGCCCGAGCTCAGCAACGCGGCCAAGGTCGGCCTCATGATCGTCGTCTTGCTCGGCGCGCTCGTGTTCGGCTATCGCTACGTCTCGCGCGAGGCGGGCACCGGGAGCGGCTACCGGGTCTGGGCGCACATGCCCGACGTGGGCGGCGTGGCGCCCCGCTCGCGCGTGATGATCTCCGGCGTGCAGGTCGGTGTCGTCGAGCGCATCTCCCTCGACCAGGGCCGGGCGCGGGTCGATGTGCGGATGCGGCCCGAGTTCAAGCTCTACGAGGACGCCGCCATCGGCAAGCGGACGACCACTTTGATCGGCGAGTACTTCATCGTGCTGACGCCGGGCACCGAGGGCAAGCGGCAGCTCGGCGACGGCGACCAGGTGACGAAGCTGATGGAGGAGGCGAGCATCCTGACGCTGCAAGAGCAGGTCAAGGACATCCTCGGCGACATCAAGGAGGTCACCAACGCGCTGCGCACCACCGTGGGCAGCGACCGCGGCCAGCAGCAGATCGCCGACATCCTGAAGAACCTGGCGGACGTGACCGAGCAGCTTACCCAGGCGGTCAAGGAGAACCGCCAGGGCGTGCGCGACACGATCACGAACATCAACAAGATCACCGCCCAGTCGCAGCCCGAGCTCGCCGCCATCCTGCAGAACATCCGCCAGGTCACGGAGGACGTGCGGGAGCTCACGGCGGCGACCAAGGCGCCGGGCGCCGGGCCGGGCGAGCTGCGCAGCACCGTGGAGCGCATCAACCGCGCGAGCGCCGATCTGGAGTCGGTGCTCAAGCACGCCGACAGTGTGGTCCAGCGCGTGGACCGGGGCGAGGGCACGGTGGGCCGGCTGACCAAGGACGAGACGCTCATCAACGAGGTCGAGTCGGTGGTCGAGGGCGTGGGCGATCTGGTGGGCGGCATCGGCCGGGTGCAGACCGTGGTTGGCCTCAGGACCGACTACAACTTCCTCGCCAACACCATCAAGAGCTACGTCGAGCTGCGCCTGCAGCCCGCCGAGGACAAGTACTACATGATCGAGGTGGTCAACGACCCGCGCGGCTCGACCGGGTTCGAGCAAATCGACGTCGACACGACCAACCCCAACGACCCGCCGCACTACCGCGAGATCCGCACCATCACGACCAACGCGTTCCGCTTCTCTTTTCAGTTCGCCAAGCGGCTGGGGCCGTTCACCGGGCGGTTCGGCATCCGCGAGTCCACCGGCGGCATCGGCCTGGATCTGCACCTCCTGAGCGACCGCTTCGAGCTGCGGCAGGACTTCTTCGGCTTCGGCGAGGAGCTCTCGCCGCGCTGGCGGGTGGCCCTTTCCTACGAATTTCTGCGCACGCTGTGGCTGCTGGGTGGCGTGGACGACATCCTCAACGCTGACCGGCGCGACTACTTCTTCGGCTTGCAGCTTCGCTTCAACGACGAGGATCTGAAGGCGATCCTGCCGTTTGCGCCTACGGGGCTGTAAGGCCCGCGTGCACGGCATCCACCACGGCCTGGACCGTGCTCTCGGGCGTCTCGGGCACGATGCCGTGGCCCAAGTTGAAGACGTGGCCCGGCCGGCCCGCGGCCCGGCGCAGCACCTCCCGCGCGCCTTCGGCTGCCAGCTCGGGCGGCGCGCACAGAAGCAGCGGATCGAGGTTGCCCTGGATCGCCCGGTTGTGGCCGATGCGCTGCCAGGCGACGTCGAGCGGCAGGCGCCAGTCCACGCCGATGACCGTGCCCCCCGCCTCGCACTGCGCCTCGAGCAGGTGGCTTGTGCCTACCCCGAAGTGGATCACCGGCACGCCCGTTTGCGCCAGGTCGTGCAGCACGGCGCGGGAGTGGGCAAGCACGTGGCGCCGGTAGTCGGTCGTGCAGAGCGCGCCGACCCAGGAGTCGAAGAGCTGCACGGCCTGCGCGCCGGCGGCCACCTGCGCCCGAAGGAAACGCCGCACCACCTCGCCCACCTTGCCGAGCAGCAGGTCGAAGAGCTCGGGCTCCTGCCACATCATGGCCTTGGTGCGAGCAAAGCTGGAGGAGCGCCCGCCCTCCACGAGGTAGCTCGCCAGCGTGAACGGACCGCCGGCAAAGCCGACAAGGGGCGTCTTGCCGCCGAGCTCCCGGCGGATCAGCCGCACGGCCTCGAGCACGTAGCCGAGATCCTCCTCGGGCTCGCACACGCGTAGCCTTTCGACGTCCGCGGGTCCCTGCACCGGACGGTGCACCACCGGGCCGTCGTCGGCCGAGAACGCGAAGGGCGCGCCCATGGGCTCCAGGGGCAGCAGGATGTCGGCGAAGAGGATCGCGGCGTCGACCCCGAGCCGCAGCGGCTGCAGCGTCACCTCCAGCGCCAGCTCGGGCGTGCGGCACAGCTCCAGCATGCCGTAGCGCGCGCGCAGCTCGCGGTACTCGCGCATGTACCGGCCTGCCTGCCGCATGAACCAGACGGGAGTGACATCGGTCGGCTCGCGGCGGCAGGCGCGCAGGAAGCGATCGTGCATGGGGCCTCAGCTTCGGCCCTCCGGCGTGGCGCCGCAACCATCTCGTGGCCTCGTGGCCCGTTGCCTTCCGGCCGCGGTTCCGATACCGCTGTGTCCATGGCACTGCACCACACGGCAATCGGCGCCGTCGCGCTCGCGCTCAGCGTCTCGTTCTGGGGCTGCGGCGGCAAGGTCAAGCAAGCGGCCCCCCCGCGGATCGAGGATCCCGGTCACCAGGACATGGAGGCGAGCGAGCCGGAGCCCGCGCCTACGGCGACGGCCAAGAAGGAAGACGACGAGTCGCGCAAGGCCGAGTGCTGCGCGCAGTGCAAGAAGGGCCTGTCCCTGGACCGCACCCGCCAGAAGCCGGAGCAGATCCCCTGCGCCGACTTCACCGCCGACCTCGACCCGTTCTGCCTGAGCTACTTCCGGGCGCACCCGATGAAGGCCGCCGAGTGCGTGGCCCTGGTTGGGTCGAGCCCGGAGGAGGCGGTCCCCGAGACCAAAGGCAAAGACGCCAAGGACAAGGCGGGCAAGGGCAAAGGGGCCAAGTAGCCGTCCATGGGCCGTCGGGCCGTGCGTCGCGGCCTGCTGCCGTTACTCCTGCTCGGGCCGTGCGTCGCGGCCTGCGAACGGCAGCATCCGGCCGCGCCGCTGCCGGCGCCCGCCCGCTCCGGCGCGGCCGCCGCCGTCGTGAGCGCGGCTCCCGGACCGAGCGCGCCCGCCGCGACGGCCCCGGGGCGCGTCGAGTTGGTGGACCGGGCGATGGGCACGCGCGTGTCGCTGGCCGCCTACGCCAGCGCGGCGCTATCTGCGCAGCAGGTGCGCGCGGCGTTGCAAGCCGCCTTCGCCGAGATCCAGCGCCTGGAGCGGCTCATGACCACTTGGCGCGCCGACAGCGAGGTCTCGGCCATCAACGCCGCCGCCGGCAAGCATCCCGTCGCCGTGGGCCCCGAAACCTTTGCCGTCATCGACAAGAGCCTGTGGACCAGCCGGCTTTCGGGTGGCGTTTTCGACATCACGTTCGCGGCCATGAGCGGGCTGTGGCGTTTCGACGAGGAGCACGCGCCCGCGCTTCCGGATCCGGCCGCCGTCGAGCAGGCCCGCCGCAGCATCGACTACCGCCAGATCGCGCTCGCCGAGCGCGACCGCACCGTCATGCTGCGCCGCGAGACGATCCGCATCGATCTCGGCGGCATCGCCAAGGGCTACGCCATCGATCGGGCGGCCGAAGTGCTTCGGCATGCGGGGCTTCAGTCGTTCTTCGCGCAGGCCGGCGGCGATCTGTACATCGCGGGCCGCAAGCCCGACGGCACGCCCTGGCGCGTGGGCGTGCGCGATCCGCGTGGCCCGGCCGACGCCTTCTTCGCGACGGTGCCGGTCGAGAATCACGCCTTCTCCACGGCCGGCGACTACGAGCGCTCCTTCGTGCTAGGCGGCAAGCGCTACCACCACATCATCGATCCGCGTTCCGGCTACCCGGCCACGCAGAGCCGCAGCGTCACGATCTGGGCCCCGGATGCCTTCACGGCCGACGCCATCGATGACGCCGTGTTCATCCTTGGCCCCGAGCAGGGCCTGGAGCTCGTCGAGGCCGCCCCGGGCTGCGGTGCGGTGATCGTGGATGCCGCCAACAAGGTGTGGATCTCGAGGCGCCTGCAAGGGCTCGTGACCGTGCTGCGGCCGCCGACGGATGGGGTGTAGGGCGGCCCCGCTACTCGCCCCGGAACAGGGGCTTGCGCTTCTGCTCGAACGCGCAGAGCGCCTCGCCCCGGTCCTGACTGCGCAGCGTGGCGTCGTAGTAGAGAGCCTCGGCCTCCAGACCCCGCTCCAGCGGCAGCTCGAAGGAGGCGGCCACCGCGCGCAGCGCTGCGGCCTGGGCGATGGGAGCGCCCTGGGCGATGGGCTCGATCCAACCGATGGTGTCATCCAGCAGGTCCGCTCCCTCCGGGCAGATCCGGTTGACCAGGCCCCAGGCAAGGGCCTCGGCCGCGCTCAGGCGCCGGCCGAGCAGCAGCATCTCCTTGGCGCGCCCTTCGCCGACGAGCCGGCCCAGGCGCTGCGTTCCCCCGGCCGCGGGGATGATGGCGAGCCCGGTCTCGGGCAGCCCCATGACCGCGTGCGCGGCGGCCACGCGCAGATCGCAGACCATCGCCAGCTCCAGCCCGCCGCCCAAGGCGAGGCCGTTGACGGCGGCCACGACCGGCTTGGGGCTGCGGTCGAGCACGCCGAGCTCGCTGCGGTACAGACCAATCTGCGCCCGGATCTCGTCCGGGCTCATGCCCTTGCGCTCCTTGAGATCGGCCCCGGCACAGAATGCCTTGGTGCCGGCGCCGGTCACGACGATCGCCCGCACGCACGGGTCGGCGACGAGCTCGCCTCCGAGCCGGCCGAGCGCGAGCAGGGTCTCGCGCGAGAGCGAGTTCAGGCGGCTCTCGCGGTCGATGGTCAGGATGCCTACCGCCCCTCGCCGCTCGATCTTCACGGGCGAGTCCGACGACATGGGGCCGCCCATAGCCGAGCGCCCCGACGGTGTCCACCCTGTCTGCCGCGAATCGGGGTTGGCCGCGAGCCTTTGTTGTGAGACAATTCCCGGTGAAATTGGACCATCATCGCCGCGGGGCCGCAAGGAGCACAGCCATGTCAAGAGCGCGCGTGCGGTTGGTGGTTTGCGTTCTGGCCGCGGCGCTCATGCCTGGTCGCGCCCGGGCTGGCGGGCCCCAGGTCCCGGCCGGCTGGCCGCCATCCGAGGGCTTCTGGCCGCAAGAGATCATCGTTGCTTTGAACAGCGTGCGGCTCGAGCACGACAGCGTGACTCAGGGCGATGTGGCCGTGCTCGCCGAGCACGTTGGGCCGACCCTTGGCGGTGGCGGGGTTGAGGCGGTGCTCGAGCCGCGCGC
>JACQWT010000394.1 GCA_016209145.1 Deltaproteobacteria bacterium | reverse complement strand
CGGCCTGATCCGTGACGCCCTCGAGGAACGGCCCGAACTGGGCCCAGGCAGGCGGCGAGGGCGGCGCCGCGCCGACGGCGAACAGGGCCGGACTCGCGTAGGGCTGAGCCTCGCTCAGCTCGGGGCACGGGCAGTCGGGGGGCCCGGCCAGGGCAAGCCGGCGCAGCCCCTTGCACCCGGCGGGCGAGGGCAGGCCGGCTCGCGCCCGGCCGAGCTCCTTGCGTGACGCCCCGGCCGTGTCGAAGATCTCGTCGGCGAGCGCGCAGGCGGGCCCGACGAGACCCAGCGTGTAGACCACGGCGCGGGCCTGGGCCGGATCCAGACGCCGTTCGGCGTAGGCGATCTTGACCAGGCGCCGGAGCACGGCGCAGCCCGCGAGCATGGCCTCGCACGCCGCCCGCTCGGGCCTGCCGGGCTCGATGGCGCGCAGCGCCTCCGCCAGACCGCGGGCGCTCGGCACGGCGGGCAGCTCGGGCAGCGGCAGGGCGTCGGCATGATCACCAGTCGGCGGCCGAGGACGTCGTCCACGACGTCGGGCGCCGCGGCGCGCAGCCGATCGAGCGCCGCCCAGGGATCCTCGACGGGATCGAGCTTCTCGTCGAGCAGCGCGCAACGCCGCAGCGTCGCCTGGTGGATGCCGAGCGGGAGCTTGACCAGGCTCGACAGCCCCTTCGGGCCCGGCCGGTCCTGCTTGGGGAAGATCTCGACCGCGACATCGGGCGGTTGGCTCCCGGCGGCTACTACGAGCTGCCCGAGCAGCGCGCGGACCGCGCGCGCCGGCCGCCGCGGCTCGAAGAACAGCCACAGGTGCAGGCCACGGCCGCCGCTGTCCTCGGCGAACAGCCCCAGCCCGAGCCGCCGCGCGGCCTCGACCAGCCGCAGCGCGTAGTCGCGCAGCGGCCCGTGCTCGACCGGCCGGACCGCGTCGCCGCGCGTGGCGCGCAGCTCGGCGAGCGCACTGGCGGACAGATCCAGATCGACGACGCCGAACGCGCAGCTCCCGTCGGGGAAGAGCAGGTACTGACCCAGGGTGAGCCGGCCGGCGAGGTGCAGGCGGGCGACCTCGGCCGTGAGCGGCTCCTCGACCAGGCGGTAGCCGGAGCGGCGCCGCCGCTCGTCGTACCACTGGCGCGCGTGCAGATCCTTGCGACCGCCGAACCAGCGCAGGAAGCGCTCGACGAGCGCGGCGTCGGTGTCGGGCGCCGCGAGCCTGAGCACCTCGTCCACCTCGACGTCGTCCTCGGCCGGCTCGGCGCCGGCCGGCGTGTCATCGGCCTCGCCGGCCTCGAGCAGGGCGGCGGCCCGCGCCTCCCACTCGGTGCCGGCGAGCGCTCCGGCCGCTGCGCTCGCCGTGGCGGCGTCGCCGGCCTCGAGCAGCAGCAGCAGCCACTCGAAGCGACGGCCGGGATCGAGCGCCCGGGCATCGGCCTCGCGCCACAGCTCGGCGACGTGCTCGGGCTCGTTGCCGGAGAGCGCCGCGCGCGCCGCCTCGAGAGGATCTTCCATCGCCGGCATCACGCGTCCCCGCTCCTCGCTTGTCACCCTTGCTCGGCGGCCTCGTCCTCGGCGGGCGCGTCGTCCGCGCTGGCCGGCTCGACGGCGCGCCCCGAGGCGAGCCCGCCCGGCCCCGGCCTGCCGCGGCCCGCCCGGCCCTCGCGCAGCCCTTCGGCCGCGGCCCGTGCGTCGGCAGCGTCCCGGTCGCGGCCGAGCGCCCAAAGCGCGGTCGCCAGCCCGTCGAGCGCGGGAAGGTGCTCGGAGAGGTACTTGCGGCGCCGAAAGTCGTTGGCCTGGCGGAAGTGCTCGGCCGCCTTCTGCGCGTTGCCCGCCGCGAGCTCCAGGGCGCCCATCGCCGTGAGCGTCAGGTGGCGGCCGGCCCGGTCCTTGCGCAGCGCGTTCTGGTAGGCGAGCAGCGCCTCGCGCCCGCGGCCGCGCGCCACCTTCACGTCGCCCACCAGCCGCCACAGCACGGGCTTGCGCCGATGCGGCGGCACGTTGGCCTCGATCCAGCGCTCGGCGTCCTCGGCGCGGCCCGTGGCAAGCGCCAGCGCAGCCAGGGCGGCGTGGACGTAGTCGCGCTCGGGCGGGCCCTTGGCCGCCAGGGCCTTGCGATACGCCCGCTCCGCGTCCGCGCTGCGGCCGAGCGCGGCGCAGATCTTGCCGGCGAGGTAGAGCTTGTGCACCGGCGCCACGTGGTCCGTCTGCTCGTCCTCGCGGATGCAGTCGAAGGACAGCCGGCGGGCGCGGTCGAGATCGCTCAGGCGCAGCGCGGATCTCGCCCCTGCGTACAGCGAGCGGACGTAGGGCTTGCGCAGGTCGCCGCGCCACTGGCGCTCGTCGGCCGGCAGCGCCCGGTAGCTCTCGATGGCCGCAACGAACGCGCGCAGCGCCGGCTTGTCATGACGGCTCTCGACCTGGGCCTCGAACACCCCAAGCCGGTACAGATCCTTGATCGAGCGGGGCTCGAGGCGCAGGGCCTCGCCCATCCAGCGCGCGAACGCCTTGCGGTCGGCCTCCCGGTCGCGCCCGGCCGCGGCCGCCTGGCCCCCGCGCTCGGCCTGGCGCGTGCGCCGGCCGAGCAGCGCGTCGTAGTACACGTAGGCGAGCGCGCTGGCGATGCGGCGCGACGGGGCCACGACGTACACGCGCTCGAACAGCGCGGCGGCCTCGTCGGTGCGGCGGAGCTGACCGAGGGCGAAGCCGATCTCGTCGGCGACCTGCACCCACGCGCCCGCGAGCTGCTCCGGCACCTCGGCCGCGTGCCGGGCGATGGCCTCCCAGTCGCGGCGCTTCTTGGCCGCCGCCAGCGTGCCGAGCAGCGACTCGGCCGTGAGGGTCGCGACGGGTTCGGCGCTCGTGCTCATCTTGCTGCCTCCGCTCTGCTGTTCCACAGAGGAGACGCAGCAGGCGCCCGGATCCTGACAGGCGGCCGGGCGAGCGCCCCGGGGGAGCCCGGCGAGCCGGCACTGGCCGTCACCGCACGGGCGGGATCGCCGTGGGAAGCTGCGGGTACGGCTCGCGACCCTTGAACGCCACCTTGCGGAAGTGTCCCATGGCCTCGCGCTCCAGGAGCTCGCGGGCGCTGCGGAAGTGCTCCTCGCGAAGGGGCGTCTCACCGTGCGCAAGCAGCGAGTGGTTGCGCCTGTCGGCGAAATCCCGCCTGCGCTCGTCGGTCCTCGCTCCGACCTCGGCAAGCGGTCCGCCCAGCCGGGCAACGGCGCTCCATGCCTTGTGCATGGACATGACGAGCCGCCCGTGGTGGTCGGGGGCGGTCAGGTCGGCGATGCCGACCCGCTCGGCCTCGTCGCGCGCCACGTCGCCCGTGTCGACGTGGTGGTGCCAGCGCAAGGTCCACTGCGCCATGGCCTCCAGGCACCGGTAGAGCAGGAGCACACCGACATCGTAGGCTTGTGCCTCCGCGCGGCGGCAGGCCGTGAGCCACAGATCCCAGAGCCGGTACGCGTCCGACCTCTCGGTGGCCTGCTCGCGGCCGCGCCGCAGCTCGCCGAGTGCCGGCAGAACCCACTCGGGCAGCCCCCCACCCGCTGCTTCCCGGAGCTTCTGGTACGCCTCCTCGTGGTCGAACCGGTCCCAGGCCGCGAAGCCGCGGCTCAGGAGCAGGGCCCGGTCGACGGCTGCATCCTGGCGGCGGCACTGCTCGAGCAGCGCGGCCGCCTCCGCGTAGCCGAACCTGCGCCAGGCGCGGTCCGCCTCGCCGAGGAGCCAGCGCGCCCGCAGGGGGCTGTCGTCCACCAGGCACGCGCGCTCGGCGCCGCCGCTCACGCGCACCAGATCCGCCCGCGCGCCCGTGACGAGCGAGAGGTGGCACGCGAGGCCCTGGCGCACCAGGCCGAGGGCGCCGAGGGGGCGGCGGAGCCGGAGCGTACGGTGGTGCTCTACGAATGCCGGCAGTGCGGCCAGACCGAGCTGGAGACGGGCGCGGGCGCGGTGGAGCTCGCTCCGGAGGCGGCGGCGCGGCTCGGCTGCGGCGCGCGGGTGCGCGACCTTGAGACCGATGGCCGGGTGGTGCAGCGTGGCGGACAGTTGCCGGCGGCGGTGCGCCGGGCGGTCAAGCTGCGGGACCGGTGCCGTTGCCGGGCACCTGGCTGCACCCGGCGGCGCTACGTCGAAGTGCATCACATCCGGCCCCAGGCCCTGGGCGGGGAGCACTCGCGGGCTGGGTGCGTCTGCTTGTGCTCAACGCACCATGCCCTGCTGCACGAGGGCAAGCTCCGCATCGAGGGCGACGCCGACGGCGAGCTGCGGTTCTACGACGCGGCTGGGGTGCTGCTGGTCGACCCGCTGGCCGGCGGCGCGGGGCCGATGACCCAAGGTGGGTCATGGCCGGGAGCGTTGTCGGCCGAGGCCAGCGCGGTGCTGGGGGCCATGGGCGGCCGCGGTGGCTGGCACACTGATGGGCTGTGCCAGGCGACCGGCCTGCCCGCGGGCGCCGTCTCGGCCGCGCTCCTGGAGCTCGAGCTCGGAGGCCAAGTGCGCAGGACGGCGTGGGGCTACGAGGCGGCAGGGCGGGCGGTGACGGCGGCGGCCGCGGGGCTGGCGGGGCTGGCGGGAGCGACCGCGCCGCGTGGGCCGGGCGCGTGGGCCCCGGCGTTCTAGGGCACGAGCGACTTGCCGTAGGCGGTGAGCTTCGCGCGCACCACGGCCCCGGTGTCGTCGCGTCGAGCCTCGACGGCGTAGCAGCGAATGGCCTCCTCGAGCTCGGCACCATGTTCCCGCTTGAGCTCCGCGAGCGCGGGACCGGACGCGCCCTCACCAATCAGCTCGCGCAGCCAGCCGACATCGCCGCGGTAGCGCAGGACCGGGAGCGTGACCGTCCGGCGCATCTCCTCGTGCAGGTAGTAGACGGGCGTGCCGGTGTCGGCGCCGACCAGCATCATGATGCCCGTCTCCGGCTTGTAGCCGCCCTGCGCGGCGATGAAGACGCGATCCCCCGCGGCCTTGCGCTGCTCCACGAAACGCATCGTGCGATCGCGCAGCAACTGGAGGCGCGCGGCGAAGTCCGCCAGGCGTCCGTTGTCGTTGTCGTCGTCGTCGGAAGCCTCGTAGCCCACGAACTTGGTGCCGAGATCGACCCGGGCCACCTTCGCCTCGCGCGCGAGGTAGCTCCGGATCCACGCGGCCGCGCACTGCGAAGCCCGCGTCTCGGTGGTCACGAGGTAGGCCCAGTCGACCTCGCGCCGCTCGAGGTACTCCCAAAGGGCGTGGATCTCCGCCGACGCCTCGCGCGGCTTGTCGTGCACGGCCCGCTCGGCGCGCGCGTTCGCCTCCCGGTCCTCGCCGAGGCGGCGCGCGAGATCGTCCTGCTTGCGGGCGAACTCCTTGAAGGGCGTGCCGTCAGACAGGCACAGGTCGGTGCGCGTGAGCCAACTGAGGGGGCTCGTGCCGCAGCTTACTACGTGAACGTTGCTAGCCATGTCTTGATCCTCCATCGTTCAGCCGGGGGGCGGCCGCGCCTTGGCTGGCCTCTACGTGCCGACCGGGCAGTCACCTGTAGACGCCCCTCTGCGCCGCCCTTGAATCCCGCGTCCCGGCCTTCGCGGCGGGCGTGCCAGGAATCACGAGAGCACGGCGAGCAACTCGGCGACCCATGCCTTGTCCTTCCACTTCTTGAGCAGGTTCGCCTCCCGCATTCGGTCTCGGATTGCCTCGGCCGCCTTGCGCCGATCCGCCGGATCCTCGCACTGCCTGGAGGCGCGGTCCCAGATGTCCTTCAGCCGGCCCGCGAGCTCGTGCGACCTGAGCACCGCGAGCTCCGCCATGATGCGGGCCGCCGGCGTCTGCGCCGCCGCGCGGGCGGCTCGGAGCGGGATGCCGGACGCGATGTCGGGTTCCTCGTGTCGCGCGGCACGAGAAGGTCGCGTCAGTGACAGCGAGCAGCCTGAAAGGGTCGTGGTGCGGGTCGAGCCTCTGCTGTCCCCGCTCTGGCAGGTCGGGGCGGAGCAGGGCGGTCTCGAAGGGCCCGGCGGCGCCCGACGCCAGCGCGCGGCCCACGGCTGCCTCACCCCGCTCGGTCCGCGTCGCTCGCTCAGCGTCCCAGGCGAGCCCCGCCAACACCGCCGTGCGCAGCGCGCCCTTGAGGGAGCTGCCCGGGATAATGGGGCACCCGCGCCCATCGCGCACACACAGGCGCAGATCCCTTGCCGTGAAGCGGCCCTTCAGGGACTCCCAGCACACCGCGTCCAGCGCGACACCGCGGCGCCGGAGCAGCGCCAGGAGCTCGTTCGGCCCTGGGACCTTGGCACTCTGGAAGCCCTCAGGACCGATCGCGTCCAGGGCTGCGTCCAGGTCGAGCACGTGGCTTCGGTTCTCCCGCTCGTCGTACGCAACCTCGCTCGACGGGAGCAGCATGCCCGAGCCCACGTGAACCGGGGTCAGCACCTCGAGGACGTACAGACGCCTTTCACTCATGGCCAGCCCCTGCCCCTCCGAACGGCAACCACAGCGCGCGGCCATCGCGGAACACCGGGAACGGCAGAGTACGGTCGATTGGCGTAGTCACGCCGCCGCGCGAGCGGCTCGTCCGTGGTCGGGGGCACCTCGATGCTGTACAAGTGCTCGCTGAGCGCTTGGCGAGCCTTCGTCTCGCCCGCGGGATAGGACTTCAGCTCGACCTCGTCCGTGATAGCCGCCCGCGCCTCGTCGTAGTTCCCGGCCGGCACCCACAGCACGGGACGCTGCCCCTCGGGCGCCCAGCCGAGGCTCCGCACTGCCGCGAGCTTCGCCTTGATGTGCTCTACGCGCGCGATCCCGTGACCGTCCCACGCTCCGGTCGCGAATACCCACGGCCGCACCGCGCCGCCCTCGCAAGCCACCACGAGCGCCGCAGCGAGCGCCGCCCACGCCGACTCCGCGGCAAGCGGCAGCTCGGAGAGGTCGTAGTCGTCGAGGTCGCGGGCGAGCGCGAGGCCCCAGCCATCGATCCCGAGCTCCCGGCGGACGCTTTCGGCGACGGTGCTCAGCCCGGCCGGGACCATGTCGGAGTCGGCGGCTTCTCGTCGCCATTGCATTGGTAGCGGGAGCCCTTCCGCGAGACCATCCACCTGCTCCGTCGGCGCGAAGAGCGCCACCGCCGCACCGTGCCGCCCTGCCCACGGCTTCGGCGTCGCGATCCCAAGCTCGGTACGGAGCTCGGTCTTGAGCCAGTAGCCCGCGAGCGCTTGGCCGAGCCAGTCGGCGAGCTCGCGCAATCCCCCGGAACTCCGTTGGCACAACCTCTCTCGCGTGATGGTCTTGGACACCAGAGCGCCCTCAACCCGGCACGGCCTTGTCATGGAGCGCGCCGAGCTCGACGTACGGCGGATCGCCCACGAGAAGCACGAGGCCGCCAAGCTCCTGCGCGCGCCGGGCGCGGAGCTCTCCGATCCGGAAGCGCGCCCGGCGCCGGGTCCCGCTTCCGTCGAGCGTGCGGACCAGGCCGAGCAGCACCGCGCTCACCGCATCCTCAGGCGCGTCGTAGACCACGAGCACCACCTCGCGCTCGGCCGCGTCGTCCGGAGGCGCAGGCCACTCGATCTCGGCGTACCACTTGCCTGCAAGCGCCCTCCACTCCGCCGTCATGGGCCCGGCGCTCTGGGGGGCCGCGGCTGCAAACTGGGGCTGGTGCTCGGGCACGGGCAGAGGCCGGGCGAAGCGCCCGCGGTCGTTGGCGGGCAGGTCGCGGAGCGCGAGCTCGACCAGCGCGATCACATGGCCTGCCTTCTCGCCGCCCGTCGCCACGCGCGGCGGCGTCCTTACGAGGGCATCGAGGTCGCGCTCGGCCTGCACCAGCCTCGCGAGCTCCTCCCTTGCCTCGGGGAAGATGCGGATGAGCTGCGCGGCCGTGCCGAGATCGGACAGCGCCGTGTGGGGCAGGTCCGAGCCCCGGTGCCACCACCACAGTCGCGGCCGCATCGCGGGCGCGGCCCACGCCGCTCGGGCGGCGCGCCGCGAGCCGAGCGGCACGAGCCGCCAGAGCGCGCCAGCAGCTCGTCGAACGCCACGATCGAGGACTCGATGTCGGCCCCGAGCGCGGGCGCGGCGCCCGGCATCAGGCCCGCGCCCGCGAGCAGGAGCTCCATCGCATCGCGCGCGCCGAGCGCGTCCACGATCCGCTCCTCGATCTCCGGGAGCTCGTCGTCCGACGCGAGCTGGAGCTCGGGGGCGAGCTCGAGCAGCTCGCCGAGCGCCCGGTCGAGCGGCTCGGAGTCGAGGCCCTCGACCAGCTCCCGCGCCGCGCGCGCGAACGGCACGCCGGCTCCTGCCAGCGCGCGCTGCGCCTCGTCCGCCAGACCGAGAAACGCAAGCGTGCCGGCGGCCTCGAGGGCGCCCCGCGCCGCCTCGCGGGCCGCCGGGCCGGGCGGGCAGTCGGCCTGCGACAGGCTGCGGAGCTGCTCGTCAAGGGTCGCCCTGGTCTCGGCGAGCAGCGTGTCGTCCGGTTGCCACATCTCCCAGGTCCTCTCCCAAGTGCTCCGGCGGTTGCCGTGTCCGTTGGCCGTCCCGCTCACGCGAGTCCGATCTCGATGGCCGTCCCGATCCGCTTGTGGCCGGCCCGCTCCCGGCACAGTTCGAGCCAGTGCGACTTGAGCGGCCGGTTGCGATCCACCCGATAGCAGGTGAGCAGCTCCACGGTTCCGCTCGACGGATCCAGCCTTCCGGCGGCCTTCACCCGCCGGCCGTCGATGGCCGCAAGCCGCGCCTCGCCCCGCGGGGTGCGAAACGCGACGCAGCGTGGCCCGGAGCGCGACGGGTTGGCGAGCGCCCAGGCGAACACGCTCTTGCCCGCGTCCTCGTAGGCCGCGAGCAGCTCGCGGAACGCCCCGTCCACCGACTGGAGAGCGCCGCGGTCTGCGCACCGCGCGCAGATCGAGGACGGGTACCGCGAGACGACCTACGTGTGGCCGCGGGAGGGTCACGAGGCCGGCAAGATCCGCACGCGCTTCGAGCTCGTCGCGTTCCGGGAGTACCCCCGGCTCGCCGGCGTCGCGGGCGCGCAGCCGGCCCAGTTCCCGAGACGCCCCGCCGCTGCCGAGGAGCAGCAAGGACTTGACGGACGGTCCCGGTTGTGCTTGGAAGGCAACCGATGTGGACGGCCGATGCCATGACCGAATTTGCACTGATCTTCGGGATCATCGTGTCCTTGATGATGGTCGCGTGGGTCATCCGCGACCTCATCAAGGGGCAACTGCCTTGGCCAACCCGTCGGCGTGTCGTAGGACTTGAGGGATTGCTCCGTGACAACCTCCTCAAGCATACGAACGAGGAAGCTCTGATCTTCAGCGGTTGCCTGCACGGGGGACTCGGGGATCACCCGGAGTTTGCCCGGGAGATCGCCGCCTCGAAGGCTCGGGTCCAATTCCTCTTCGGACCAGACGTCGACGTGCGCGCCACGGCCATGTTGAAGGCCATCACTCGAAACCCGCACGTCGAAGCCTTCCTCATCAGCAACGCCCATCGTAGCGACGTGCAGTGCGTGGAGCCGGGGGACGGCGTGCCGAGCTGGCGTTTCCAACACTTTTTGGTTGGGGATCGCAAGCACGTGACCGTAGAGGCTAGGCATGCCTTGTCGCCTGGAACGAAGCCGCTCGAGTATCACGAGATCGAACGTGACCCTGGTTGTGCGGAGGAGTACGCCGATCAGTTCGAACTGATGTGTGACGAATGGGCGGTGCCGCTTGATAGGCAGTGCCTCGTCAAGGGCATCCAGCGGCATGGGCAGTTCCTCAGCTTCGACGCCGAGGGGCGGCCGAGCCCTGCCGACGCCGAGGTGATCGCTGCTCTTGAGGCGTCTCTTGGGGCCAACCAGGACTAGGCGATACGATGGAGTACCTTCCCGCGTACGCGCTGATACAGGTCTACCTCACGACCTTCGTGGCTGTCATCGGGCTCTTCGGGTTCCTCAACATCGTTGGGGCGGTGTCGAAGGCATCTGGGTATCCCGTGCCTTTCAACAGGGGCCCTGCGGGTGCCAACAG
This sequence comes from Deltaproteobacteria bacterium, assembly GCA_016209145.1. Classification (GTDB taxonomy): domain Bacteria; phylum Myxococcota_A; class Polyangia; order Polyangiales; family Polyangiaceae; genus JACQWT01. Next base: position 45,318 of record JACQWT010000394.1, on the reverse strand, counting down.
CGCACGTCTCACCCGGAACCTCGCCCATTGGGCGACGCGGATGCTCTGGGTGCTTCCCGTATGCAGCGGCGGCGTCGCCGCAACCGTGATACTCGCGGTCGCGAATTTCGAGCGTGACACGCTTGGCGACAGGTCGCGCGCAGTGCTCCTCTTCTTCGAGGTAGGAGCAGCCGGCGTGTGGCGTGCTCTTGGGGCGTCTGTCGTCGGCATCGTCGTCGCCGTACTACGCGGGCGACAGTTGTGCCTACGGTGAGCACGCTTCGTACGGCCGCGATCACGGCAGCGACAGCAGGCGCAGAGCTCTGGACTTCGGCTCCGGATGTCGTGGGTTTGAATCCCTCCGGGGTCTAGGGCTCGCTTGCGAGCCCGCCTGGCGCCCGAGCGATGCACCCGCCGGCAGTTTCAGGGCGACACCCATCGGCAATGAAGACCGCGGGCCGCGGCCCGGCCCCGCCCTACTGCACCGCCACATCCGCGCGCCGCACCCAGCCCATGGCCGGCTCGCCGCCGGGGCGCACCACCAGCAGCCACTGGCCCTGCTCACGCGCGACGAGCACGACGGATCCGGGCAGGGCCTCGCCCACCACCTCGGCCGAGCTGTCCGCGGCGGCGCGCAGCGCGAGCGCGCGCCGGGCGATGCCCACGTTGCTCAATAAAACTCTGCAAAGCCCAGGCAATGCCGGCAGCGCGCGGCCCAGCGGGTCGGGCTCCCCCACGGCGGGAGCAAGCTCGACCGCGGGCACGGCGATGCCCCGGCCCCGCAGAGCCCGCCCGAGGCCCCGCTTGGCCGCGAGCGCCGCCGAGGGCTGCATCAACCGCACGAGCAGGGGCGTGGCTGCGGCGAGCACCAGGCCGGCGGAGGCGACGAGCAGCAGCGCGCTCACAAGATCGACCAGGCGCCGGGCTCGGCTCGCCCTCTCGGTCACGGCAGCGCCTGGGGAAGCGGGGCGGCCATCGGGTCGGAAGCCTCGGCGCGGCGGATCTTGGCACCCACGTCCGCGCAGCAGCGGAAGCCCTGCTGGTAGAAGGTGTGGTTCTCGTCGTGCGATCGCGTGCTCGGCCGGCAGCGCGTGCGCACCGGCCCCCAGTAGCCGCCCTTGAGGATCGAGGGGCGTTCGCCCGGACGCGCCGACACGGTCCACTCGTCCACGTTGCCGGTCAGGTCGTACACGCCGAAGGGGCTGCGGCAGCCGGGGCGCGCACCCGAGGCCACCCCCTGCCAGAGCCGGTCCATCTCGTAGCGCGCCGCGTCGCCGTCGCGAGGCACCATCGCCTTCTGGTTGTAGGGCCGCCAGGAACGATCGACCGGGCACTTGTCCGGCTCGCGCTCGTAGCCGTACGGATAGGGCATGGCCTCCTCGCCCTCGCAGGCGAAGGTCCACTCGTCCTCGGTGCACAGCCGCTTCCCTTGCCCCTGGCACTCCTCGCGCGCCTCGCACCAGGACGCGTAGATCATCGGGTACTGCCCCCTGCGGTTGGGGTACTCGAAGCGGTCGATGCAGAAGTGCATGGATCTGGTGGCGAGCTCCTCGGAGAGCTTCAGCCACGCCTCCCGATCGAAAGTGCGGCAGCGCTCCGGGTAGTCGCGGCTGATCCAGTCGGTGCAGGTCTTCCTCTGCAAGTCGTCTATGGTATTGCCGCTGTACGGGTTGTCGCTGGGCTCGACCTTCATCTCGCCCTTGACGTCGACCATGCCCACCGGGCAAGCGCCGCGAGTGCGCTCGCGCCCGTCCGTCGCCTCCGGATCCTCGTAGTCGGCCGAGACGATCTGCCAGTGCCGGCCGCGCACCAGGCGCCAGGTGTGGCCGAGCTGGGGCGGCCCGCGCAGGCCGTCCTGCTCGGCCGTACGCTCCCCCTGCGCCAGCATGCTGCGCGTGGCCCAGACAAAGACTCCGAAGAGCGCGGCCGCCCCGACGAAGATCCCACAGGCCCCGACGATCCAAGCTCGCTCGCCCACGGCACCGCTACCTCACCACGGATCTGGCCGCCAGCCAAGTGCTCGCCACGAATTCGACGCGAGGATCGGACTACCGCTCCCCGCTTGCCGCGCGGCCGCGCAGGGCGCCCAGTCGCGTGAGATCCGCGCCGCGCACGGCCGAGAGATCCCGCTGTTCGCCGGGATCGGCCTCCAGATCGAACAGGAGCAGCCGCTCGCGCCGCCGGCCGCGGCCGATGGAGAGCAGCTTCAAGGGCCAGTCGATCACGGCCGTGCGGCCGGCACAGGAGGCAAGCAGCGGGGCGCCGCGACGCCACGAGCCGTCGCCGCGGAGCAGGGGACGCAGCGACTCGCCGCCGAGCCCCTCGCGGGAGGCCGCCGCGAGGTCGAGCACCGTGGGGGCGATGTCGAGGGTGCCCACGGCGGCGGCCCCGTAGCGGCCCGGCCGCACGCCCGGGCCCGCGACCACCAGTGGCACCCGAATCGCCTCGTCGTACAGCTCGCGGCCGTGGCCGAAAGCGCCGTGCTCGCCAAAGCCCTCGCCGTGCGAGCCGTGCACCACCCATAGCGTTCGGGCAGCCCGGGGCCCCGCGTCGACGACGGCGCGCAGCGCGGCCAACTGGCGATCGACGAAGGCCACCTCGGCGTCGTAGCGCCCGGACGGGCCCGGGCCAAAGTCGAGGCCCGGATGGGCAAGGTACTTCTCGTGGGCGTCGAAAAGGTGCAGCCACAAGAACAGCGGCCGGCTTCCGGCGCCAAGGCGCCGGTACAGCGCCGTGGCCGCCTCGCCGGCACGCTGTCCCGTGGACTTGCGCTCGGGATGATCGGCGCGAAATGGCGACTCGTCGAAGTAGTCGAAGCCCTGGCTGACGCCCTTGTCCTGGCGCAGCCACGTGAACGAGACGACGGCCGCCGTGGCATAGCCGGCGCGCCCGAGCCGCTCGGCCACGGTGTCCGTCTCGGGCTTGACGTACGGCCACTCTTCGCGGCTGTGCGGTGTCTCGCCCAGCGGCCGGCCGGAGATGAGCGGCGCGAGCGCCTGCGGCATGTCGCAGCCGGCGGCGTAGGCGTGCTCGAACAGCACGCCCCGCTCGCCGAGCGCCGCCAGGGCCGGCGTCGTGGGCTTGCCGTAGCCGTAGGCCGAGGTGTGGTCCGCCCGCACCGTGTCGAGCGTTACGAGGATGATGTCGACTCGCTCGCCGGCCGGCGCGGAGGCGGAGGCCGCGCGCGGCGATGCCGACGTGGCGGCCGAAGTCGCCGGCGATCCGCTCGCCGACGCCGTGGCCGGCGACCGGGCCGCAGACGCCGCCGCGGCCGCCGGTCCGTCGATCCCGTCGCAGTCCGAATCGATGCCGTCTCCCGGCCGATCGGCCGCCCCGGGATGGCGGTGCGGGTCGCCCTCGTCGCAGTCCCCGCCGCCGAAGTGCGCGGCAGCGCCGTCGCCGTCACGATCGGCCCACGCCTGCAACAGCCAGAGCACGGCCGCGGGCAGCCCGCCGCCGGCGCGCATGGCGCGCGCGAGGGTCGGGCTCTGCTCGATGCGCCCGAAGCCGCCGACCAGCGTCGCGGCGACCAGCGCCGGCGCAGCCACGCGCGCCGCCCGCCCCGACCGATCCAATACCTTGAACCGCAGCAGCGCAGCCAGCACCACGGCGGCGAGCAGGCCGTCGACCAGCGCCGCGCGGATCGGAGCGCCCGCCGGACCGAGCCCGGCACCGAAGCCGCCAAGCGGCAGGGCGCTCAGCAGGAGCGGTCCGGCGACGAGCAGGCCGGCGGCCGCGAGGAGCGGCCGCCGGGGCCCGCCACGTTCGATCCAACGTCGCCCGACCCCGACCAGCCGCCCCGCCGCCACGGCCGCGGCGAGACAGAGAGCCAGGCCGAGAGCGCCGAAGGCGGCGCCACCCAGGCCGCGGTGGTGCGTCGTCGCCTTGAGCAGCGCTCCCAGCGCCGTCAAGGCGGCGACGCTGAAGCTCGCCCATAGCCCGATGCCGGCCACGAGCGCCCCCGGAGGCGGGCCGGCGCGGGACGTCAGCCCGGCGACGGCGCGCAGGCCGCGCCACGCCCGCGGCACAAGCCAGGCAGCGGGCAGCAGCAGGCAGCAGAAGATGGCAGCAGCGCCGACCAATCCCTCGACCCACGCCCCGCCCGCGAGATTCGTGCGCACCGCCGTCGGCAGCGCCGCGGCAACCGAGCCGAGCCAGGCGAGCGCACAGGCCCGGGACAGGCTTGTCCCGGGCGAGCCGTCGCGCTCTTGCTCCGCCATCGGCTGCCTCACCCCCTCCAGCCTAGCTCTCGGCGCCGGGCGGCTCGCTCCCGGCGGCGCGGTCGAGGTCGATGATCTTGGCCTCGCCCACGTAGCTCTTCGTCTCGTAGTGCATCAGCTTGCCAATCTTGCGCACGATGTCGGCCATGCGCTCGGCTTCCCGCACGATGGCCAGGGCGAGGTCGCCGGAGCGCGCGTCGCCGCCCGAGCGACGCAGCAGCAGCTCGGCGAGGCCCATGACGGCGGTCAGTGGCTGGTTGAGCTCGTGGGCCGTGGCACCCGCCAGCTCGGCGATGAGCGCGTTCTTCTCGTGCACGGCGAGCTGCTGCTGGGCGGCCTGGAGGCGCGCCTCGATCTCGATCCTCTGGCGCAGGTCGCGAAACACGCCGACCGAGCCGATGGCCCGGCGCCGATGGTAGATGAGTGCCGCCGAGAGCAAGACCGGGATGATCTCGCCGCTCTTGCCGAGCAACTCCGTGCGGTAGCCCTGCAGTCTGCCCGCACCGCCGTGCTCCGGGGAGCGGATGTGTCGCATCACGGCCTGCGCCACGCCCGCGGGGTAGAGCTGCCGCACGTTCATCTTGCCCACCACGTCGGCCGCGGCGTAGCCGTAGGTCTGCTCGGCCGCCGGGTTGAACAGGAGCACAATGCCATCCATGTCCGCCGAGACGATGGCGTCGGCCGAGCTGTCGATGACCCGCTGCAGGAACTCCTTGGTGCGGTGCAGCTCCCGGGCCAGGGCGCGCTCCTGCGTGACGTCGCGCAGGCTCACGACGATGCCCCGGTCGTCGCACGCCGTGCGGCTGAAGCTCGTGCTGAGCACGCGGCGCTGGCCGTCGCCCCGGCGGATCGGGAGATCCACGTCATGGGCGAACAGCCCCCGGGGGAAGCGCTGCCGGAGCTGGCGCAGGCGCGGGCGGCCGTCGGGCGCGAGCAACTCCCCCAGGCCGAGCCGCCCGAGCTCCTCGGCGCTACGCCCGAAGATGCGACACGCGGCCGGGTTGCAGAACAGCAGCCTGCCGTCCAGATCGATTACCACGATGCCGTCAGCCGCGGAGGCGAAGAAGTCGGCGTACCGGCGCAGCGACTCGAGTTGCTGCTCGGCCGCCACGCGATGTTCGCGGCTGCGTCGGGACTGCGCCGCGAGCCGTTCGAGCAACCGCGCCCCGCGCAGCGCGAGCCCGGCCGCGGTAGGCACCGTCCGGAGCAGCGCAACATCGTCCTCGCCGAGCACGTGACCCCCGCGCGAGCGCAGGAAGAGCACGCCCGCGGGGCGATCCTCGGACACGACGGGAAGCAGGGCGAGCGAGCGAAAGCGCTTGGGGACATCAGTATGCTCGCGCGCGAAGAGCGGATAGCGGCGCGAGTCGGCGATGACCACGGGCTGGCGCGTCGCCAGCGCCTGCCGGATCTCGGGGTAGCTCTCCAGAGCAATGGGCAGGTCGCGCACGTTCTCGTCGTCGCTGCTCGCCACGACGTAGCCGCTCGCCTCATCCTCGCTCAAGACGATGCTGACGCGATCGATGCCGAAAAGCTCGGCGCAGCGCCGCGCGACCGCAAGGAGGCGCTGCTGGACGAGGTCCAGAGCCATGGCGCCCGTGCTCCCGCGCCGCCCGGCAGGGGCCAAGCTCTGCCCGGCGCGCAGCCGCGCGCGCACCCGGGCGCACAGCGCCCCGGGCGCGCCGCCGAGCTCGAGCAGGTCGTCCGCGCCCTGCGAGAGCACCGCCTCCGCGGCCAGACCCGAGCCCGGCGCACAGACGCACACGATGGGCGCCGCCGCCAGGCGCACGTCGGCGCGAAGCTGCCGGATGGGCTTCGCCACCGTCCGGGAGCCGCCACGGACACCGAGCACGAGGGCGTCGGGCGCCACTCCGCTCGCCCCGATCTCGCCCACCCGTCCCAGCGCGAGCACGGCGTATCCGCCGGCGTGCAGCGCCTTGGCCAAGCCGTCGCGCCGCCGCCCGTCGGCGTCGATCACGGCGATGAGCTTCCGGGAGGGCATCGAGCAGTGGAACGTTGGTGCGCAGTACCTATGCAGTCCCGGCACGGCACACAAGCAGTATTCGTCGGCGCACGGGGGCGCCCTCAACCCACGGATGGACATGTTCTTCGTGCGGTGGCCGCCGGCGAGGTAGCATCGGGGGCAGATGGGCGAGCCCGAGCACGACGGAAGCGACAATGCCGAGCCCGCGCCTGACGGCGAGGGGCCGGGCCCCGAATCCCCGGCACCGACGCCCGCGGCCGCCGCGTCGCCCGAGGACTGGGAGCTCGATCTTCCGGGTGAGCCCCCGCCGCCTCGCCCGGCTCGCGCGGCGGCGGCCGAGCGCAAGCCGGCCGTGCCGACTCCTGCGGCCAAGCCACCGCCCGATGACCTCAGGGCCGCACCAGCCGGGCAGCAGCCCGAGCCCGACGGCGATCTCCCCCCTGCCTCTGACGAGGCGCAGCCGCCGGCCGAGGCCGATGCGGGGCTCGCCGCCCGGGCGTCCGGGGCCGCTCGCCCGCGGCGCTCGCGCGGCGAGCGGGAGCCGGCCCCACGCCGACGCCCCCGCGAGCTGGATCCCCTGGCGCAGGCGTGTCTGCTCGCGCTAGGGCTGGCGCTGGCCACACCGGTTGTGGGCGACGATGGCGCCACGCTGCTCCAGGCGTGGCTCGGCGCATATGGCTGGCTGATCTACGGCGTCATGGCCGCCGCCCTGTTCTTCGGCCTCGTGCGCGTAGGCTTCGTCGCCCTGGGTTGGGGGTCGTGGGGCCTGGGCCTCGCGAGCCTCGGGCTGGTGCTCTGGCTCGCCCTGCTCGCGCTGATGATCGCCGCCGTCGGCGCAGGCTCCCGCCTGGCGTCGAGCCTGAGACCCCTGATGCCGGTCCTCGCCCCCGTGGCCACCGCGCTGGTGCTGGGCGGGCTGTCCGCGGCCGGCGTGCGGCGCCTGCTGGAGCTGATGGGCGAGCCCAAGCGGCGCTGGCTGCGCGCGGTCCTGGTGCTGTTTGCCTCGTCGGCCGGCTTCGCGCTCGCGGTCTACGTGGCGGCGCCGGTCTTGGCCTTCCGGCCGGCCCCGCGGCCGGAGGCGGCCGGGCCCGACGCGGGGACGGACGGTGCTGGTGCCGTCTCGCTCAAGGCGATTGGGCTCGCCCTGTCGCCCGATCGGAGCTGTGCCTTGCGCCCGGATCGGACGGTGAGCTGCTGGCCCGGCGACAGCATCGTGGCCGCCTGGACCGTGGAGGGCTTCGCCAACGTCACCTCGCTGGCGATCGCCGACGGCGAGGGATGTGCCACGCACAGCGACGGCGCGCTGCGCTGCTGGCGAGCGCAGGGCAACTACGAGATCGCGGGCATCGAGAAGGCCCAGCAGGTCGTGGTGGGTGCGGCCCACGGGTGCGCGCTCGATGCGCAGGGCGCCGTGTGGTGTTGGGGGGAGGGCAAGTCCGGTCAGCTCGGCCAGGGCCTGCGCGAGGACAGCACCAATCCGGTCAAGGTGATCGGTCTCTTCCCGGCCGTCCAGCTTGCGGCAGGCGAGCGGTTCACCTGTGCCCGCTTCACCCAAGGGGCGGCATCGTGCTGGGGGGACAACTTCCAGCGCCAGCTCGGCTACGAGAGCAAGCTCGGCTCGATCATGGCCAATGCCGATCACAACATCGTGGAGCAGCTTGGCCGCTGCACGCAGATCGCCGCGGGCGCGAGACATGCCTGCGCCCTGCGCGAGGACGGCACGGTCATGTGCTGGGGCGACAACCGCGAGGGGCAGCTCGGCGGCTCCAGCGCGGCGGCGCGGCCGTTCGTGGTGGACGGCCTCAGCAAGGTGACGGCCATCGCGGCCGGGGGCGACGCCACGTGCGCTCTCACCGGCGGCCGGCTCCTGTGCTGGGGCAAGCTCCAGAAGAGCGTGCGTCCCAAGCCCGAGCCGGCAACCGAGCTGCGCGGCATCGCCCAGGTGGCGATCACCGCCGACAAGGAGGGCGGCCGGGCCTGCGCCATCCTCAGGAGCAAGGACGTGCGCTGCGTCGAGCTTCTTTGGTAGCGGCGCGCCCGGCCATAGCCTGCTGGCACTACTGCCGTCGTAATCTCCGGCAGTGGTGCTAGCCTGGCGCCGTGGCACCCCAGGACGAGGACGAGGGCAAGGGCTTCGCCGCGCTGTTCGCCGAGGCCGAGCGGGCCGGCCGGGGCAAGGCGTTCGGGAGCAGGCCGGCCGTCGGCGAGGAGGTCAGCGGCACGGTGTCGGCCATCGGCGCCGACGGCGTGTTCGTGGACTTGGGGGCGAAGACGGAGGGGGTCATCGATCGCGGCGAGTTGGACGACGGGCAGGGAGGCCTCTGCGTCGCGGTCGGCGACACGATCCGCGCCCGGGTGGTGGAGTCGCGCGAGGGGAGCATCCGGCTGCGCGTGCGGGCCGCCCGCGGCCATGACGAAGGCGCCACGGAGCTGGTCCAGGCCTACCAGCACGCGCTGCCCGTGTTGGGGCGGGTAGCGGGAGTGAACAAGGGTGGAGTCGACGTCGAGGTAGCCGGCGTGCGCGCCTTCTGCCCCGCCTCGCAGCTCGATCTCGGCTACGTGGCCGAGCCCGCGAGCCTGGTGGGCCAGACGCTGGAGTTCCGCGTCACGCGCTGCGACTCGCGCCGCGCGGGCGCCCCGGACGTGGTCCTGTCCCGCCGGGCTTTGCTCGAGGCGGAGCGCGCCAAGAGGCTGGCCGAGCTGCGCGCGAGCCTCACGGTGGGCGCCGTCGTGCGCGGCACGGTGCGGCGCATCAAGGAGTTCGGCGCCTTCGTGGATCTGGGCGGCATCGACGGCCTGATCCCCACGGGCGAGCTGCGCCACGGCCGCGTCTCGCACCCGCGCGACGTGCTTTCCGTGGGCGACGCCGTGGAAGTCCAGGTGACGAAGGTCGAGCCAGCCTCGGGGCCAGGTGCGCCCGACCGGATCGCGCTCTCGCTCAAGGCCCTGAGCCCCGATCCCTGGCAGCAGGCGGGCACGCAGCTCGCGCGCGGCACGCGCGTCAAGGGGCGCGTCGTGCGCCTGGAGGCCTTCGGCGCCTTCGTGCTGCTCGACGGCGGCCTGGAGGGCCTGCTGCACGCGAGCGAGCTGGTCGAAGGCCGCCGCGTCAACCATGCGCGTGAGATCTTGTCCGCGGGCCAGGAGATCGATGCGGTGGTGATCGACGTGGACCCGGCGCGACGACGCATCAGCCTCTCGCTCAAGGCGGTGGCCGCACAGCAGGAGGCCGAGCAGGCGGCGAGCTACCGCCCCAGCGGCCCGGGGAGCCTCGGCACCTTTGGCGAGCTGCTGCGGGGCAAGCTGCGCAAGTAGGCTCGATCCGCTTTCGGCGGGCGCGGGCTCAAGGCACCCGACAACGGAAGGAGCCGTCGTCGGCCGTGATGCGGATCTTCTCCTCTTCGTCGTCGCGCTCCATGACGAGCCCGTCGAACGTTCCCGCGATGGAGCTGCCGGGCGCATAGGCGAGCTCCTCGAACGTCACGCTGCCCTGCCCCACGCCGGACAGGCGCACCTTCGACGGATCGGTAGGGTGCGCGCGCACGAACCAGACCATGAAGTCGCCAGATCCCTCGTTCGCCTGGAAGGTCCCGGGACCCGTGACGTAGTCCTGGTTCCACGAGAAGCCGATGCCGAAGGGACGATCGGTGTCCTTGGCATCCAGGCCCCAGAGCACCTTGCCCTCGATCGTGCTCGAGTGGACCGAGCAGATCTCGTCGAACGCGAACGGAGCGTCCTGGTTCACGGTCACCTGCGCGCGCACGTACAGCTCGTGCGCCTCGCCGCCGCCGGATCCACCGCCAGATCCGCCGCCGGAGCCGGCCTCGCCCCCGTCGCCGCCGCAGGCCCAGAGCCCCATCAAGGCGATTGCCACCGCATGTCGCATCGCTTCCACCGTGTTCGCTCCAACACGGCATCCTGGCGGCCGCCGCTCCTCACGAGCGGAGCGCGACCACGCCTGGCCGTAAGGCCCATGCTTTCACGACCGGCCCGTCTCTGTCCAGGGCGCTGAGATGAACCGATGACCTTGCCCCCCGGCCACTGCCGTGCTAGTTTTTCCATGGTTGGTCATGGTTCCTGTATGGCCGACGTGGGAGGCGACGATGAGCGAGCAGTCCCAGATCTCGGCCACGATCTCGGTAGCCACCAAGGAGAGGCTCGACCGCTTCACCGAAAGCCACGGGCTCAAGAAGAACTTCGTCGTCGAGCAGGCGCTGCTCTACTTCCTGGAGTCCCGCCGTGACCTGCCCGATGAGGCGCTCATTCCGGCCCGTCTCGTGCTCGAGGACAAGGTCTTCGACCGAATCGTCGAGCTGATCGAGAACCCGCCCGCTCCAACCAAGGCCCTTCGTGAGCTGATGCGTGGTCAAGGCCGTTGAGATCCGCCCGCTGCGCCGGGACGATGATCGGAACGCCTTCTCGTGCGGGCAGGCCGATCTAGACCGGTTCTTCGCGCACTACGCGGGCCAGAACCAGTTCAAGCTGCACCTTGCGGTCACGTACGTGGCCGTCGTATTCGGGCGCATCGTGGGCTTCGCCACCGTCGCCGCGTCGTCGCTCGAACGCGCGAGCATCCCCAGCGCCCGCCTGCGTCGACGCCTTCCGGGCTACCCGCTGCCCGTGCTTCGGCTTGCTCGCCTAGGCGTGGACACGCGCGCCCAAGGGCTGGGCATCGGCAAGGCGCTGCTGCGCCACGTCCTCGCGCTGGCGATCGAGCAGCGCGATAAATTGGGCTGCGTCGGCGTTGTGACCGACGCCAAGTCCGGCGCGGTCCGTTTCTACGAGGCACTCGGGTTCATGCCGCTCGAAGGCGCGCGGGAAGGGCTGCTCGCCGGTGAGCCTTTGCCGATGTTCCTCGGCATCCAGACCATCGCGTCGACGATGCCGCGCTGAGCCGCCGCCACGCGCGGCCCGCCATGGCGCTCGCGCGCGGCCCTGCCCTCGCTCCGGCCATGGTGCTACCCTGCCCCCGTCATGTCTCGGCCCCTGCTCGTCCTTGGCCTCGCCCTGCTCCTCGCCGGCTGCGGGGGCGGGGAGGACCGGGCGGCGAGCCCGCCGTTGGGCAGCCCGGGCAGCGGTGCGGCCGGAGCCGGCGCAACGGGCGGTGAAGGCGGCGCCGGCACAGGTGGCGGCCTGCAGGGCGGCGGCGGGACGGGCGGCGGCGTGCCGAGCTCGTGCGCGTTCACCTACGACAAGGACTTCGTCTACGACGCGCCCGCCGACGGCGAGCGCCGGAGCGCCGGCGCGGGCTCGCCCGGGCCGGTGCGGCAGGGACCCGGGGGCGGGCCGGACTGGATCGCCGTCGCGGACGGCAAGGCGCTGTCCGGGAAGTACACGCTGCACGTCTCGCTCGACTAGTCACCATGCGCAGCCGCTTCGTCAAGGCCTACACCACCACCTTCGTGGTGATTGCGAGCTACCTCTTGCTGCGCCTGCTCGGCCACTTCATGCCGCGGCGGCGCTACCAGACGCACCTCTTGCGCCTGCACAAGCGCAACGCCCGCCGCATCGAGCGCACCATCCTCGAGCTCAAGGGGATGTTCATCAAGGTGGGGCAGCTCATCAGCATCATGACCAACTTCCTGCCGGCCGAGTTCCGCGAGGAGCTCGAAGGCTTGCAGGACCAGATCCCGCCCCACCCCTACGAGGACATCGCCCGGCGGCTGCGCGAGGAGTTCGGCCGGGAGCCGGAGGAGATCTTCGCCGAGATCAGCCCCAGCCCCATCTCCTCGGCCTCAATCGGCCAGGTCCACGTGGCGCGGCTGCGCTCCGGCGAGAAGGTGGCGGTCAAAATCCAGTACCCGGAGATCGAACGGATCGTGCGCGTCGATCTGCACACCTTCCGGCGCATCTTCCGCATCATCGAGCTCTTCGTGGGCGACTACGGCCTGGAAACCGTGCACGCCGAGATCAGCGACATGATCGCCCAGGAGCTCGATTTCGTGGCCGAGGGCCGGAACATCGAGAGGATCGCCGGCAACCTGGCCGCGGAGCCCGGCATCGGCTTCCCGCGCGTGCACTGGGAGCTGACGAGCGCGCGCGTGCTCACCACCGAGCTCATCGACGGCGTCAAGATAAGCGCCACAGAGCGCCTCGACGAGCTGGGCATCGACCGGCCGCGGCTGGCGCAGCGGGTGATCGAAGCCTACTGCAAGCAGATCTTCCGCGACGGCGTCTATCACGCCGATCCGCACCCGGGCAACCTGCTGATCGAGCCTGCGGCGGACAGGGCCGCCGATCCCCGCATCGTGTTCGTCGACTTCGGCGCCGTGGCGGTGCTGAGCGACACGATGCGCCGCGGCATCATCGACTTCCTCCAGGGCGTGCTCATCAACGACGTCGACAAGATCATCGCCTCGATGAAGCACATGGGCTTCATCGCCCGGGCCGACGATTCGGAGGTCTTCGAGAAGGTCGTCACCTACTTCCACGGCAAGCTCGTGGTCGAGTTTCCCCTGGACAAGCTCTCGCTGCAGGACATCAAGATCGATCCCCAGCGTAGTCTTGAGAACCTGGCGGATCTGCGCAAGATGGACATCTCCATCCGCGATCTGACCACCGCATTCCACGTGCCCAAGGAGTACGTCTTCCTGGAGCGCACGGTGCTGCTGCTCATGGGCCTGTGCACCCACCTCGATCCGGGGATGAACCCGATGAGCGTGATTACGCCCTACTTGCAGCAGTTCATCCTGGGCGAGCAGGGCGACTGGTCGCAGTTCCTCGTGAAGGTCGGCCGCGACGGCCTGGTGGCGGCCCTCTCGCTGCCCGGCGAGGCCCGCCGCTTGATCTCGCGCTCCCTGCGCGGCGACATGGAAGTGCGTTTCCGCGGCATCGAGGAGCCGGCCGAGCTGCTCTACGCCTTGGGCCACCAGCTCATCTGGGCCCTGTTCGCCGCCGCCGGGTTCGTCGCCGCGCTGCTGCTGGAGCTGCGCGGTCTGAGGCCCGCGGCCCGGGCCTGCGTCGCGGCCGCGGGCGTCTTCGCCGTGCTGCTCCTGGGCTCGATGTGGCGCCAGCGCGCTGCCGCCCGCAGGCGCCGGGCGCGAAGGCGGCGCTGACCGCCCATAGCGCGGGCTTCGCCCGCAACCCAAGCGCGTTTGATTGTCGATTCCGCGCAGCCGCGGAATCGGGGCGACACGCCCGCGGGAACGGAGCGGGCGGACGCAAGCAGCAACGCACCGCGGCCGCTGTGCGCTGTGGACTAAGGGGTGCCGTCCGCGGGAGAGTTCCACGCTGGGGCTTCGCCCCAGACCCCGCGAACGGGCATAGCGCCGGCCGAGCGCGCCCGCAGCGCCGGGCCCGAGCGTACTCCTGTACGTGAGGGCCCGGCGCGAGGACGTAAGCCGGCCCGCGCGGATGGATCGGCCGCCGTCGTTGCTATCGAGGGATTCTCGCTTAACGCGTATGCCGCGAACGGGGCCCCAACCCCGTTCGCCCTGGCCGGCCGGCTTTCTGTGCCGAAGCGCATCGATTCTCTGACCTGGTAGATCAGAACGCCCGGCCCAGCCGCTCGAGCACGGCGTCGGGGTCGCCCAGCTTCTGGAGGAGCTCCTCCGCTTGCGGGCCCAACGCCGCAATCACCTCGCGCGGCCCGGCGACTTCCCGGCCGCCCACGACGTAGGCCGGCCTGCCCTGGTGATCGACGTACACGCCGTCGGCCGGCAATTCCGGCACAAAGCCCTCGTAGCACGTCGGCGCCTCTTTCCCGCGCACCAGCACCCAAGCGTCGCGATCGAACAGCCGCCAGTCGAGCTTGCCCTCTTTGGCGTCCTTCTCGATCGCCGCCCATCCCGGAGCCTCTACTCCTGTACGCGAGGACCCGGGCCGAGGACGTAAGCCGCGATCGCGGCCGACTCGGCGAGCCGTCGTTGCCAGCGCCGCAATGCGTGAACGCATACCCTCAGAACAACTCCCCCTGCTCGTCCTCCGGCGTGGCCTGCTCGGCCTGCCGGTAGGGCCGGCCCAGGTGCTCGTGCGCCCTGCGGGTGGCAATCCGGCCGCGCGGCGTCCGTCCGAGCGAGCCCTGCTGCAACAGGTACGGCTCGTAGACGTCCTCCAGCGTGCCGCGCGGCTCGCTCAGGGCGGCCGACAGCGTCTCGATGCCCACCGGCCCGCCGTCGTAGTCGTCGATGATGATGCCGAGCAGGCGCCGGTCCATGGCGTCCAGGCCGGCCGCGTCGATCTCCAGCGCCTCCGCCGTGGTGCGCACGATGGCGGCATCGATCCGGCCCGAGCCGCGCACGTCGGCGAAGTCGCGCACGCGGCGCAGCAGGCGGTTGGCGACGCGGGGCGTGCCGCGCGAGCGGCGGGCGATCTCGAGCGCGCCGGCGGCGTCGATCGGCGCCCCCAGCAGTCGGGCGCTGCGCTCTACGATGCGCACCAACTCCTCCACCGGGTAGAAGTCGAGTCTTATCACGTGGCCGAAGCGCGAGAGCAGGGGCGCCGTGAGCAGCCCGGTGCGCGTGGTGGCCCCGATGAGGCAAAAGGGGCGGAGCGGCAGCCGGATGGTGGTGGCGTGCGGGCCGTCGCCCGTCATCAGATCGATCTGGAAGGTCTCGATGGCCGGGTACAGGCTTTCCTCGACCGCGGGGCCGAGCCGGTGGATCTCGTCGATGAACAACACCTCGCCGAGCTCCACCTTGGTCAGCAGGCCGGCCAGCGCGCCCTTGTGCTCGATGGCCGGCCCGCTGGTCGAGTGCAGCGCCACCGCCATCGCCCGCGCCACGACGTGGGCCAGCGTGGTCTTGCCCAAGCCGGGCGGTCCGCACAGGAGCAGGTGATCGAGCGGCTCGCCGCGGCGCCGGGCCGCCTCCACGAAGACGCGCAGGTTGGCGACGTGCCTCTCCTGGCCGACGTACTCGTCGAACGAGGTCGGCCGAAAGAGCCGATCGAAGTGCACCTCGTCCGGGCCGGAAGGCGTGGAGAAGAACCGCTCTGTCATGGGCGGGCCGGCCGCGGGATCAGCACTCCGCTCCGAGGCAGGCGGCCAGCTCGGCCCCGCAGTAGTTCTGCAGGCAGCCGAGATCGCCACCGCACTCCTGCAAGTGCATGACGGCGCAGCTTAGCACCTGGTCGACGAAGAACTGCACGTCGGCGCAGCCCTTGGACACGCAGTTCGCGACGCAGGTCACGCTGAACTTGGGCGGGTTCGAGTTCATGTCGATGCAGCCCATGGAGCACATCACGACCTCGAAGCAGCCGATCTGCTCGCACTTGCCGCAGTCCTCCGGGCAGATGCTGCACGTCTCGTAGTCCTCGCAAACGCCGTTGGGGCAGACGGCGCACACGCCGCAGTCGTTCTGGCAGGAGGCGCAGGTCTCCGAACCGGTGCACAGCCCGTCGCCGCAGCCGGGGCACTTGCCGCAGTCCTGCGGGCAGGTGTAGCAGTCCTCCAGCCCGGGCTGGCAGTTGCCGTTGTTGCACTGCTCGCAGGCGCCGCAGTCGGGCGCGCAGACCAGGCAGTCCTCGGGCGGCTTGCAGAAGCCGTCGCCGCACTTGTCGCACACGCCGCAGTCGCCCGGGCAGTTGCTGCAGCTCTCGTTCGGGTCGCAGATGCCGTTGCCGCAGCTCTGGCACATCCCGCAGTCGAGCGGGCACGTCTCACAGCTCTCCGTGCCCTGGTCGCACGCCCCGTCCCCGCAGGTCACGCAGTGGCCGCAATCGACGGGGCAGGAGCCGCAGGTCTCGCCGCCGTCGCACACGCCGTTGGGGCAAGTCTGGCACACGCCGCAGTCCTGCACGCAGTTGCCGCAGCTCTCGCCCGCGCCCTGGTCGCAGATCCCGTCCCCGCAGCCGGCGCAGAAGCCGCAGTCGGGCGGGCAGCTCTGGCAGGTTTCGCCGCCCGTGCACTGCCCGTTGCCGCACTCGGGCACGACCACGCCGCCCTCGCCCCCCGTGCCGCTGCTGCTGCTGCCGCTGCTCGTGCTGCTGCTGCCGCCGCCGCCGCCGGCAGCCAGGGCCGCCTCGCTGTCGCGCAGCGCCGAGCGCCCGCAGGCGCCGAGGGCCAGAGCAACCAACCCCATGCCTAGAAGCCATCGCCGCATAGTGCATCCATTATCGGCGCAAGCCGGCAGAAAGGCCAGAGGTAGCTGCGGCCATCCCTTCGTGCGCTGCCCGCGCGGGGGTGTGCGTCACTGCTGGCGTGGCAGCGGCCGGCGTTCGCGGCGCAGCCGCTCTTGGAACGGTAGCTCCGGGCCGCCCTTCTCGTGCCGGCGCTCGCCGTCGAGCCGGATCCACTTGCTGTCGCGCGCGTGCCACACCTCCGACTGGATGGCGGCCTTGGCCGCGGGCATGCTGCCCCCGTGCGCGCCGAGCGCGGCTTTCGCCCTGGACTCGATCTGCGCACGCAGCTCGCGGGGCAGCCGCTCCTTGCCAAGGTGGAAGGAGTGCTGCGCCGTGGGGGCCGATCGGTGCGAGTCGATGCAGAATACTTGCAGCCGGACCTGGGCCGTGGCCCGGGGCGCGAGCGCGAGCTTGTCCCGAGCACTCCCCGCGGCGTCGTCCTGGAGCCGGAAGGGCCCGGCTGCGCCCAGGCGCTGCGGCGCCACCTCGGGGTTGCCGTCCGGCACGAAGTACAGCCCCTGGGCGCCGAAGACCTCGGCCTTGGACCCGGTGTTCCGGATCTCCACGACCATCTCGCCGTTGACGCCGCCCGTGTAGCCGACGATGCGCACCGCGAGGGCGCTTTTGCCGCCCGCCGGGGACGGAAGCGGCGCGACCGGCCCGGCCGCGGCGAGGCCGGGGGCGAGCAGGAGCAGGGCGAAGGCGGCGAGGCGGAGCAGGGCCAAGGGCGTGCGCATGCCGTTGCGACGCACCGGGCGCGGGAAAGATCTAGATCGGCGCCGTGGCGCTCGGGCTTGCACCCGCGCCTGCTGCCCGCGCCGTCGATGCCGAGGCCCACCGGGTACTCGAGCTTGCCCGGGCCCGGGCCGTGCGCGCCGAACTTGAACAGGAACTGGCCCGCCTCGTCGAACACCTGCACGCGCCAGTTCACCGTGTCCACCACCCAGATGCGCCCCTGCGCGTCCACCGCCACGCCGTTCGGCTGGTAGAACTGCCCGTCGCCCAGCTCACCCGTGACAGGGTGCACCTGGCAGCTCGGGTCATCCTCGGGAGTATAGCGGTGGTACAGGTCGCAGCTCGAGCCGAACACCAGCTCGGGCAGGGGGTTGTGCTCGGGGTCGAAGAACACCTGAATGCGATCCGAGTTGGTGTCGGCCACCACGAGCTTGCCGTTGCGGCGGTCCACGGCCACGTCCATCTCCCACCTGAACTGACCCGGGCCGTGACCGGGCGTGCCGAACTTGAACAGGAAGGTGCCGTCCGGGGCGAATGCCTGTATCCGGCCGTTGTAGCTATCGACCACGAACAGCCTCTTGGCGACCGGGTCGAAGTCGAGCCTCCACAGGTCGGGGCCGTACCCGAGCTTGGCGAACTGTCCGTCGCCGGGCTCTTTGGCTCCGGGCGCGCTCAGGTCGCAGCCGTAGCCGGGCGGGAAGCCGATGTTGCCATCGTAGAGGTTGCACTGCGAGCCCCAACACAGCGGGCTGGTCCCGTCGTGCTCGAAGCGGCACACGCGCACGTGGTGCGTATCGCTGACGAAGACTTGGCCTTGCGGGACGTCGTCGGCCACGGCGAACGGGTGCTCGTAGGGCTCCAGCTCGGGGCCGTAGCTGTAGAAGGAGCCGATGAACCTGGGCACGTGCGTGTCCCGAACCACCGGCTGCGCATATTGCACCAGCCGCGGGCCTGCCGGATCCGGGACGCCCAGCGTCAGAGCGGCGGGCCCGACGATGGGCGCGCCGAGCACCCGCGCGTCACGGCGGTCGAGTCCGGACAACAACAGCTTCCCGCTCCGCTCGAACGAGAAGCGCGCCAACAAGGAGCTGTCGGAGCCGGCGCCCTTGGCACGGGAGGCCGCGAACAGCAGATCGCCGTCGCCCGAGGCCACCAGCCACCTGCGCTCGAGCGCGGCCCAGTCGCTCGGAAGCTGAGCCAAGTACTCCAGGGCGCCGTGCGGCCGCCAGCGCCGGAGCGAGACGCGCTCGGCGATCTGGTCGACCAGGTAGACCGCCAAGTCCTGGAACCGGAAGGTCGCGGCGAGCACTGCCCCCGGCCGCGCCGCCGGGTCGAGGGCCAGCTCCTGCCACTCGTTGCTCTCCGCGTCGAGGACCCAGGCCGAGCCGTTCGGCTCGCCAGACAGCGTTCCGTCCTTGGTCCCGCCGATGACGAACAGCCGGCCGAGCCCCCCGCTCAGCGCCAGCCCTTCGTTGCCGCGCAGCAGCGGCGAGCAGATGACGCACGGAGGCACCCCGTAGAGCTGTGGGCTGGCGTCGGCCGAGCCGCTGGCGAGCTGCTGGTCCACCGACGGCGTACTCGGATCCAAGGAGACGCCGCGCAGCAGCTTGTCGCCTGGTAGGCTGGCCTGCGCCAGCCGCTCGATCGGCTCGCCCGCTGGCACGAAAACGCGCTCGCCCCTGGCGAACTGCGCCAGAAGCTCGCGCGTGCCGGCGGCCGGATCGACCGCCGGCACGAGCCCGCCGCCGGTCCCGTAGTACACCTGCGGGTCGTGCGGCAGCACCATCACCGCGGAGTACGGATCCGGGCAGTTCGGGCAGAAGGTCTTGTACCAGAAGGACTCGTCGTCGCCCGGGTACTGCGCCTCGGAGATCACTCCGGTGGGCATCACCTTCGCAGCCGCCCGGCCATCTCCATAGGCGAGCGACAGGCGGCGACAGGAGGGTCGGAAGGATATGCCAGCTCCTCGCTTCCGCACCCGGAAGCCAGGCACAGCACAAGGGTGCACGATGCGGGAGCAAGAGCGGCGCTCAGCCGGCACGAGCCACGGGTTCTGACCGGCTCGGCGCTGATCCCGAGGTCGCCGGGGGGCAATCTCCTATTATTTCCGCTAGTTACATCGTTCAGCAGCAGACTTCTGTTCCGCACTGGCATGTGAGTCTCTCCTTGTGGCTCGGTGGCGACTGCTGCCTCAATGTCCTGTCAGTCCACACGAGGCCCACGCGCAGGCGACCTCGCGTGCAGCGTGCCTGGAGAGAAGCGCTTGGAAATTAGCGCCGCGGATCCTAGCATGCGTCAAGTCGTCTCTGCGACGCACTTGGCGCATGCGGCCAGCCTGCCGTTGGTCGCCATAGGCTTTATGCGGGCAATCGGCCGGCGGTCGAGGCGCCGCGCCGGCCGAGCGCGCCCGCAGCGCCGGGCCCGAGCGTACTCCTGTACGTGAGGGCCCGGCGCGAGGACGTAAGCCGGCCCGCGCGGATGGATCGGCCGCCGTCGCTGCTATCGAGGGATTCTTGCTTAACGCGTATGCCGTTGGTCGCGCCACTGCTCGCCGCGCCGGCCTGCGACGGCGAGCCCACTGCGCGCGGCAACGGGCTGGCTGGCCCCACCGCGGACGCCGGCCCCGGGGGCTGCCGGCCGGCCGGGATCGCGCTCCGCAGAAGCCCAGATCCGCGCCGTGGCGCTCGGGCTTGCGGCGCACGATCGTGCGCAGCTAGCATGGAGGTGTCTGCGAGGGCATTCGCAATGACCTTCTCCTCTACGCGCGTGCGGGCCGCCGCTCTCGTCCTGCTCGGCTCGCTCGGCGCCGGGCGGGCCGAGGCCGCGCCGCAGCGGACCTGGAACTTCCTCACCACCGGCAACGGGCACGGCTTCTCGATCTACGACCTCAACAAGAACAAGATCGTCTCCTTCCTCGAGCACCCCTACCGCTACCTCGGGCCGCGGCCCGACCCCAAGAGCGACGGCTACCCGCGCCGCAACCTCGCCTTCGACGTGTACTTCGGCGTGCGCGGCGGCGCGAGTGGCTGGCTGAACGAGCCCACGGCCGCCGCCGACCCGAGCTACGTCGCGCAGACCAACATCATCCTCGCGCCGGTCACGCTCGGATCGGTGCAGGCCGAGTCGTACTTCTTCGCGCCCTTCGGCTACGAGGGCAACCTGCTCGTGGCGCTGCTCAAGGCGCCCGGCGCCACCGACGGCTACATCCTGCTCAACTTCCACATGGGCGGCGGCTCGCCCGACACGCCCGACGCGAACGGCGAGAGCCTGACCCCGATCGCGGCGCAGAGCGCGATCTCCGAGACCGGGCCGGGCGGGGGCGCCATGGTCTACGTGCCCCTGTCGGGCGCCGACCGCGCCGACTGCGACGGAGCGTACGAGAAGGTAGCGGCGGGACAGGACATCGGCGAGGCCCGGAGCTGCAGCGGCGACGACGTGGTGCCGGTCTTCGGGCAGGCGCTCGGACAGGACGGCTGGATGGCCTTCGGCATTGGCTTCGTCGAGGACGGCGCCGGCGCAGCGTCCGCCGCGAAGAAGATCGCCCAGTGGGGCGCGGGGCGCTCGCCGCAGCAGATCTTGGACGACGCCAAGGCCGAGTGGGAGGCGTGGCGCAAGCCGCCCGGCGCCGATGTCGCGCTGTGCACCGAGCTGGAGAAGCAGCTCTGGCGCCAGAGCGAGGCCGTGCTGCGCATGGGGCAGGTACGCGAGCCGTACTCTTCCACGCGCAAGAACAACGGGATGGTTCTGGCGAGCCTGCCGCCGGGCGAGTGGCACAGCGGCTGGGTGCGCGACGCGACGTACGCCGTCGTGGCGCTGGCGCGCAGCGGCCACTACGACGAGGCCCGGGCCGCGCTCGACTTCTTCCTCAACGCGGAGCCCGTCGGCAAGTTCAAGAGCTACGTCTCGAACCAGGACTACCGCATCTCGGTCGTGCGCTACTTCGGCAACGGCGAGGAGGAGGCCGACTACTCGGGGCAGCCCAGCCCGAACGTCGAGATCGACGGATGGGGCATGGTGCTGTGGGCGGCGCGCCAGTACGTCGCCGCCTCGGGCGACGCGGCATGGCTGTCGTCGAAAACCAAGCTCGGGCCCAGCGTCTACGAAGCTCTGAGCCAGGGCGTGGCCAAGCCGCTCGAGGCGAACCTCGAGAGCAACGGCATCGTCAAGGCGGACTCCTCCATCTGGGAGGTCCACGACGACAACAAGCGGCACTACGCCTACACGACGATGGCGGCGGCGCGTGGGTTCTGCGACATGGCGAGCCTGGCCAAGAGCGCAGGCCGGGATGCCGACGCGGGCGCATTTCAGCTCCTGTCCGCCAAGGTCAAGAGCGTCTTTCTCGCCTCGTTCGTCGATGCGCAGGGCGCGCTCGGCGGGTCGCTCGAGGAGCTGGAGATGAACCAGGCCCTGGACGGCGCGGTGGCCGAAGCTTTCACCTGGAACATCCTGGACGACTTCGGCGCCAGTAGCCCCACCGCCGTCGCCACGTTGGAGGCGCTGGGCAAGCTGCGGGTCGAGAGCGGGGGCTTCAAGCGCAACGACGACGGGCAGAGCTCCTACGACAACAACGAGTGGATCCTCGTCGATCTCAGAATCGCGAACGCGCTGCGGCGCCACGGCCGCGGCGACGAGGCCGACGGGTACATCGCGCAGATCATCGACAAGGCGAGCGCCAACTTCCTGCTCCTGCCCGAGCTGTACAACGCGGTGGCGGCGGACGGCGCGATCGGCCGCTATGCCGGCAGCATTCCCATGGTGGGCTACGGCGGCGGCGCCTACATCATCACGATGCTCGACCGCTCGGGCCTGATCGAGCCCAACGACTGCGGCGACGGCAAGGGCAAGAGCTTGCCCAAGCTCTCGTGCGAGGGCATCGACACGACCCCGCCCGGGGGGAGCTCGAGCGGCGGGCCGGGCGGGGACGGCACGAGCAGCGGGGGGCCGGGGGCGAACATTCCCTACGGCCAGGAGCCGGCCTGCCTTTGTCGCGTCGCCGGCTCGCCGGGCGGCCCGGCGTGGATCCTGGTGCTCGGCACGGGCGCTGGTGCCTGGCTGGCGGCCGACCGGCGCCGCCGGCGCCGGGGCGGGCGATGAGCGCCGTGGCCCCGGAGCGCCGCAAGGCGCTCGAGCTGGTCGGCATCGACAAGCGCTTCGGCGGCGTCCGGGCCCTGTCGGAGGCAGCACTCGTCGCCTACGAGGGCGAGATCCTGGGGCTGTGCGGCGAGAACGGCGCCGGCAAATCGACGCTGCTCAAGATCGTCTCGGGCGTGCACCCCTGGGGCACGTGGCGCGGCACGATGCGCGTCTTCGGCGAAGAGCAGCAGCCCCGGAGCACGGTGGACTCACGGCGCGCCGGCATCGCCATCGTGCACCAGGAGCTGATGCTCGTGCCGGAGCTGTCCGTCGCGGCGAACCTCGCCCTCGGCAGTGAGCCCCTGCGCTTCGGGCTGATCGACGACGCGGCCGCCTACACCCGCGCCCGCACCCTGCTCGAGCGGTTTGGCTTCGCGGGCGAGATCGATCCGGCAACTCCGGTGGGTGAGCTCGGCATCGGGCTGCGGCAGGTGGTCGAGATCGTCCGCGCCCTGTCCTACGAGACGCGCATCCTCGTGCTGGACGAGCCCACGGCGGCGCTGACCGAGCGGGAGACGCAGCGGCTGATGGCCTGGCTGCGCGACCTGCGGGCGAGGGGGACCACGTGCATCTACGTCTCGCACCGCCTGGGCGAGATCTTCGCCCTGTGCGATCGCATCACCGTGCTGCGCGACGGGCGGACGGCCGGGACCGTGGTGACGGCCGAGACGAGCAGCGAGGAGGTGATCGGCCTGATGGTGGGCCGCAGGCTCGAGACGAAGCGGGCGCCCGATCCGCCGCCGGCGGATGCCAAGATCTGCCTGGAGATTTCGGATCTGAGCGTCGGCCTGGCCTCGGCCGCATCCGCGCCGGCCACGGGCCCGGGCGCAGAAGCGGGCCGGCGGGCCGTGCACCAAGTCTCGCTCGCGGTGCGCGAGGGCGAGCTCGTGGCCCTGTTCGGCGCCATGGGCTCGGGGCGCACGGCGCTGCTCGCGACGCTGTTCGGGTGTGCGCGCGGCCCGGTCACCGGCACGGTGCGCCTCGGGGGCGAGAACCTCGATCTCGGCTCGCCGCGGGCGGCGATCGCGCAGGGGCTGGCCCTGCTGCCCGAGGATCGCAAGGGCCTGGGCCTGGTGCTGGAGATGACGGTGGCCGAGAACCTGGCGCTGCCCTGGCTCGCCTCCCGGCGCGTGATGGGGCCGGGTGCAGGGCTCGGACTGGTCGACGCCCTTGCCGAGCGCCGGTTGGGCGAGCGCCGCATCGCCGAGCTTCGGATCCGCGGCGACGCCGACGCCCCGGTCGCGACGCTCTCCGGCGGCAACCAGCAGAAGGTGGTCCTGGGGAAATGGCTGGAGCACCCGCCCAAGATCCTGCTCCTCGACGAGCCGACGCGCGGCGTGGACGTCGGCGCGCGCGAGGAGATCTACGGCATCCTGGGCGAGCTCCTGCGCCGCGGCGTGGCCGTGCTCCTCGCCTCCTCCGATCTGGCGGAGGTACTGCGCCTGGCCCATCGCATCGTGGTGCTGCGACACGGCCGGTCGGTGGGCGAGCTTCTCGGGGCGGAGGCCTCCGAGCAGGCCCTGGTGCAGCTTGCCACGGGAGCTCCCGCGGCCGCCCCGTCGTAGGACGCGACGACGAGCTCCTGCCTCAGACCACCCGGACGGCCACCTGCGGCGCGTGCTGGAGCAACCGGGACAGATCGTCCGGATCCGACGTGAGCAGCACGCACGCACCGCCGTCGCCGAGGGCCGCCGCAGCCACGAGCGCGTCGATGCCATCGTCCGTCCGGGCCCGAAACCGCAGAGCGCCGGCGCGGCGGGCCGTGCCCTCGTCCGGTGCGACCAGGACGCCGCCCGCCCGCACGAACGCACCGAGCACGCGGTTCACCTCGGCGTCCCGGCCTGGCTCTCCCGTGATCGTCTCCACCAGCACGGGCGTCGGCACGAGGACGGAGCCCTGGTGCTCGACCACCCAGCCTGCTCGGGCGTGCTGCGAGCCGTCGATCAGGGCGGAGAGCCCCCCGCTGTCGAGCACGCAGCGCGGCAACCTCGGCGGCAGGGCCGAACGGCGGCGCCTCATCGCCGGAACACGCGGCGTGCGTCCGCGTCCACCGCGGCGCGCACCGCCGCCGACGGCGGCCCGTGGCGCGCGTCGAGCTCGTCGACTACCTCGAGCAGCCGCAGCCGCGCCAATCGCTCCCGCGCCGCGGACTGCAGGAAGCGCGATAGTCCGCGCCGGCCAGCGACTCGCCGCATGGCCGCGACCGTCTGCTCGTCGAAGGTCGCCGTGACCCGTTCCATGCCGTTCTCATGCTCCAGATCATACTTCGCGGCAAGTGCGGTCCTCGTCGAGCGGGAGGGCCAGCTCGTCATCGTGATCGAGCGAGAAGGGCAGCGGATCGAGGAGGCGCTCGGGCCTGGCTTCGAGCCCGGCACAGTGAGCTTCGCGGGCTCTCTCGACGCCCACGAGATCGAGCAAGTCGTGGAGACGCCTCCGTAGGGGTCCGGAGCGAACCAGCGAGCGCTTGACGCGGGCCGCTGCCGAGCCGCATCCTCTGTTTCATGGAGCGGCCTCTGCTGGTGCTGGCGCTGTTCGGCCTGCCGGCCTGCGGCGGCGCGAGCACCCAGCCCGCAGTGTATGCCCTCATCGAGGACGCCATCGAGGAGCAGGTCGAGCAGGCAGCGGCAGCGCGGCCCACGGAGCAGGAGGTGGAGGCCGCGCAGGAGCTGCGCCGGCAGCTTGGCCTCCCGCTCGCCGGCGGGCCAGAGGCACCGGAGGTGCCTGCCTCGCCCGAGGCGCCGGAGACGCCTGACACGTCCGAGCCGCCGCAGCCGTCTGCCGACTGCCCCTCGGGCATGGCCCGGATCCCCGCGGGCTCGTTCATGATGGGGTCGGAGGACGGCGAACCGGACGAGAGGCGGGTCCACGAGGTCCCGGTGCAGAGGTTCTGCATGGACCTTACTGAGGTGACTGTCGATGCCTACGGCGCGTGCGTGAACGCGGGCAGTTGCACGAAGCCGGACGCCGGGGCGGACTGCAACTGGGGCGAGTCCTGGGGAGCGGACCGCCCGGTAAACTGCGTGGACTGGAACCAGGCAATTGCGTACTGCGCCTGGGCCGAGAAGCGGTTGCCGACGGAGGAGGAGTGGGAGTACGCGGCGAGGGGAACCGATGGCAGGAAGTACCCTTGGGGCAAGGAGGAGCCCGCCGGGCAGCTCTGCTGGGAAGGTGTCGGGAACGACCTCGGGAGAGACAATCCCTACTCGACCTGCCCAGTGGGCCGCTACGCCGCAGGCCGCAGCCCCTTCGGCCTCTTCGACATGGCGGGGAACGTGTGGGAGTGGACGGCCTCCTGGTACTCCGAGGACTACGGCAAGAGTGGCGTGACCGCCAACCGTGTCAGCCGCGGCGGGGGTCGGGGCCAGCTCGCCTCCGACGTCCGCGCGGCTATCCGTTGGGGGCATGAGCCTACGTACCGCAGCCATGCCCTCGGCTTTCGCTGCGCCCGCTAGTTCCCTTGCTCTGGCTCGATTCTCGATCGTCGCCCGCCGGCAAACCAACCCATCTTCACCGGTCCATCTCGATCGTCCGGCGCTCGCCGATAGGCTCGACGACATCGGTGGACAGCTCGGCGAAGGAGTACTTCTCGCCCTTGCGGAGCGGGAGATCCATGTGGTGGAATGTCCCTTGGCGGTCGCGGTAGTGCAGGCGGACCTCAGGCTGACCGCCCACGTCCTGCACCGAGACGACCGCGTCCTTGAACGCGACCCGGAACACGTGCTTGCCCTGAACGCGGGGCGCCGCGGTGTCGTCCGCCTGAAACATGGCGATGCCGCGATCCGTGGGTTTCTCCTCCACGCACCAGGTCTCCATGAGGAGACGGTCGCCTCCGGGAGCGATGTTGAGCTCCCCCGTGGCGACGCAGATGAACTCCACCTGGCGGCGCTCGGCTGGCTTCCTGCGCTCGGTCGGCACGGGCTCGCTCCGAGCGTACCGGGCAAGGGGGCCGTTGATGAGCTCCTCGCATTTCGAGCCGGGCGGGCCTTCCGACCTGGGGCCGGGCGCGGGAACCGTCGCAACCGGGGGAGCCGGGCCTGGCGCCTTAACTGGCGCCTTGGGAGAAGCGGGCGCGGCGGCCTGACAGCCCGTGGCCGCCAGCAGAAGCGCTAGTCTCGTCGAGATACGGGTTACTCGGCGGACGGGCCGGCCGCCTGCCGTGCCGGTCAAGGGGGAGCAGCGGGGCGGGGCAGCAGGCCCCGCTTCTTGGCAAAGTAGGTGGCAATCGCCTTCACGTGGGGCGTGTAGGCCTGATCGAACTCCCTACGGTACGCCTCCTTCTGAACTCGAGTCACGACTTCGTCGTCGAGCGCGAGGATATCCTCGATCTTCTTCCGGTCTGCCGTGTATTGTCTGCCGAGCTTCTCGATCTGCGCCTCGCGCGTGCGCTCGGCCTCGCCGACGCGCTGCCACTCGCCCAGCCGCGCAACGGCGGCCGCCCACAGCTCGCCCTTGGAGTAGTTGGCCACGTTGTTCCACGCCAGGGCCTTCTCGCGAGCGCTGAGCGCCGGGTTCTTGTCGGCGCGCTTGGCGAGCTGCAACTTCCTCAGCAACTCGACATCGGCGGCCTTGAACCCGGGCAGCTCGGGGGCCGCAAGCTCGGCGATCGGCGGCGCCTCGACGGCCGCGCCGAGACCCGCGCCGAAGCCCGCGGCCGCCAAGCCGGAGCGCGCGCCCGGCAGCCCCGCCAGCCCAAGGCGGATCACGCCACGACAGCTCTCGGCCTGCGGGTTCACCATGCAGCCGTCCACGTCGCCGGATCGCTTGACGATCGCCTGCGAGCCCCCGTGGTCGAGCCCGGCGCCGCCCATGGAGCTGTTCGACACGCCGCCGCCCGCCGTCTCCTTCGTGCGCGCGTCGAGCGCCCAGGCGCCGACCGTGACCGAGCGCACGTAGTGCGTGGCGCCGTCGCACTCGCCCTCCAGAAGCGCGGGCCGCACGGTGGCCTCGCGCACGCCGACTGCCACGTAGTCGAGCCGCAGCTCCTTGCCTGCGCTCACGTAGCCCTTCAGGCTGACGGCTCCGAGCGGCAGCTCGGCTTTGAGCTTCTGCTCGGAGTCGATCGTGATCCTGTCCCGGTTGGGCGTCGTGCGGTTGAGCTCATAGCTGCCCTCGGCCCGGCAGCCGGCAAGCAGCTTCAGGCTGCACGCGGCGTAGCTCACGATGACCAGGCCCTTGTTGCTCAGGGCCTCGAACGCGGTGAGATCACCGCCGCGCCACTCAACCACGTAGGGGTTGAACGGGTCCTTCGCAACCTTGCACGTCTCAACTCCCTCGATCGCGACGATCGACGGCGGTTGCGTCACCGTGCCCGTGCAACCCGAGCCCACGACCGCGAGCGCAACCAGGACCGCGGCCCGTCCAGCATGTGACCGGCAGGCACCCATCCCTTCACTCCTCAAGCAGAGCGGCCACGCCCTCGCGCACCTTGCCCGCCTCCTCGGCGCGGCCGCCGGTCAGGACGAGCCGGAGCCGGCCCGTGCGGTCGAACACCAGCGCGCGCGGCAGGTCGAGCACGCCGTAGGTCCCGCGCAGCGATGGCTCCCCGTCGTCGAGGACATTCGGGTAGCTGATGCCGAGCATCTTCAGCCGCGTAGCGACAAGGCCGGGGTTGTCGTCGGCGGCCACGCCGATGACCACGAGACCGTCGTCTCGGCGCTCGCGCCAGATGGCCTCGTACTGGGGCATCAGCGCCAGGCACGGCTTGCAGTACGTTGCCCAGAAGTCCATGACGGTCACGTGGCCGCGGGCGGGCAGCGTGATGAACCCCCCGTCGATGCTTGGCCGCTCCTCCAAGGGGGGCACCTGGCCGAGCAGCGGGTGCTGCTCCGAGGCCGGCAGGCTGGCAACGCAGCTTCCCACGACTGCGCTCGCCGCAGCGATCCAGCGCGTCGCGAGGGGCAGAGCGGCTTGGGGCATTCGGGCAACCCGGCAAGCGAAGCTAGCACCCGTGCTGCTCGATGGCTAGAGGCCGCATCGGCCCTCGAATTGCCGGATTGCGGCAATTGGGCCCCCGATGCGGTGCGCATCTGCCCTCGACTTGCCGCATTGCGGCAACTCGACCCCCGATGCGACCGCATCGGCCCCTGAATTGCCGCGCGGCAGCGCGGACCCCGCTAGGTCTCGCCGTCCCGGGCCCCTCGGACGCCGGTGCCGTTGGCGGTCACGCCCGCACGCGCCGCCTCCAAGCCCGGTCTTGCGCCGCAGCGGCCCGGTGCGAAAGCGCGCAACTGCGATCGGCCTCGCGTCGATAGATCCGTACGAGTGGGCCGGTGCACTTCTCCCGGCTCGGAGGACGCTCGATGAACAGCTTCGTCGCCATCCATCTCACTGCCCGCGTCTACCGGCTGCCGGTGCTCCTGACCGAGCACGAGGTCGCATCCTGGCTTTGGGGCCGGCTGTGCCGGGGCTTCTCGGCGGCGCTGGCGGCAGTCATCATGCCCAACCACATCCACCTCGTCACGGCTCCCGAGAATCCCGGCGCCGCATTGCTGCGCTTGGGCTCGATCATCAGCGGCCTGCGCCGGAGCAACAACCCGGCGGCTCCCGACGCCTGGGAGCCGGCGGCACCGCCGGAGCTCGTCCCGGACGCGAAGCACCTGCGCCGCCTGGTCCGCTACCTCGCGCTCAACCCCTGCCGCGCACGCCTGGTCGACGACCCGCTCGGCTGGCCCTGGTCCACCCATCGGGACGTGATCGGCGCCATCGCGGAGCCATGGGTCGACGCCGCCCGGGTGGCCGCGGCCCTCGGCCTGACCGCGCGCGGCTTCGCGCAGGCGCATCACGCCTACGTCTCGGCCGCTGGTTCGGTCTGCGTCACGGGTACGCCCTTCCCGAGGCCCGCCGCGCCTTCCCAGATCGCGGCTCGGCCGCTAGAGGCGCTCGTCGCCGCCGCTGCCGCGGCCAGCCGCGCCACCCCCGCCGATGTTGGCCGCAGATCGGCGACGCGCGCTCTCTTCCTCCAGCTCGCCGGACGACACGGCTGGCGAGATGCTCCGCGGCTGGCCGAGCTGTGCGGCGCGTCCCGACGGGCAATTCGGTGGAATCTCGGCCGCGCCGATGGGGCCGGCCTCGACGCGGCCGAGCTATGCCTAGGCGACGAAAGGCTTCGCCGCTGGGCGGCTCCGCGCACCGCTCGCCGCGCGTGATGTGGACCGCATCGGCCCTCGAATGGCCCGATCGCGGCAACTCGACCCCCGATACGGTGCGCATCGGCCTGCGAGTTGCCGCATTTCGGCAACTGGACCCTGGATGCGGCCGCATCGCCCTTGGAGTTGCCGTCGGCGCGCCCCCTGCGCGGCATGGCGCCAAGGTAGATGCCATCATGGCCGCCGCGGGCCGCTTGCCGCGCCGGCGTTGACCGGCGTGCGCCACGCGGGTATCGCCATCCCGAAGGACGCCCCGCATGACCAGCCCTGAGGCCTCCGCGCTCGGCGCCGTGATCCGGTCGCGCTCGCTGCGCATGGTGATCGTTCTCTTGGCCCTGTGGGCGGCGCTGGCGATCCACCCCGAGACGCGGACGGCCTTTCTCACCGCCGGCAACTTCTCGAACCTGACGGCGCAGATCTCCGAGATCGTGATCATCGGCGTGGGGATGACCCTGGTCATCTTGATTCGGGGGATCGATCTCTCCGTTGGCGCCGGCATGGCCCTTTGCGGAGTCGTCGCGGCCAAGCTCTCGATCGACTACCGGCAGTCGGTGTGGGTCGCCAGCCTCGCGGCCGTGGCCGTGGCGGCGGCGGTCGGCGTCTGGCACGGCGTGCTCACGGCGCGCTTCCGCATCCCGGCGTTCATCGCCACGCTGAGCGGCTTCCTCGCCTACCGCGGCATCGGGCTCGTCATCTCGGACGCGCGCGGTCTCTCACCCATGGGCGCGGACTTCGCGGTGCTCGCCGGCCGGCTGCCGCGGGGCGCCTCGCTGGCCGCGTGCCTCGCGGGCCTGGGCGTCGGCCTGGCCATGCTCCTCGCGCGGGAGGCACGCCGTCGCAAGCTGGGGCTGCCGCCCGAGGGGGTCGCGACGCTCGCGCTGCGCGCGGGCGCGATGGTAGCGGCCGCGGCGTTCTTCGCGGTGATCTACCAGGACGGCATGCCGGCGCCCGTGCTCATCGCGGCCCTGGCGACGGCCCTGGGCGCGCTCCTGCTCGGCCGCAGCCGGCTGGGTCGCTACGGCTTCGCCATCGGGGGCAACGCCGAGGCCGCGCGCCTCTCGGGAGTGCCGGTCGAGCGCGTGACCGTGCACATCTACCTGCTCACGGGCGTGCTCACGGCGGTGGCGGGCCTGGTGGCCGCCGCCCGCACCAACGGCGTCACCCCGGGCAACGCCGGCCTCATGCGCGAGCTGCACGTGATCGCCGCGGTGGTGATCGGCGGCACCAGCCTTGCCGGCGGCCGCGCCACCATGCTCGGCACGGTGATCGGCGCGCTCGTCTTCGGCACGCTCTCGAACGGCATGAACCTCATGAGCATCAACTCGAACTGGCAGCTCATACTCACGGGAGTGATCCTGCTCGGGGCTTCGCTGCTGGATTCCCTGACCACGTCTGCGAGGCAGCCATGACGACCACTGCGGCGATTGCCCCGCGCCTGCTGGTATCCGTTCACGGCATTTGCGCGCCGGCAACGACGGCTCGCCGAGTCGGCCGCGATCGCGGCTTTCGTCCGCGGGCCGGCTCCTCGCGTACAGGAGTACGCTCCGGGCCGGCCCTGGGGAGCGCTGCTCCGCTTGCCAGTCCCGCCGCGCCGCCTGACGAGCCGGGGGGGAGGAGGCGTAAACGCGTGCGCCTGCTGGCCCTGGCGTTGGGACTGCTCTCTCTTGCCGGCTGCGAGCACCGTGGGGTGGCGCCCGCGGGGCCGAAGGTCGCCTTCCTGCTCTCGACCCTGCAGGAGGAGCGCTACCAGAAGGACCAACGCTACTTCGAGGCGCAAGCGGGACGCCTGGGCCTCGCCGCCTTCACGCTCGCGGCCGACAACGACAATGCCAAACAGCTCGCGCAGGTCGAGGACGCGCTCTCGCGCGGCGCCAAGGTGCTCGTCGTGCAGCCGACGGACAGCGCCGCGGCCGCAGCCTATGTCTCCAAGGCGCACGAGAAGGGGGCCAAGGTCGTGGCCTACGACCGGGGCATCGCCGGTGACGCGCTCGACTACTACGTCGCGCACGACAGCCACGAGGTCGGTGTGCTGCAGGCGAAGGCGGCGCTCGGCGCCACCGGCGGCAAGGGCAACTACGTGCTGCTCAACGGGCAGTCGGGGCACAGTGTCGCCATGGAGATCGCCCGCGGCTACATGGACGTGCTCGGCCCGAGCGTGGACAAGGGCGACGTCAAGATCGTCGTCCAGAAGGACCACGACTCGTGGTCGCCCGAGCAGGCCCTCAAGACCGTGGAGGACGCCATTGCCAAGACCGGCGGCGACATCGCGGCCATCCTGGCGAACAACAGTGGGATGGCGCGTGGCGCGGTGCAGGCGGTGCAGGCCGGGGGGCTCGCGGCCAAGAAGATCTTCATCGCCGGCGCCGACGCCGACGCTGCCAACGTGAACTACGTCTGCGAGGGCAAGCAGTCCGTCGAGGTGCTCAAGGACATCAAGCCCCTGGCCGAGAAGGCGGCCGAGGTGGCTGCCGCGCTGGCGCTGGGCAAGCCGGTCCCGGGCGGCTCCGCCGGGCCGGGCAAGGTGCCGGTGGCGGCAGTCGCGGTGCATCTCGTCACGGCCGCCAACGTCAAGGTGCTGCTCATCGACAGCGGCTTCCATGCGGCGAATGCGCTGCCGGCTTGCGCGAAGTAGCCCGCGCGGATCCCACGCCATGGCCCCTCGCCAGAGCCTCTTTCCGCTCGCCACAGTGCTCGCCGCCGTGCTCGGTGCCGCACCGGCCGCGGCGCAGTCGCCAGCGGCGGACGAGGAGACGCCGGCGGCTGACGACCGGGCGCCCGCTCCGGCCGCGCCGCCGGAACAGCCGGCCGCGCCGTCGGACCAACCAGCGGCCAAGCAGGCGGCGCCTGTCGCTTCTGCTACGCCGCCCGCGCCGGCCGCCGCCAAGCCCGCCGCACCGGCACCGGCCCCGGGCGGGAAGCCTGCCGCCGGTGCGCCGGCCGCCCCGCCCGTCTGGGTGGCGCACACGCCGGCCGTCGGCGCCTGGGTCGAGCGGCCCATCTTCCCCGAGGAGAGGCCGCCCCCCTACGACGCCGGGAACGCCGACGCGCTGCGGCTCGGGCTGCACGGCTACTTCCGCGCGCCGCTGCGCATGAGCTGGAAGCCGCGCGAGGAAACCAAGGAAGACGAGTCGGGCTTCGATCTGCGCACGCCCTGGCTCGTCGACGACGACTACCTGCGCTCCGGCTTCGTCTACACGCCCGTCAACGAGCCCGACTACACCGAGCTCTACTTCCAGGCCGGCAACCAGTACCTGACGGGGACCGTGGCCCTCATGGGCTCGCTCTACTCCGATCCGGCCCGGCCTATCATCGACCGCCAACTCGGCATCGCGCAGGGCTATCTCACGTTGCGCTACGAGCCCGGGTTGCCCGTCAAGACGAGGATCCAGGTCAAGGGCGGCGCCTTCTCGGACAGGTTCGGTTGGCTCGAGAAGTACGACACCTACATCTTCGGCCGCACGCACCAGATGGGCGAACAGGTGCGCCTCGAGGTCGACGCGGGAGACTTCACCTTCTCGGCGCTGGAGGGCTTCGGCGTGCACCTGGAGGCGATCGAGAGCAACCAGGGCCTATCGCTGCTGACCACCTTTGGCCTCGCGGCGGCCTACGGCCGGTACGTCGAGCTCGGCCTGTACCACCTGCACACGTGGTCGCAGGACAAGCGCCAGTTGAAGGAGCTGACGGACGCGAGCATGCGCGTCGTGGGCGCCGATCTGCGCGCCGACGGCCGTTTTCTCGGCCGGCTCTATCTCGCCACCTCGGTGCTCACGGCCGACGCCGCCACCTTCCTCGCGCCGAGCATCGAGGTGATGCACGCCCTGGGCGGCCGCGGCATCACGGAGAACTACCTCGGCACCGAGAAGAGCAAGAACGGCACGGGCGGCCTGTGGAACATCGGCTTCCAGTACGACTACAGCGTGGCGACGCTGCTGGGCGCGCTCCTGCCGGGCCAGAAGCCGCTGGGCGGCGGCGACATCACCCTGGGCTTCTTCGGCGCGTACGCCTACGTCGGCAGCGAGCAGTCCGACCCCGATCCGCTGGTCAACCGCGACGAGCGCAAGTACTTCAAGCACGGCTTCGAGCTCGGCTGGTGGGCGCTGCCCTGGCTCGGAACGTCCCTGCGCTACGACCGGCTCGTGCCCGACACCGAGGACGAGCCATCGAGCTTCCGTATCCTCTCGCCACGCCTGGGCCTACGCACGCACTGGTACGCCGACGCGCTCATCTTCGTGCAGTGGTCGCACTACTTCTACGGCGAGCGCGTGGCGCTGCGCCCGGGCCAGGTCGCGCTGGAGACCGAGCCGGACAAGAACGTGCTCAAGATCCAGGCGCAGCTCGCGTTCTGAAACCGCGCCCATGCCGCCCTCGCCGGCGAGTCTATCGATCTCGAAGCGCCCGGCCACGACGCCCGTGAGCTTCACGCCGCCATGGTAGCGCAGCGCAGGCGAGATGGTGTCGGCGAAGCGCTCCGGCTCACAGGCCGCAGTCGAGCGGTACGACCATCTTGTCAGGATCCGTGGAGCGGACCCACTCAATGGTGACGGCGACGCCCGGCTCCAAGCCCACGACGCGGAAGGCCGCCACGAGGACGCCGGAGCCGTCCACGGCGCGCTCGAAGTACGTGTGGTCCAAGACCGCGTCGATGGAGTCGTGCTCGCCGAACTGGCCGACCGGGAACCCGGCCGGATCCACCGTCTCGGGGACCTCGGCCAGGGGCACGTCGCCCAGATCCACGAGGAACGACTCGTCGTCCACCACGGTGTTCACGCGAAACTGGTTGCCCTCGTAGAGCACGTCGAGCTCGTTGTAGGTGACGGCGGGATCCTGCGAGGCGTACTCGAAGCTGAACGCGCTCGAGGCGTAGTTGTCGCCGTCGTACTCGCTCAGCGTGGCCTGGCCGTGGCGGTACTCGCAGGGCATGCCGCTCGTGGCCGCTTGTCCCTGGCCCGAAGCCTGCCCGCCCGCGGAGCCGTGGTGCGCGTTCCCGGCAGAGCCCTCGTCCTCGTCGATGACAAAGACCAGCGGGCCGCAGGCGGTCGCGAGCAGCGCGGGCAGCACGAGACAAGGAAGTCCGATACGCATGGCAGACACCTCCTCCATCGCGGCCGCGAAGCGCCGCGTAGCGGCGGCGCCGCTCGGCGGCCGATGCCAACGCCGTAGCAACGCGCGTGCCGGCACCGGCTCCTCGTTGCCGTCCGGGCGCTTGGCCGTCCCGGTGGCGCGCGAGCCGCAAGGCAGTTCACGGCCCCCCTGACGCCGGTGTCATGCTCGCCCGCCGTGTCCGTTCGGCAGGCGCGCGTGAGGGCCGGCAGCCGGCCGCATCATCGCTACGAGTGGCGGGACGCGGCGTAGCCGTACCGGCCGGCGGCGACGGGTCGCCGGTTGCCGCAGTCGAGCACGGCCCGGATGGAGTTGTGGCGATGGACAGGTGTTGACATGTGTATGTACAGGTGATATGCATGTATGCATGAAGAGCGTGAACGCCCTGCAGGTGCGGCAGTCCCTGGGCCGCGTCCTGGACGAGCTGGACGCCACCGAGGAGCCGATCCTCGTCGAGAGAGGCCGCCGGCCGGTAGCCGTGCTCCTGCCGCTGCGCATCTTCCACCAGCGCTTCGCGGATCTGGCCGTCCACGAGGAGCGGCTCGCGCTGGCGCGCTGGATCGAGGCACGCCAGCAGGTGCGGGCGCTCGATGCTGCGCCAGCCGAGGCGATGCTGCGGGGGCTGCGAGGTTCGCTGCCGTGACGGAGATCCTCGATGCCTCGGTCGCGGTGAAGTGGTTCGTCCGCGAGGGCGAGGCCGGCCTCGCGGCAGCCGACGAGGTGCTGCATCGCGTCCTGCGCGCTCCGGAGCACTTTGCCGTGCCCGCGCTGTTCGTCTATGAGGTGCACGCGGTGCTGTGCCGGCGGCGCCGCTCGGCGGCGGAGGTGAACGAGGACGCGCGAGCGCTTTGGGCGCTGGCGCTCCCGGTCGTGCAGCCGGACCAGCGCCTCCTCGAGCTCGCCGCCGACATCGCCCTGGAGCACCGCCTGACCGCGTACGACGCGGCGTACGCCGCCCTGGCGCGACACCTCGGCGGGATCTGGCTCACCTTCGACGAGCCGGCCTACCGTCGAATCCGCCGGCTGCACATCGCACGGCTGCTGCCGCTCGCCTGAGCCCGCCCGGGCACTATCGACGATGGCGCCGTCGAGCCCTCTCACCTCGCTCATCGGCGCCACGCCTCCTCGTTCGCCATCATCCAGCCGATCGGCTCTTCACCCTCGGCGGGCCCGCGTCCGGGACTCGTCAGCATGCCCGGATGCCCAGCCGCCAGGGGCAGCCTGGAGCGCGAGCCGAGGGAGTGCGATCGACCCCCGGGCGCGCCACGAGGCCCGCCCAGGCAACGCCGCCGGCACGCCGCCCCTCGTCAGAACGTCCGGATCTCGTCCGGCGCGCCTCCGAGCCGCCTGGCGATGGCGGCCAGGGTTCGGGCGTGGGGCTTGCCCACCTCGCCCCGCT
Source organism: Deltaproteobacteria bacterium (assembly GCA_016209145.1). Taxonomy (GTDB): domain Bacteria; phylum Myxococcota_A; class Polyangia; order Polyangiales; family Polyangiaceae; genus JACQWT01. The sequence goes on along the minus strand of JACQWT010000394.1, from coordinate 9,567 downwards.
CGATGCGCGCGATGGTCTTGTCGCTGACCTTGCCGAAGTCACCGCGGCCAAGCCCCTCCTGCAGGCGGAGCCGCCGCAGAGCGCCGCCGAAGCTCGGATCCTTGGTGACCTCCCGCTGTCTGGCGCGCCGCCGGTAGGCAGGGTCGAGCTCGTACAGGATCGCGTCGGTGCCGACAGACGCGTGGGCTTTCGAGCCGAGTGCGGCTACGATCACGGACACCCGAGGCTGATGCCGCAAGCGCAGGACTGCCCATTCTGCATCGTCGAGTCGGCGCGGATCATCGCCGCGAACGACGTCGCGTTCGCCGTCCCTGACAGCTACCCCGTCAGCCGGGGCCACACGCTGGTGATCCCGCGGAGGCACGTCGCCTCGTGGTTCGACGCCGGCGCCGACGAGCAGCACGGCATCATGGCGCTGGTCGCCCAGGCAAAAGGCCGAGCTCGAGAGGCAGCTCCGCCCCGATGGCTACAACGTGGGCGTCAACGTCGGCGAGGCCGCCGGCCAGACGGTGATGCACCTCCACGTGCATGTCATCCCCCGCTTCCGGGGCGACGTGGACGATCCACGCGGCGGCGTGCGCTTCGTGATCCCCTCCGAGGGCAACTACGAGAGGCCCGGGCACATCCCGCGCCTACCCCGGCGCGGCGCGCCGCTCGCCACGGGCGGCCGCGAGGACCCGTTCCTGCCGCACCTATTGCCGCTCCTGCGCGGAGCGAGCAACATCGCGATCCTCGTAGCCTTCGCCCAGGGAAGCGGCGTCGACCGCCTGCAGGGGGAGATCGTCGCGGCCCTGCGCCGCGGCGCCCGCGTCCGCGTCCTCACCGGCGACTACCTGAACCTCACCCAGGCGCGCGCTCTCCGCAGCCTGCTCGACCTCGCCCGCGGCCGGGAGGCTGAGATCGCCGAGCCCGACTGCCTCCCGCTACCGGTCGCCCACCGGCGCGAGGCCGAGACCGCCTTCGTCCTCGCGCGCAGTGGGAAGGGCGACCCTTGGCGCTACCTGGGCGTCGGCCGCTGGCGCGAGGAGGAGGGCGCCTGGGCCATCCCCGAGGTCGACCCCGAGATCTGGCGTGAGCTCGGTCACGACCGGACCGCCTCCCGCCCGGTCGATGAGACGTAGCTCGCCCGCGCACGTCGGCGGAAGGCCAACGCCCCAGCACGGCCAGCAGCTTGCCCGCGGCGGCCCGATCGCCCTCCATGTTCACCACGATGACTTGGCGGTACGATGAAGTCGTGGGTGAAGTCGGCCCGCCTCTGGCCCCCCGTGGCATCCTGGCCCGGCCGGCAGAAGTGGTTCCGCAGCGAGCAGCGCGCTGCCGACTAGTGAAAAGGCAAGCACGATGAGAATCGAGTCATGGTTCGTCACCGCTCTGGTCGCAGCGGCGCTCGCGCTCTCGAGTTGCTCGTCCGAGCCGAGCGATCTGGCTCCGTCGAGCACCGCCACCGGCGCCGGGGCCGGGGCAAGCTCGGCCGGCGGCTCCGAGGGCGGGGCCGGGGCAAGCTCCGAGGGAGGCGCCGGCGGAGGCGCCGAAGGAGGTGCTGGCGGCGGCCAGGGCGGCACGAGCCCGGGTTGGTCCTTCGACTGGGCCAAGCGCGCCGACCGGAACGGCAATCCGGCGGGCGTATTCGACAAGACGCCGTTCCCCATCGACGACAAGTCGACGAGCTACGCGATCACCACCGACGATGGCGCCAAGACGTACCAACTCGGCACGCTGTACTTCGTCGACGGCGCGAGCGGCGACGATGGCCACGACGGCCTGTCGCCGGGCAAGGCGAAGAAGACCATCGGCGCGGGCATCGCGGCCGCCGGCGACGGCAACAAGACGATCGTGGTGCGAGGCGCCCATGACGGCTTCGACGGCGTCTACCTCGAGCACAGCCTCAAGCCGGGAGTCGGCAAGAGCGACACCGAGCGCTGGACGCTGGTCGGCTACGGACAGGAGCGGCCGGTGGTCGACGCCGGGGGCACGGACAACTACGTCATCCAGGGCACCAAGCAGCCGGATGCGTTCGTCACGATCCAGCGAATGAAGCTGCAGGACAGCAAGACGACCTGCGTGCGGCTGGGCCAGCTCGACAAGAAACTGGATGGTCACTTCAGCCTGATCGACTTGGCCCTGTACGACTGCAAGAACGACGCAAAGACGCCGGGCGACGGCAACGTCTACTACCTGAATGTCGATCGCGGCTGGATCTACCACTGCAACAGCGAGCACACGAAGGGCCATTGCTTGAAGATCGGCGACGGCTCCAGTCACATGGCCATCGAATGGACGTTGGTGGACGGCTGCGGCTGGTATGAGAACTGGGACGGTCCCGCGGAGTACTGGGGCGCGCACCCGTCGGGGATCGACCTACCGGCGGACGTCGACAACGCCTTCGACATCACCGTTCGCTACAACATCTGCAAGACGTCGCTCTTCTACTGTGTCCAAATCCGCCGGGTCAAGGGCTTCGACTTCCACCACAACGAGGTCTACGATTCGCCCCATTTCGACGACGTGGCCGAGTCGGTCGGCCACAGCCTCGGCCACCACCAGGTCCTCGTCTACGGCGGACACACCAGCGGCCGTTTCCACTCCAACGTGATTCGCGATCCGGGCACCAGCAGCGCCAACAACGTGCGCATCAGCTCGATCGACGCCGACAATCCACAAGTGCTGTTGTACAACAACCTGGTCTACGGAGGCCCCAACTCGGCCATCTCGGTGGCGAGCGGCATCAAGGCCGACGTGCGCATCTTGAACAACAGCTTGCACACCAACAGCCAGAAGGGCGGTGTGATCGACGCCATGGCGGCCGGCGGCCAACTGGTGATCCAGAACAACATCCTGGTCCAGGCCGGCGCCGGACCGGCGCTCGCGTGGTTCACCGACGAGCCGACCCACTCCTTCAATCGCTACTACTTCCCCGGCGGAACGCGCGGCGTGGAGCTGGGCGAAGGCGAGAGCGACGGCGATCCGAGCTGGGCGGCTCAACCAGAGGGGGCCTACCAGCCGGACTTCTGCCGCCTCCAGGAAGCCCTGCCGGGAACGGATCTGAGCAAGTACTTCACCGTGGACTTCGACGCCGTCGAGCGTAGCGGCTGGGACATGGGTGCCCGAGAGCACAAACCGTAGAGGCCGCGATCCCGCGCGCTGCGGGGCCCGCTCGGCCGCCCGATCGACGAGATCATCCCTGGCGCGGTCGCGTAGCCTTCTGCGGCTGGACGCCGCGCGGCGCTGGGCTGCGGCCCGGCATCCGCCTCGAGGTTCGACCTCATCAGGTCCCCGCGTCGCAGTCCGCGTCGCAGGGTGGACCGATGAAGGTGTCGCACTGGCTCCCGGGCTGGCAGAGGTTCTGGCCGCAACAGCTACAGCAGTGGCCGCTCGAGCAGTTGTCGTCGCCGTTCACGCCGCAGTGCTCGCCGACGTCACACTTGTTGTCCGGCAGGCAGGCCAGGCCGCAGTCGACGTCGCTCTCGTTGCCTTGCTGGAGGCCGTCCTGGCACGAGCACTGGGACATGCCCGAGCAGAAGCCTTGGCCCGGGCAGGCGCTGTCCGCTCCCGGAGCTTCGCAGCCCGTCCCCGCCTGGTTGCACACGCGGCACACCCCGTCGCAGTCGACCGCGCAGCACGCCCCCTCCTCCGTGCAGAAGTTGCTCTCGCACTCCCCGGCCCCGCCACACGGCTGCCCGTTGCACTTGCGGCAGTCTGCCGGGCAGACCGAGCAACTCTCCGGGGGCGACGCGTCGGGGCCGGTGTCGCACGTCCCGTCGCCACAACCAGGCTCGCAGTCGTGCGGGCAGGAGCCGTTGTTCTCGTGGGGATCGCAAGTGCCGTCGCCGCAGTAGGAGGAGCCGCCGCTTCCTCCCGTCCCGGTGCCCCCGGCACTGCCGGTGCCTCCGGCACCTGCGCCGCTGCCGCCGGTCCCAGCGGTCGTCGGGCTCGTGGTCGAGGTTCCCGTGCCTCCGGGGGCGTCCGTGTAGTCCTCGATGCCCGCGATCAGGTGACAGCCCACCACGGCCGCAATGAAGGCGCCGAGGCACGAGAGCGCGACGCCGGGCACCGTTCTGCTGCGCATACCCGCAACCAAGTCGGGCGTAGGATAGCGGATCGCGGCGTTCCGGTCACGGCGTCGCAGGCGGCGGCCCGGGGTACTGCATCCAACGGACTGAAATGACCCCTGATTTGGCGCCAACGCAGTTGACGCCGCGCCGCGTGCGCGCTGGGCTTGGAAGCGCGATGCACGTCGAGTGTCAGGAGTGCGGTGCGGCGCTGCTCGTCGGCGAGTCGGAGCGCACGGCCGAGTGCCCCTACTGCGCGTCGCCCTCGGTGATCGAGCGGGCGGCTGCGCCAGGCATGCCCGTGCCGGTCTACGCCATCGGCTTCGTGCTGACGCGCGAGGCGGCGACGGCGGCGGTGCGCACCTGGCTCGGCACCCGCGGCTTCTTTGCCCATGCGGGCGTCAAGCGCGCCGCCATCGATTCCATGCGCGGCGTGTACGTGCCCTCGTACCTGTACACGGCCGTGGCGCACTCGGCCTACAGCGCCGAGATCGGTGAAGACTACGAGGAAACCGAGACGTACACGGACACCGACTCGGACGGCAGGACCGTGACGCGCACGCGCACCGTGACGCGCACCGAGTACCGGGGCCTGCACGGCCAGCATTCGGCCTACGTCATGGACGTGCTGGTGACGGCGTCGCGCGCCGTGGCCAACGCCGAGCTCGAGGCCATCGAGCCCTTCGATCTGCGCCTGATGCGGCGCTACTCGCCCGCCCTGCTCTCCGGGTGGCTGGCCGAGGAGCCCACCCTGTCGCTCGCCGACTGCTTCGCGCTCGCCCGCGGGGAGGCCCTCGTCAAGATGGGCCGAGAGCTTGCGCCCTTCATGCCCGGCGACAGCCACCGCAACCTGAGCTACCGCACCGTGCTGGAGCGCGAGTCGGCCGATCTCACCTACGTGCCGGCCTGGGTGCTCGCCCTCCGCTACGATCCGCGGAAACCGCCGTTCCGCCTGCTCATCAACGGGCAGACCGGGAAGATCCACGGCAAGGCGCCGCTGTCCTGGATCAAGATAGCGCTCGTGGTGCTGGCCGTCCTGCTGCTCGGGGCCGCGCTCGTGGCGCTCCTGGCGTGGTGCTGGCCGGAGGCAACCGGGCGGCCGCCAGGCCCGCACCTTCTGCCCGCGAGCGGCCCGCCGCCCACGGCCGCAGCCGCCAGCGGCGGCAAGCCTGCCAGCCTGGCCAGCGCCGCGGCCGCGAGCTGGCCCGGCCCCGACGCGGGCACGCGCGGTGCGACGAGCGCGAGCTCCGCGCGCGGCGCCGGCGCGGGCAAGCCGAAGACCGGGCGGCCGGCGCCGCCCGCGACGACCGGCAAGCGTCCTGCGCCCAAGGCGCCGGGGCCGGCCGGAGGGAGGCCGCGATGAGCGCGGGAGCGCCCCAGAGCGCGCCGTGCCTGCGCTGTCGCGGGCCCCTGGAGCCGGGGGATCTGCGCTGCGCCATCTGCGGTCTGGCCTGCCCGGCCCCGAGCGGGCCGGCCGTGCAACGGAGCGTGCAGATCCTGCGTTGCACCCAGTGCGGCGCGGCCGTGTCGTACTCGGCCGAGGCACAGGCGCCCCTGTGCCGTTTCTGCGCCTCGGTGATGCGGATCGAGCAGCCCGTGGATCCGGTCGACCAGGCCGACTGGATCTTGCCATTCGCCGTTGCGCCGGAGCTGGCGCAGGCCGCCCTGCGCCAGTGGCTCGGCTCACTCGGCTTCTTCCGGCCGGGCGACCTGGCGACGAGCGCGACGCTTGCCGGCCTGCACCCCATCTGGTGGGCGGCGTGGATCGTGGACGCGAGCGCGCTCGTGAGCTGGACGGCCGACTCGAACGCCGGCGCCCAGCGCGCGGCCTGGGCGCCGCACGCCGGCCAGGCGCACCTGCCGCTAAGGGGGCTGCTCGTTTCCGCCTCCCGGGGCCTCGGGCCCGACGAGGCCGCGCGCCTTGCCCCGTGCTTTCAGCTCGGTTCGGCCCTGCCGGTGGGGCAGCAGCCCGCGGAGAGGATCGGGCCCGCGGGCGCGGTGCTGGAGCAGTTCGACGTGCAGCGCTCGGCGGCACGGCGCACCATCGTGGAGGCGATCCTGGCGACGGCCGCCGCCGCGCTGCAGCAGGGCGCGATCCCGGGATCGAGCTTCCGCAACGTGCACGTGGCCGCGTTGCTCGAGGACATGCAGACGAGGCGCGTGGCGCTGCCTACGTACGTGCTCGCCTACCGCTACGGCGGCGGCCTGTACCGCGCGATCGTGCACGGCCAGGATGCGCGCTGCGTGCTCGGCAAGGCGCCCCTGTCGGTCGCCAAGATCCTGCTCGTGGTCGCGGCCGTGCTGCTCGCGATCGTGGCCCTGGTGGGCGCGCTGGTGGTCGGGTGCTTGTCATGACGCGCACGCGGCTGCCGTTTCGGGCAATGGCCGTGCTCCTGCTCGGCGTGCTCGCCGCGCTTGCCGCGTGGCTTGGCCGGGGTGTCCTGCGCCCGGCGTCCGTGCCGGCACCGCCGTCCGCCCCGGCGAGCGCCGCCCGGACGGCGGGCTACCCGGCGCCGCAGGCCGACTACCCGGCCGAGCGACTGCACGAGCGCGTGGACGGCGCCGCCGAGCTGCTGCTCCGCACGGGCTGCCGCCGCCTGCTCTACTGGCGCGCCGAGCAGCCGCCCGCCGACATCGAGGTGCTGGCGTTTGCCGGCTTGGGCGGCGCCCGCCTCGCCCTGGAGCGCGACGCCGGGACCGAGCGCACGCCGGGTGGCCCTGGCGACGAGGGCTGGGCGAGCGCGCAGGCCGTCTTTTTTCGGCGCGGCGCGGCGTACGTGCGCCTGATCGCCGACACGCCCGCGCCGGCCGGGACCCTGCTCGCGGCGGCACGGCGACTGGATCGGGCCCTGGGCGCGGGGGAGATCCGGCCGTAGGGCCGCAACCGGGCGAGGCGCGCACAGCAGTGCCATCCGTGACGCGAGTCGCGCGCCGGCCGGCCATCGCCTATGCTTGTCACAAGGGCGACCTCGCGCGCGTCGTCGTGGTTGGCCCATCGCATCACAGCGGCTTCGCCGGCTTCTCCATCGCCGACGTGGACGCCAGTCGAACGAGGTAGACAATGGCTCGCCGACGCACCCGCCGCCGCATGCTCCAGGGCCTGGCCGGAGTGGCCGCTCTGGCAACCGCGGGGCGCCTCGGGCCCGGCGGCACCCGGGCGGAAGCTGCCGGGGCGCCAGCCCGGCCGGTGGTCGTGCGGGCGCGGCGGCCGGGCGCGATCGATCCCGCCTCGGGCGCCGTGGACGCGGGCAAGCTCGCCGACCTGCTCGGTGCCGCCCTGACGCGCGCTGGCGGCGCCAAGGGCCCGGTCGAGGCTCTGCGCCGCCTCTTCCGGCCTGCCGACGTGGTCGGCATCAAGGTCAACACCATCGCCGGCCGCGGGCTCTCACCTCACCCCGAGCTCGTGCTGCGGCTCGCCGGGTGGCTGCAAGAGGCCGGCGTGGCGGCGCGCAACGTCGTCATCTGGGATCGCACCGACCGAGAGCTCAGCGGGGCCGGCTTCGCCCTCAACCGCGACGGCCCGGGCGTGCGCTGCCTGGGCACGAACGAGGACTACGACTGGACGCCGCTGGAGTGGGGCGCGGGCGGATCGTGCTTCGCCCGGCTGCTCACAAGCGAGCTCACGGCCCTGATCAACGTCGCGGTGCTAAAGGACCACGATCTGGCCGGCATCTCGGCGGGCCTGAAGAACTGGTACGGCGCGATCCACAACCCGAACAAGCACCACGGCGGCGGCTGCAATCCGTACGTGGCCCATCTCGCCGCCTTCCCGCTCATCCGCGACAAGCTGCGGCTCACACTGGTAGACGGCCTGGTGGGGCAGTGCCACGGCGGCCCGGCGCGCTCCCCGCGCTGGGCCTGGCCCTGGAGCGGCGTGTTGTGCTCCACCGATCCGGTGGCGATCGACGCCGTCTGCTGGCGCGCGATCGAGGAGCGCCGGGCGGAGATCGGCTTGCCGTCGCTCGGCGCAGAGCGGCGGGAGCCGAAGTGGATTGCCACCGCCGCCAGGCTCGGCCTGGGCGAGCACGATGTGGCGCGCATCGAGGTGGTGGACGTATGAGCGCCTCGGGCCTTGGCCGGCGCGGCTTGCTCGGCGCCCTCGTGGGCGGCGCGGGCGCCCTGTGCCTCGCGCATCGGGCGACGGCGCAAGACGGGGCGGAGGGCGCGGCCCTGGACGCCGGCCCCGAGGCGGGCCTGACCCTGCATCCCGCGCGCTGGTGGAAGGACGCGGGCGAGGGCCGCGTCGCGTGCGCGCTCTGCCCCAACGAGTGCCGCGTGGCCGATCGCGAGCGCGGCAGTTGCGGCGTGCGCGAGAACCGCGGCGGCAAGTACTACTCGCTCGTCTACGCGCGCCCCTGCTCCGTGCACGTCGATCCCATCGAGAAGAAGCCATTCTACCACGTGCTGCCCGGACAGACGGCGCTCTCGCTGGGCAATCCGGGCTGCAACATGCAGTGCAAGTTCTGCCAGAACTGGGAGATCTCACAGGTCCGGCCGGAGCAGGTGCGCACGCTCGCCGCCCCACCCCACGACATCGTCGCTCTGGCGCGCCGCACGGGCTCGCCCACCATCGCCTGCACCTACAGCGAGCCCGTGGTCTGGGCCGAGTACGTCTACGACATCGGCGCGGCTTCGCGGAAGGCCGGCGTGCGCACGCTGCTCGTCTCGAACGGCTTCATCCTGCCCCAGCCCATGAACGAGCTCGGGGACGTGCTTGGCGCGGTGAAGATCGATCTCAAGGCCATGGACGACACCTTCTACCGCGACCAGTGCGGCGGCCGGCTCGCGCCGGTGCTGGACACCCTGCGCCTGCTCGCGAAGCGCAAGATCTGGACCGAGATCGTCGTCCTTCTCATCCCGGGCCTGAACGACGGCGTGGAGCAGGCGCGCGCGATCGGGCGCTTCGTCCGCGCCGAGCTCGGCCCCGAGGTGCCCGTGCACTTCACGCGCTTCCACCCGAGCTACCGGCTGATGAACGTGCCGGCGACGCCGGTGGCAACGCTGACGCGGGCGCGGGACGCCGCGCTCGGCGAGGGCCTGCACTTCGTCTACGTCGGCAACGTGCTCGCCCACCCCGGGAACAACACCTACTGCCCCGGCTGCCGCCGGATGCTCATCCGGCGCCTGGGCATGGCCGCGCTGGAGAACCGCCTGAAGGCGGGCCGCTGCCCCGACTGCGGGCGGGCCATACCGGGGATCTGGGCCTGACCGGGCGGCTGGCCGCAACGGCGGCCCTACCGCCGCACCCAGCCGGGCGCCCGGAAGCGCGCCACAACGGCAAGGCGCGGGCCGGCGGCCACCAGCCGCCGGCGACGGCTGTCCACCGCAGCGCCACGGCGGTCCGAGGTCGGCACCTGGATGATGAGCAATTCGTCGGCGCCTAGGAGCGTGTCGGGCGAAACCCGCCAGGGCTCGTGTGTGGCTGTGACAGCAGGTGGCCGACGGTGCGCAAGGCGTTGCGGCTAGCCGCGGCCCGGTCGTCAGTCGGTCGGGGTCGCTGAACGGTGCCGGCGGAGAG
>JACQWT010000054.1 GCA_016209145.1 Deltaproteobacteria bacterium | reverse complement strand
TCCTGGACGCGAGGGCGCGGCGCGAGGCCGCACGCTCATGCCGGACCAGCGCGGATGGATCGGCCGCCGTCGTTGCCATCATCAGATTCCTGGTTAGCGCGCATGACGGTCACCCCTTCCGTCGCTGGAACACGAACACAGTGCGGCCGATCGTCACGCGGTCGCCGTGTCGGAGCCGCGCGCGCTGCACCGATCGGTCATTCACTTGGATGCCGTGAGCGCGGTCTCGAGCCTCGATGTCGCACTCGTTGCCGACGACCCGGATGAGAGCATGATCGGGCGCCACCTGCGGGTCGTTGAACAGGTAGATGTCCGAGCGCGGCGAGGCGCCCACCGCCATCAGCTCCTTGAACAACAGGAATTCCTTGCCGGCCAGCGGTCCCTGCGTCATCCGCAGCCATGCATCCCGCGCCAACAGCTCCACCAGCCCGATGAACCCCCCCACCGAGGCACCGATGGCGCAGAAGCCGACCAGGCGACTGAGGTGCGCACTGGGCTTGTCGGCTCCGAGCAGCATGAAGTCGATGGGGTCGAACAGGAGCCCGCCGAGCAGGCCGCCCATGATGCCGCCGAGCAGCCCGTACAGCAGCAGCCGCCTGGAGCGCAGCGCGATCCCCTGACCGAGGCCCATGGCCAATCCTGCCAGGCCCCAGGCGAACGAGCGGCCGAGCACCTGCAGCCCGAACCCCAGCGCGCTCGTCACCCCCGATCCTTCCCGCATCTTGCTCAGCGCCACTTCGCTGAGCGGCGCGTACACGATGTTGGCAAGGATGCTCGAGACGAGCCCGCCGACCAGACCCACCAGCAGCCCTACCGCACCGCACAGCAGCGCGCGACGCGGCAGGCGGCACACGAGCCCATCGACTGCGCCGATGAACAACCCGATGCACCCGGCCACCACCGCGAACAGCAGTAGCCCAGCAATCTGGCTGCGGCGACCGAGATCCGCCAAGCTCAGCTTGGCCACGTCGGGTGCCTGCGGCGGCGGGGACCGCACCACGAAGTGCCCGAGCGCGATGCCGCCCTGGTACCGGAGGTACACGCCGATGGTCTCGCCGACGGTCAGCTCGGATGCCTGCAATAGGCGTCGGCCGCCCTCCGGTCGCAGCTCCTGCAGGCCGGCCAGCAGATAGATCTGCTGCTCGCGCACGACGATCGTCCCCTGGATCAGCTCGGTGAACGCGACGGCCCGGTCGTCCGTGGCCGGACGGGTGGTAGGCGTCGGAGCGGCGTCGACCCGGCTGATGGGCCCCTGCCAGTACTCCATGTCGTCGAAGTACGGCTCGAGGATGGCCCAGGCCAGCGCGGCCCCGAGCAGCCCCAGCAGCATGAAGACGAACCAGTTCTGGTAGTACCAGGAGCGCCCTTGCTCGCGTGTCACGCCCGGCTCGCCGCGCAGACTTCTCTGCCGCTTGAGCAGATCGTCCACATGGCTGCTGGTCGCCTCTTCTCGGGTGATGCGGATGACCCCGTCGGTACCGTCCGGATTCATGGCTCAAGCTGCTTGCTGCAGGGATGCGCTCAGCGCGATGAAGGCACCGGCGGCGCCGAGGAGTGGGGCGGCGGACCCGAGCTGGCGCTCGCCGTCGCGGTGGCCAGCGCGCGCGCCCTCGCGGCGCGCTCGAGGAGCAACGCATTGAGCTCCGGAGGCACCTGCCATTCGGCTACGGCCACGCCGAGCAACACGGTCCGACCACCGAAGCGCACGGGAATGGGCATGTAGGAGTTGAGTCGTGGCGGCTCGATCCGCGACGTCATCTGGTCGTATACGAACCAGCCCACCGCCGTCACGATGCCCACACACACCAAGACCAGCGACGTCAGCAGGAAGCGGTGGTAGCTCGCGCGCAGATCCTCGATCGCCACCACGAGCTGGGAGATACGCCCCTCGATCGCATGCACCGCCTCGGCCACCTCGACGCGGGGCGGGGCAGCGCCGCCGGCCGCATCCGCCTCGCCCTCGGCTCGCGCCGGGACCCAGCACCGCATCTCGCGGCCGTCCACCCAGAAGTGCGAGACATAGTCGGAGCCGTCCCGCGTGTTCGCGCACACGGCCACCGCGCCGCTCAGGGGATCGGTCAGCAGGCCGATCTGGGCGGGACCTCCGAAGAAGTTCTGCTGAATGAAGCGGTCCATGTCCGAGAACTCGACCCCGAAGCCCGGATGACTGTGGTACCAGCCGACGATCCGCAGCTTGGGATGGTCGCGCTCAAGGGTCTCGTGGATCGCGTTCCACGTGTCCTGGGTGAAGGTGACGTGCGTGCTTCCCCCGCTGGTGGCCGTTCCGCGAATGCACGCTTCCGCGTGCACGAAGGAGCCCTCGGCGTCCACGTAGGCGCCGCCCACGAGCACGCCACACACCTCGCCGTCCAGCGATTCCTTGGCGTGGGCCACCACCTCGGCGTAGGCGCCGCGGTCCATGGCCACGCGCAACAGGGCGTGCGCCGCCGCCGGCCCCGGGAACTCGCGGCGCGAGAGCTTCTCGGCACCGCGGGTGTCGCGGATCTTGACCGCAGGCGCGGGAGCGTGGTCGGCGGCTCGGCCACCGTCATCTTCGGACCTGGCTGCTCGGTCGCTCTTCTTCACGGACCCCATGGCACCTTCCCTGGTTGTTCTGGCGGCCGACCCGCGGCGAGCTGCGGGTCGTCTCCGCCGAGCAGCAGGCCCACGCACTCAGGGCCGCGCCGTGCCCAGACGATGTCCCAGGCCGGCAGACCGATCTCCCGCGCCGTTCGGCGCAGCAGCTCACTGCCGGCAGGGAGGCTATGGAAGAAGGTCGGCACGCGCTCGCTGCCACAACGCGGGCATGCGGCGCGCTCTGGATCCACCCGCTCCACGGGCCCGAGCAAGCTGTCCGCTGCGCCGCATCGTGGGCAAGCGAGGCGCTCCACGAGCTCTCGAGACAGGTCGAGACCATCCAGCTCGCCGAGTCGGGCCGCCCCCTCCTCCCAAAGGGTCGCGAGTGGCGTGTCGGAGCTCACCTCGGGCAGCGGCTCGATCGGGGGCGGCGGCTCGTGCCAGCCACAGTCCGGGCTCACCGGGTAGCGCACCGCGTAGGACGAGTGCCCCAGCCCTTCGAGCACGAAGCCGCGCCCGAGCAGGGCATCGAGCCCGTGCAGCACCTTGAGGACCTCCTGGGCCTGCAGGGCACCGATGACCGACGCAGTGGTCGGCGTGGTGGGGACCCCGCGCTCGACCGCCGCCCGACGCTCGATCAAGGAGCAGGAGCGGCGCTGGTTGACGAGCTTCCAGTCGAGCTCGCTCATGGTGCACTCATAGCAGGCCGTCGCGGGCGGCGCGAAGCCGCGGACGACGCCGTGCAGCACCTCGATGCCGCCGTCGAACCACACCCGGCCGACGCGGGCGCAGGCGCTGTTGACGAACACACGCGCCTCGCGGTTGTCCAGCGCGCCGACCACCACGTCTGCCCAGCGGAAGTAGCCGAGGCCCACATCCGCGGCCGCGTTGCCGACCAGCGGCGTGATCCGCATCTTTTGGTAGAGCCGCCGTGCGCCTCGGGCAGCGCATTCGGCCTTGGGCAGTCCTTCGTCGCTTTCCCGAAACAGGACCGAGCGGCTGAGGTTGCTGGGGGCCACGCGGTCCATGTCCACCACCACCACCTGCCCGACGCCGAGCAGGGCGAGGTTCTTCAGCACTTCGTTGCCCAGGGCGCCCACCCCGACGAGCAGCACGCGTGCCGCATCGATGCGCGACTGGTCCCACCAGTCGATGGCCTCGAAGCGGGCGAACCGCCCCTCGTGGAGCGGGGCCACCGGGCGCTCCACGGGGCCGCTCATGCGGAGTAGCCGCAGCCCTCGCCCCCGGCGGTGATCTCCGGCTGCAGCCGCAGGTCGTCACCATCCTTCACGCCGGCCTGGGCCAGGGTGTGCTGGTCCAGCAACTGCGAGCCGCTGCGCCGGTGGTGGAGCTTGTAGCTCATGAGCTGCCCGTCGGGACTGCTCAGGGGCTGGTTCATGCGCTCCACCAACACCAGCAGGATGCGGGCGATGGCCACGTCGTCGGGGGCCTCCACGTCGTGCACGCGACCGCCCGAGACGTCCGAGATGCGAACCCTGATGGTGCTCACCAAGCCTCCGTTCAACTGAAAGACCCAATCACTGCCAACAGCAGGAGTACGGCCAGCAGCAGTCCGTTCCAGCCGACGGCGATCCATACCGCAGGTGGATTGTGCAGGCGCCGGTCGTATGCGCTCAGCGAGCAGGCCACGCCACCGACGGCAGGCCCGAACATGAGGGCGCCGAGCAGCGTGTCGGTGACCTGCTGCTCGGGTCCTTTGCTGCTCGCCAACTCGGCGAACACCCCGCTCAGCGTCAACCCCAGGATGGCGGTGGCGAGGGCCGCCAGGATGTACGCGCCCACCAGCAGCTTGCGACGCCCGGAGCTCAAGGATTCCGAGCGCGGGGCAGCAGCACACGCCGGGCACACGTGTACCTCCCCGGGAAAAGTGAAATCGCACGTGGCGCACATGGGCGCGCCGCAGCCGTCGCAGCGCCGGACGGCCAGAACCGTGCGGTGCGTCAAGCAGTGCACTTCGGTCGAGGGCAAGGGCGAGGACGTGCTCACGACCACGACTCCCCTGAAGCGGCTCAGACGCGCGAGAACTTGGCCATCAGCCCGAGCACCCACAGCAGTAGCGCGACGATCCCGATGATCGTGGCGGCGGTCGCCTTCCCGGAGCCAGTGAGATCGGGGTTGGCGGCGATCAGCTTCCGAGCCTTGAAGGCCCTCACCAAAGCGATGGGCTCGAGGACGATGCCGAAGCAGAAGATGCCGATGATCGCGTACTTGAGGGCATCGTCGGCTTCCTTGCAGGGGATGCTTCCCTGCTCGATCACGGCGGGCGGTGGTCCCTTGACCGCCATGATCTTGCACGACCCACAGTACTTCTGGCCCTGTATCTCGACCAGGCAGTCCGAGCAGAAGGACTCGGCGCAACCGGCACAGCGATCCACGGCCATCTGGGTGGGATGGTTCTTGCACTGCATGAGTAGCAGCCTTCCTCTGTTTGCCCGCGCTCCTGGCGCACCGCTTCTCCGGCGCGAAACCGGCACGATGAGAAACCGCGGTGGTGCGGTCGGAGCCTTCCCCCTTCGGAGAGGGCCGTCAAGGCCCAGAACGAGCCTGTCAGCACAGCCCGACGCAGGCGAGGAATGAATCCTGATCTAGCGCCACCGGTAGCTCGATCCAAGATCCAGCCCGCCGCCCGGCAGCGCCGCAAGCTCGGTGCCGGGCGAGGCGGCGCCGGTGACGCGCAGCGCGCCGACCACCGCCAGCCTCAGCGCGGCCGTCGCTGTGCGGGGCAGCGGGCCCGGCCCGAGCTTCGGCGGACTGCGTCCGAGCTCGCGGCCCAGGGCCGGGCGGTCAGCCGTGGCGAGCGAGAGCAGGGCGTCGAGGCGGCGCGGGCCGAGCGGCCGCACCACGTCGAGCGCGAGGGCGAGGTCGGCGTCGCGGCGCTTGCGGCGCAGCGCTTCGCGCGCTACCGCGCGCGCCGCGATCTCGTGGCCCGGCCGCGAGAGGAGCGCCGCCACGGCCTCGGCCACCGCGTGCATCTGGCCCGCGCCCTGCGCGTAGAGCAAGTCGGCCGCGGGTCCGCCCCAGGCCGTCCCGGGGCCGGCCGCGCTAGTCGCCCGCAGCCCGAGCCCCGCCAGGGCCGGCTCGGGCAGCGAGTCCACGAGCCGCTGGGCTACCCCCGGCGCGGCGAAGGGCTCGGCCTCACGGCCCGTCACCAGCACGATCCAGCCGGCCTCACCAAAGTCGAAGCGGCGCGCGCCCGGCCGGTCGCGGTGCAGCCCTGCGCCCAGCCAGCCCACGTCGTCGGAGCCCGCCTCGAAGGCGCGCAGCGAGTCGCCGAGCTCGCCCGCGCTGCGGACAAGCACGCGATCGAGGAAGCTCGGGCCGCGCGCGGCCCACGCGTTGCGCACGAGCTCCAGCTCGCTATCGGAGACGCGCGCTGCGAACGGCCCGGTGCCGTCCGGCCGGCGCGGCAAGAAGCCGCGGGGCAGCAGGGCCAAGAGCGGCGAGGCGAGCAGTGTCGCGAGCTCGGCCGGTCCGGCGGTGCCGAAGCTCGTGGCAAGCGCGTCGCTCGCGTGCGCGCGCACGCCGCGGCCCTCCGGCAGGCCCATCTGGGCTATCAGCCCGGCGCCGCCGCCCTGTTTCGCCCGCTCGATCGACCAGGCCAGATCGAGGCCGCCCAGCGGCCGGCCGGCCGCCGTACGCAGCCCGGGACGGAGGCGGACGACGCTCACGCCGTCCTCTACCGCCGGCATCCCGTCGGCGAGTGTGGGATAGGGGCGGCCCTGAGAATCGAGGGCATACACCGGGTCGGCCACGGCCGCGCCGAAGAGCGCCGCCAGCGGATCGTGCAGATCGTGTGGATCGAGCGAGCCCGTGGGCCAGGGCACGCGCAGCATGATCTCTCCCCCGATCGGGATGCGGCCCATGGCGCCGAGCGAGCGCCCCCAGAGCGCGCCGGCCAGGCATGCGCCGGCGCCGAGCAAGGCGCGCCGCCGCAGCGACCGACGGCCGAGCGAGACGCACGCCCTCACCGGATCACCCAGATCTGTGCGGCCGTGGCCACGGCCAGTGCCGGTCGCCCCGGCCCGTCAGGCGGGCAGATGGCCAGCGCTCCCACGCCGGTCGGCACGGACACGCGGTAGCGCTCCTGAAGCTCGCCCGACGGGAGCAAGCTCCGCACCACCACGGCGTCCTTGGACGGATCCAGCACGTCCAGGCTCGTGGCCAGCTCGGGCAGGCCGTCCTGGTCGAGGTCGCCCACCGCGAGCTGCGCTCCGACGCGCTCGGCGAAGGTCCTCTCGCGCCCGTCCGCCCAGCGCACCACGAGCCTTGCGCCATCGCGCAGCGCGCACGCGACCTCGGCCCGTCCGCTCGTGGCCACGACCAGCGCCGAGCCGAGCGCGTCCGTGGGCCGGCCGAGCGTGGCGGCAAGAGGCGGGTCGGCCGGGGTGCAGGGGCTCAGCCCGTCTTGGAGCAGCAGGGAGCGTACCGGAGTGCAGGCAGAGCGTTGCCCGAATGGAACGGCCATCGCCTCGAACCCGCCCAGGGGCCGGAGGCTGGCGTCGAGCCGCACGCTCCGGGCGCGGTCGGTGAGGCTCACGTCCGCGTAGGCATGGCGGCCCGACCACGGATCCTCGGGCACGACGGTGGCGAAGCCGATCGGCTGGCGCAGCGGCGCAGGG
Organism: Deltaproteobacteria bacterium; assembly: GCA_016209145.1. Classification (GTDB taxonomy): domain Bacteria; phylum Myxococcota_A; class Polyangia; order Polyangiales; family Polyangiaceae; genus JACQWT01. The sequence goes on along the minus strand of JACQWT010000054.1, from coordinate 6,475 downwards.
GCCACGTGGGCGAGCTCGCTCCAGAGGGCGGCGCGACGCGGCAACACCTCGCCGGCACGAAGGCCCAGCACTGCGATCCGCTGGCGGCCCACCGCCACCAGCTCCGGCGCCCCGTCGGCGTCGAGATCGCCGCAGCCCAAGGCAAGCACGCCGGCCTCCGGCACGGGCGAGCGTGCGACGACCGGCTCGCCCAGCGGGATCGGCTCGAGGAAGCCGCGCACCTCGGCGTCCAGCGCGGCCTCGGCGTAACCGTGCTCGGTGGGGCCTGGCTCGGGTGCGGCGGCGCGCTGCCAGATGCCGCGCGGCACCGGATACAGATCGGCGGCGAGCGACAGCCTGCCGCGTGCAATGCGCGGCCGCAGGAACACGAGCGCCGGCGCCGGCCGGGCCAAGCGGCGCGCCGCCGCAAGGCCGAGCGCCTGACCGTGGTAACGCGCCTGCGGCCCGAGCTTCCCCGCGACGAGCTCGGCGAGCTGCCAGACGAGCTGCCGGGCGCGCGGCGCCGGTGCATCCGAGTCGAGCTCGGCCGTGGCGACGAAGCTCGATCCGGGCGCCGGACGGAGCGCGGCCGCGAGCAGAGCGATGGTGCTCTCGATGGCCGAGCGCGCCGCGACCGGGGCGGCCGGCGCGCACGGAGGCGCCGCGGCATTCTCCTCCTGCGCCGCCGCGCTCGCCGTCACGGCGAGCGCAGCCAGCGCCGCACCAAGGCCCGCGCATCCTAGCGCGGGCTTCGCCCGCAACCCAAGCGCGTTTGGTTGTCGATTCCGCGCAGCCGCGGAATCAGGGCGACAGGCCCGCGGGAACGGAGCGGACGCGCGCAAGCAGCAACGCCCCGCGGCCGTTGCGCGTCGTGGACCAAGGGATGCCGTCCGCGGGAGAGTTCCACGCTGGGGCTTCGCCCCAGACCCCGCGAACGGGGCCCCAACCCCGTTCGCCCTGGCCGGCCGACTTTCTGTGCCCAAGCGCATCGATTCTCCGACCTGGTAGATCATCGCCCGCCCGCTCCTTTCGTCGGCGGCAAGCCGAGCACGGCCAGGCCGTTGCCGATCCGTTGGGGCGCCCGCCGAGAGCGCGCGAGGTGGCTCGTTGCCCGGCGCACGATCTGCGCCAGCCGCCTTGCATCCACGGGCGCCGGATCGAGCGCCAGGGCGGCCGCGCAGAGGGAGGCGAGCAGGCAGCCCGTGCCGTGCGGCGCCGGACCTGGCCGGCGGCGGCGCGCCAGGCGCACCACCCGCCCGCGCGTTGCGAGCCAGTCGATGACCCAGCCATCATCGCTGCCATCTCCACCCATGCCGACGTGACCCCCCTTGAGCAGCACGGCGCGCGCGCCTCGCTCCACGAGCGCGACGGCGGCCTCCCGGGCCTGGGCCGGCGTGCGCACGGGCGCGCCCACGAGCGCCTCGGCCTCGGCCGCGTTGGGCGTGAGCAGGGCCGCGCGGGAGGCAAGCTGCCGCATGGCGCCCAGGGAGCCGCGCCCGGCGAGCAGGGCCCCGGTCCCCCCGGCCGTCGGCGCCATCACCGGATCGACGACGAACGGGATCTCCGGCAGCCGCTCGGCCAGGGCGGCCACGAGCCGGATGTTCGCGGCCGAGCCGAGTGCGCCCGTCTTGACGGCCCGCACGGGTACGTCCGCGACGAGCTCCTCGATCTGGGCCGCGAGGAGGCCGGGCGGCACGGCGTGCACGGAGCGCACCCCGCGCGTCGACTGCACCGTGAGCGCAGCGCAGGCCGCACAGCCCCATACCCCGGCGGCGGCGAAGGCCCGCAGATCGGCGACAAGACCCGCTCCGCCGCAGGGATCGAGCCCGCCCACCGCGAGCGCGCAGACTTGCATCCGCGAAGTGGGCCGTGCCGCCCCTTTTTCCGCGGGACTTGCGGGACGGCCCACTAGGGTCGCCCGAGCCCGCAGCTTGCACGGCAGTCGCGTTCGATCTGCTCGGCGCTCACGGCTCGCATCATGTTGTCGCGCCGGCACCGGGCGAGGCAGCCCTCCTCTCGGCCCGCCGCCGCGGCGGCGCTCGCGGCGGCGCTGGCGGGCGGCGCCGCGCTCGGCGTGGGCGTGCTTCGCGCCACGGGCCCGCCGCTGCCGCGCGGCGGCGCCGGCTCCGGGGCCACGGACACGGTCGGCTCGCTTCGGGGCCCTGCGCCCGAGCCGAGCTCGGGCGCCACGGGCGGCTGGGGTGGCTCGCTTGGCGTGGCAGTGCAGCCGAAGAGCAGCGCCGCGCCGAGAATCAATGCCAGGTGGCTCATCGCAGCTCCGTAGGGCGGGCGGCGTGGTGTGCGGCCGACCCTGGGCTCTGCATCCTAGCGCGGGCGGTGCCCGGAACCCAAGGGTGATACCGATACGTCCGAGCCCACCGCGCCGGCGTGCTGTGCTATTCTCCCGCAGGCGAGGGTTGGGATCGATGGGCGAACGCGAAGCGGTGGATGAGCAGCTCAGGCAAGAGGTCATGGAGGGACTGGAGTCGCTCCCCCTTGCTCGTATCCAGCTCGTCCGGGACCTTGTCGCGGCGCTCCGGCGGCCGGTTCGACCCCTGCGGCGACGTGCCCGGGAGCGGAGGAGCGTGCTGGACGGTCCCGCCATCGGCATCTGGGCGCATCGGGACGACATGGCCGACCCGGCACAGTCCGCTCGGGCCTTGCGGCGCGCGATCGAGCAGCGAGGCGACCGTGGAAGCCATCCTCGCTGACACCTGCGTCCTCGTCGATGTCCTTCGCGCCTCGCCGCGCGCCCTCCGATGGTGGAGGCGAGCCGAGCGGAAGTACGGCATGGTGGTCAGCGCCGTGACCGTGGCCGAGTTGCTGGCGGGCTGCCGGAACCGGGCGGAGCAGAGACTGGTGCAGCGTACGCTTGCGGTCCTGCCCGTCGTCCATATCGAACCCGACGACTCCATGTGGGCTCTGGAGCAGTACGCGGCGCTGCACCTGTCGCGCGGAGTCGGTTTCCTCGACTGTCTGGTCGCGGCCGCGGCGGCGCGCCTGCGCTGTGCCGTCCACACTCTCAACGAGAAGCACTACCGGGGCCTCCCGGGGCTTCGCGTCGAGCGGCCATACTGAGAGCCTGAGCGGCACGCGCCGGCGCCGCAGGGCGGCCTCAGCTCGTTGGCCTGCGGCGCGCCAGCCGCAGCCCGGCCGGCACGACCACGAGCGCCACGACCAGGCCGATCACGCTACCCAGCGCGCCGACCATGCCCAGGTGCCGCAAGCCGTCGAAGTCGCACAGGAGCAGCCCGGCAAAGCCGGCCGCTGTCGTGAGCGCGGTCGCCGCCACGAGCGGGCCCTCGGTGCGCAGCGTCTGCTCCACGGCGTCGGGACCTCCTGCCCGGCGGGCGCCGTGCAGGAGGAACACGCCCTCGTCGACTGTGACGCCGAGCAGCACGGGCAGCACCAGGGCGTCGTAGGCGTGAAGCGGAATGCCGAGCGCCCGGATCAGCACGAGCACGATGGCGATCTCCGCGACGACCACCAGAAGCGCGAGCAGGACGTCGCGCGCCCGCCGCAGCGACAGGCTCAGGGCGAGGAGCACGAGCGCTCCGGCCAGCAGGCCCACGCGCGGCAGGTCACGGCCGAGCGAAACGCGTAGCGTCCGCTCGAGCCGGCCATAGCCGGTGATGGCGGCGCGCGGATCGACCGCGCGCACCGCCTGCTCCACGCGCGCCTCCGACGCCGGGCCGGGCCGGGGCTGGACATAGAGGGCGACGAGCGTGTCCGGGCCGTCCTGGCCGAGGAAGCGCGACACAAAGATCTCCGCCTCACCCTGCCGCAGATCCTCCAGCCGCACGAGCTCGCGGGACGGGTGTTGCATCGCCTCCAGCACGGGCGCGAAGCGCTCGGCGGCAAAGCCCGTGTCGATGAGTGCCGCCCGCAGCGCGGCGGCCTTGGCGCGCAGATCGAGCGCGTCGCGCTCCGCCAGTCGCGCGAGCTGGGTGCTCGGTGCCGGCGCCATGGCCGTCAGGCTGTCGAGCGATTCCACGTCGGCGGCCATGGCGCCTAGCCGCTCGGCAATGCGATCCGCACGCGCCCGGGCCGCGAGCGGATCGGCATCGGCCACCAGCACCACCCACCCTCCGGGACGACCGCCGAAGACGCGCTGGATCTCGCGCTCGACCGCCAGCGGCTCGAGCTTGTCAGGGCGCAAGCCAACGATGGATTCCGAGAAGCCCGGGCCGAAGCCCAAGGCCACGGCGGCGATGGGCAAGAGCGCGAGCGCGGCGAAAGCCACGGCCCGGCCGCGGCTCGACGTGAGCGCGGCTGCCGCATGCGTCCAGCGCGGCGGCCGCGGCGGCGCACAAGGGCGGCGCTCCAGCCACGCGCCGATGGCGGGCGTGACCCACAGGATGGCCAGCGCCGTCAGCAACTCGCCACCCGCGCACAGGATCCCGAGCTGTCGCAGCGCGCCGATCTCGGAGAGGCCGAGCGCGGCAAAGGCCGCTGCCGCCGCGATGGCAGCGACGAGCACCGGCCGCTCGGTGCGGCGGCAGGCGAGGCGGGCCGCGTCGCGTGGCGCGTGCCCCTCTTGCCGCGCCGCGAGCAGGGCGGCGTAGACATGCACCCCGGTGTCGATCCCGACCCCCACCACCACCGACATGAAGGCCACGGCCACGGCGGAAAGGCCGCGCGGCATGGCCGCCGCGATGCCCGCCGTCCACAGCGTGCCGAGCACGAGTGGCGGCATCACGGCCACGAGTGCCCGCACGCGCCGGAAGACGAGCGCGAAAGCCGCCGCCGCGAGCAGAAGCGAGGCCGTGCCCGAGAGGGCCATGTCGGAGAGCAGCATGCGCTCGGTGGCCGCGGCGATGGCGTGCCCGCCGCTCAGGCCGAAGCGCGTCTGCGGGTGTGCCGCGCGCGCGTGAGCGATCGGCTCGGCCACGTCGGCCACGAAGGCCCGGGCGTCGGCGCCGCGCAGCGCCTGCCCCTTGGGGCGAATCATCACGAGCCGGGCGCGCCCGTCGTCGGAGGCGAAGCTGCCGTCGGGCTGCACTCCTGCGCCCGGGCGCACGCTCGCGCCGCCGCCCGGCTCGGCCAGAAGCTCGCCGAGGCGCAGCGGGTCCCGGCCGATCAGCTCGGCCGCGGCGGCCGCGCCGGGCGCGAGCAGCAAGGCGCGGCTGTGCCGGAGCCGCGCGCGCATCGCGGCCGGCTCGAGGGCGCCGGCGAGGCGGCCGCGCGCCCTCGCATCGGCGTGGCGCCAGACGAGCATCGGCTCCCCTGGGCCGCGCACGTCGATGCGGTGCGCGACGAGCTCGACGGTGGGCCGGCGGCGAAGCTCCTGCGCGAGAGATGCCGCCGCGGCGGCGACATCCTCCGGCTCCTCGCCCCGCACAAGAAGCACGGCGAGATCGCTTCCCCCGAAGGCGCGCAGGTAGCGGCGCAGCGCCGCCGCCTCCCCGCGATCGGGCAAGAGCGCCGCGACGTTGGGATCGAGCCGGAGCCGGAACGAAACCGCGACGGCGCAGAGCAGAGTCAGCAGCCCGAGCGCCACCGCGCCGAGCCATCGTCGCCTCGCCAGGGCCAGGAAGCCGCTCGTCATGCTAACGGCTAACGGCTAACGGCTAACGGCTATGCATCGGGCTCGCAGATGCCTACGTCCGGTAGGGCAGGCTGGCCCCACGACTTGCAGGTCCGGCCCGGGAGGCAGCCTCCCTTACCGGGCTCCTTCTGCTGCCAGCTCGACACCAGGCAGAAGTGGCGGCACTGGCAGTCGTCGGCGGCCTTGCAAGCACAGAGCTGGGACTCCCCGCAGTCGTTGCGGAACTTGCACTTTCCCCCCTCCTCCACCGGCTGGCCCGAGGGAGAGTCGCACACCGCCAGGCCCTGGTCCTGGTCGGCGACGTGGCAAGCCTGGCCCTGGGGGCAGCTCCCCTCGAACAGCTTGCACGCCTGCGAGTAGCTGCACATCATCGCGAAGTTGCCGCTCGGGTAGCCGACCTGGATGTCGCAGATGCCGCCCTTGCAAGGCTCGTCGTTCGACGGGCAGCAGTAGGGCGAGCAGTGGTCGTCCAGGCACTTCAAGCCGGTCGTGCACTCGCTGGTCTTCTTGCATTCGGCGCCGGTGTCCTTGAGCCCTCCGGAGCTGGCCTTGCACAGCGTAGTCGTCACGCCTTCCTTGGAGCCGACGTCGCACCAGGAGCCAGGCGGGCAGTCCTGCTGCAACAGGTCGCACTCCCCCTTGGTGACGTCGGTGTAGGGCGCGGCGCACTCGATCGGCCCGCCGCCGCCGCCGCCCGAGCTGCTCGAGCTACTGCTCGAGCTGCCGCTCGAGCTCGACGCGCTGGACCCGCCGCCGCCCGACGAGCTGCTGCTCGCCTGACCCGCACCGGCGCCATCGCCGTTGCCCGTCTCGTCCTTGTCTCCCGAGCAGGCCGCCAGGGCAACGCCCACGGCCAAGCCTGCCGCACCCAAGAACCGCATGGCCCCCATGCTCATGATGATAGCACTCCTCGCTCCCGGGACGAGCTTCTCGCATCCCCCCAGGCTC
>JACQWT010000393.1 GCA_016209145.1 Deltaproteobacteria bacterium | reverse complement strand
GCTCGCGCTCGCGGCCGCCTGACGAGCCGACTGGGAGATGGCGTAGACGCTTGCAAGGAGCAGTAGCCATGGCCGAGGCGAAACCGGATCAGATGGGCTACTACGAGCGCGAGAAGCTCGCGCGGGTCGACTACGCGCCGCCCCGGACCGATTGGATGGATACGCCGGTCGACATGCGGCCGGGCTCGTACATCTACCCGGCCAAGGAGAAGCACCTGGAGTACCTGGGCTTCCCCAACCCCCGCGCCTGGTCGCCCACCGACGACGACTGGCAGCTCCCGGACGACTGGCAGGAGCGCATCCACGCGGGCATGAAGGAGCGCCTGGGCAAGTACCGCTCGTTCCAGATCTTCATGGACGTCTGCGTGCGCTGCGGCGCCTGCGCCGACAAGTGCCACTTCTTCATCGGCGGGGGCGATCCGAAAAACATGCCGGTGCTGCGGGCGGAGCTGTTGCGCTCCATCTACCGCCACGACTTCACACTGGCCGGCAAGATCCTGGGCCGGCTCGCGGGCGCGCGCCCCTTGACCAAGGACGTGGTGAAGGAGTGGTTCTACTACTTCTACCAGTGCACCGAGTGCCGACGCTGCTCGGTGTTCTGCCCCTACGGGATCGACACGGCCGAGATCACGATGATGGGGCGCGAGCTTCTGCACCTCGTAGGCTGCAACGTGAACTGGATCCTCGAGCCGGTGGCCAACTGCACCCGCACCGGCAACCACCTCGGCATCCAGCCGCACGGGCTGAAGGACACGCTGGAGTTCTTCGCCGACGACATCGAGGAAGCGACCGGCGTGCGGGTGGACATCCCCATCAACAAGAAGGGCGCCGAAATCCTGTTCGTGACGCCGTCAGGGGACTTCCTCGCTGATCCGGGCACCTACACCTGCATGGGCTACATGGTGCTCTTCCACGAGCTGGGCCTTGACTACACTTGGAGCAGCTACGCCTCCGACGGCGGCAACTTCGGGCTGTTCACCTCGCACGACAAGATGCGGGACCTGAACGCCAAGATCTACGCCGAGGCCAAGCGGTTGGGCGTGAAATGGATCCTGGGCGGCGAGTGCGGCCACATGTGGCGCGTGCTGCACCAGTACATGGACACCATGAACGGTCCGGCTCCGGCCAACCTCGAGGTGCCGCGCTCGCCCATCACCGGCACGGTGTTCGAGCACGCGCGCGCGACGAAGATGATCCACATCGCGGAGTTCACCGCCGATCTCATCAAGCATGGCAAGCTGCGGCTCGATCCGAGCCGCAACGACGCCGTGCGCGCCACCTTTCACGACTCCTGCAACCCCGCGCGCGCCATGGGCATGTTCGAGGAGCCGCGCTTCGTGCTGCGCCACGTGTGCAACGAGTTCCACGACATGCCCGAGGGAACGATCCGGGAGAACACCTTCTGCTGCGGCGGCGGGGCGGGCCTGGGCACGGACGAGAACATGGAAATGCGCCTGCGCGGCGGGCTGCCCCGCGGCAACGCCGTACGATACGTCCAGCACCGCTACGGCGTGAACCGGCTCGTGGCCATGTGCGCGATCGACCGCGCCACGCTGCAAACGGTATGCGAGTACTGGGCGCCCGGCGTGGAGGTGAGCGGCATCCACGAGCTCGTGGCCAACGCCATGATCCTCAAGGGCGAGAAGGAGCGCGAGCTCAACCTCCGGCTCCAGCCCTTGAGCGGCGAAAGCGCGGACGAGGGCTAGCAGGAGGGCAGCGATGTACGACGCCGCGAAAGTCATCCCCGGGCTCGCCATCTTCGTCGCGCTGGTGGGCTTCCCCATCTGGTACTCCTTCGCCGGCGGCCCTCCGGCGCCCAAGCCCGAGCCCCGTCTGCCGTCGGCCGAGAAGGCATGCCTCGAGCCCACCGCGTACATGCGGGCCTCGCACATGGACCTGCTGGGTGAGTGGCGCGAAGCGGTAGTGCGCCGCGGCGAGCACTACTACACGGGGCGGGACGGCAAGAAGATCGAGCGCAGCCTGTCGCGCACCTGCATGGGCTGCCACAAGAGCAATGCCGATTTCTGCGAGCAGTGCCACGGCTACGCCGGCGTCAAGCCCGACTGCTGGAGCTGCCACGTGGCCCCGGAAGGGAGGTAGCCGATGGACGGCCGGAGACGCTTTCTGCAGTTGGCCGGCGCCTCCCTCGTGGGCGCCGGCATCGGGGTGCCGGTGCTGGGCGCGCTCGGGCGGGCGCGGGCGAGCGGGCCGGCGAGCGACGCCGGGCGCGCGGGCCGGCGCGCCATGGTGGTCGATCCGACGAAATGCCTCGGGCAAGGGGTGTGCAACGCCTGCCAGATGGCCTGCCACCGGGCCCACAACGTGCCGCGCATCGACAATCCTCGCCATGAGATCAAGTGGATCTGGAAGGAGCCCTACGAGAGCGCCTTCCCCGACGAGATCCATGCCTACACCGAGGACGCGCTCCGGGAGCAGCCCGTGGTGGTGCTCTGCAACCACTGCGCGAGCCCGCCCTGCGTGCGCGTCTGCCCGACGCGTGCCACCTTCAAGCGCGAGAGCGACGGCCTCGTGATGATGGACATGCACCGCTGCGTCGGCTGCCGCTACTGCATGGCGGCCTGCCCCTACGGGGCACGCTCCTTCAACTTCGTCGATCCCAGCCCCCATGTCCAGGGCATGCACGACGGCTTCCCCACGCGCATGAAGGGCGTGGTCGAGAAATGCAACTTCTGCGCCGAGCGGCTGGCCAAGGGGATGGAGCCCGCCTGTGTCGAGGCATGCCGGGCGCAAGGCGCGGGCGCGCTCAGTTTCGGCGATCCCGATGCACCGGGCTCCGCGGTGGCGAAGCTGCTCAGAAGCCGGCACGCCTTGCGGCGCAAGCCGAGCCTGGGCACCGATCCCAACGTTTTCTACCTCGTGTGAGGACGCGATGCTGGAGAAGGCACTGAGAGGCAGCCCGCGCTACTTCGTTCTGGTCGGCGTCCTGTGCACCCTGATCGCCGCTGGGCTCATCGCCTACCTGGGGCAGCTCGCCACGGGGCTGGGGGTGACGGGCCTGGGCCGCGACATCCCCTGGGGCTTCTACATCGCGCAGTTCACCTTCATGGTCGGCGTGGCCGCGTCGGCGGTGATGCTCGTCCTGCCGTACTACCTGCACGACTTCAAGGCGTTCGGCAAAGTGGTGATCCTCGGCGAGATGCTGGCCATCGCGGCCGTCACGGTGTGCATGCTGTTCGTGCTCGTGGACATGGGGCAACCGGTGCGGGTGCTCAACATGGTGCTGTACCCGACACCGACGTCGCCCATGTTCTGGGACTTCCTCTCGCTCGCCGGCTACCTGTGCCTCAACGCGGTCATCGCCTACGTGACCTTCGGAGCGGAGAAGAAGGGGCTGCCGCCTCCCAAGTGGATCAAGCCCGTCATCTACGTCTCCATCCCCTGGGCGGCCAGTATTCATACCGTGACGGCGTTCCTCTACTCCGGCTTGGAGGCGCGGGCCTTCTGGATGACGGCCATCCTCGCGCCGCGCTTCCTCGCCTCGGCGTTTGCCTCGGGTCCGAGCCTGCTCATCCTGCTCGCGCTGCTCTTGCGCAAGTACACGAAGTTCGATCCGGGCGAGAAGGCCATCCAGAAGCTCGGGCAGATCGTCACCTACGCCCTGGCGGTGAGCATCTTCTTCTTCCTGGTCGAGCTGTTCACGGTCCTGTACAGCGACATCCCCTCGCACGTGGAGCACTTCGAGTACCTGTTCTTCGGCCTGCACGGCAAAGGCGCGCTCACCCTCTGGATGTGGGCCTCGCAGCTTCTGGGCGCCGGGGCCCTGTGCTGCCTGCTCTTCCCGTCGTTCCGGCGCTGCCCCCGCCGGCTCGGCTTCGCGGCCGGCGCGGTGGTGCTCGCCATCTGGATCGAGAAGGGCCTGGGCATGATAATCGGCGGGTTCGTGCCCAACACCTTCGAGCGAGTGGTGGAGTATGCGCCCACGGCGCGCGAGCTCATGATAGGCCTGGGGGTCTACGCGGTGGGGGCGTTGATCCTCACCGTGCTCTACAAGATCGCCGCCGAGGTGCGCGCTGAGCTGGAGGCGTAGCCTCTCTTGTATCCAGTCATGCTCGAGCTGCGCGCCCAGCGCTGCCTCGTCGTAGGCGGCGGCGGAGTCGCGCTGCGCAAGGTGGAAGGGCTGCTCGCCGAGGGCGCCGTCGTCACCGTGGTCGCCCCCGAGCCCATGGCCGCGTTGGAGGAGCTGGCGGGCTCCGGGCAGATCCTGCTGGAGCGGCGTCCCTACCGGCCGGGCGAGGCAGCCGGCTTCGCGCTCGTGTTCGCGGCCACGGACGAACGCGAGACGAACCGCCAAGCGTCGCACGACGCCCGCGCGCGGGGGATCTGGGTCAACGTCGCCGACGATCCCGATCTGTGCTCTTTCCAACTTCCGGCCCGAGTGCGGCGCGGCGCCCTGCAGCTCATCGTGGCCTCGGCAGGCAAGGCGCCGTTCGCCGCGCGCCGGCTGCGGCAGCTCCTGGAGCGGCGCTTCGGCCCGGAGTGGGCCGAGTGGATAGAGGCCGCGGCCCGCTTCCGCCGCGCCGTGCGCCGCCTGGGCCTGCCCCCGGCCGAGCGCGAGAGCCTCTATGACGGCTTCTTCGCCGCCTCGGTGGACGAGGCACGCCTCTGCGCGCGCGTTCCCACGGCACCCGAGCAGGATGAGCTCCTGGGGCCGCCTGCTGCCGCGACGCCGGCACCGGCGGCCGCGGCCGGTGCCGCGGCGGGCGAGCGCGGCGCGCGCGCACCGTCGGCGGACGCGGGCCTCGTGTCGCTGGTAGGGGCGGGACCGGGAGACCCCGGGCTCTTGACGCTGCGCGGGCGCCGCCGGCTGCTCGCCGCAGACGCAGTCGTCTACGACAGGCTGGCCGCCGGCGTGCTGCCGACCGAGCTCGCCGCGCGCGTCGCGCTGCACTGCGTGGGCAAGGAGGCCGGCCATCACCCCGTGCCGCAAGAGGAGATCAGCGCGCTGTGCGTGCGCCTGGCGCGCCAGGGCAAGCGCGTGGTGCGCTTGAAGGGCGGCGATCCGTACGTCTTCGGCCGCGGCGGCGAGGAGGTTCTGGCCCTGAGCGAAGCCGGAATCCCCTTCGAGGTCGTGCCGGGCGTCACCGCCGGTTTCGCGGTCGCGGGTTACGCCGGCATTCCGGTCACGCATCGGCGCGAGGCCGTACGGGTGACCATTGTCACGGCCCACGAGGCCGTGAAGTCGGGCGGGCCGCAGGTGCGCTGGGACCTACTGGCCGCCGATCCGCACGCCACGCTGGTCGGCTACATGGGCGTTGCCAGCCTGCCGGCCGCGGTCGCCGCCCTCCTTGCCGCCGGCCTCGATCCGGACACGCCCGCGGCGATGATCGAGCGCGGCACCACGGCGGCGCAGCGCGTGGTGCGCGCCGCCGTCGCCCGGCTGCCCGAGGAGGTGGTGCGTGCCGGGCTCGGACCGCCCGCCCTCTTCGTGATTGGGCCCACCGTGCGGCACGCCGCCGCGATGGATTGGCGCAGCCGCCTGCCCCTGGCAAGCGAGCGCCTCGCTCTGGTTGCGCCCGCCGGCGCCCTCGGCCTCGAGCTGGAGCTGGGCGGCGCCGAGCTGGTCGAGCTGCCGCTGCCGGTCACGGCGGCGGCGCGGGCGGTGCTGGGCGCCTCGACTGTTACGGGCGTGGTCTTGCACGACGCCGCCGAGGTCGACGCCCTGGAGGAGGAGCGCGAGGCACAGGGCTGGGGACCGGGGGTCGTGGCCTGGTGTCTCTCGGAGGATGCCGCCCAGCGGGCGAGCGCGCTCGGCTACCGCCGGGTCGAGCTCGTGCCGGGCGGCGCCCCGGGCGGACGGCTGGTCGAGGCCATGGCCGCCGCAGCGGCCGCGGCGAACGTGGAATGTGGAACGGGAATGTGGAATGTGGAATAGCGGCGATCAGCAAGGGCAAGCGGCGGGCCGCAAGGGCGATGACCTCGCCCGGCGCCTGGACGGGTTCGCCGCCGCGCTGCTCCGGAACCTGCCCGGGCTCGATCGTTTCTGCGAGCCCAGGGACAACATTCCACATTCCCTGTTCTCTGTTTCACATTCCACGTTTCGGTGGCTCCAAGCGCATCGATTCTCTGACCTGGTAGATTAGAACCGCACCGGCTCCTGATAGGTGCCGTAGACCTCCCGGAGCACCCCGCAGATCTCCCCCACCGTGGCGTAGACCTGCACGGCATCCATCACCGGCTCCATCACGTTCCCGCCCTCCTGGGCCGCGACGCGCACGCGACCGAGCGCGACCTGCGCCGCCTGCGGATCGCGCTCGCGCCGTACGCGGGCCAGGCGCTCGATCTGCCTGGTCGCCTCCTCGACCCGATAGGGGTGCAGCTCGACCTCGCGCTCCTCCTCGGGATCGACGAAGCAGTTGACGCCCACCTTCTTCGTCTCGCCGCGCTGCAGCCGCCGCTCCTGCTCGTACGCCTGGCGGCTCACCTCCGCCTGCACCCGGCCCTCGGCCACGGCGCGCACGATGCCGCCCTGCGCGGCAAGCTGCGCCATCAGCTCGCGGATGCGCACTTCCATGCGGTTCGTCATCGTCTCGACGAAGTACGAGCCGCCCAGCGGATCGACGCTGTCGCACAGGCCCATCTCGTGCATGAGGATCTGCATGGTCCGGAGCGAGATCTTGGCCGCGCGCTTGCTCGGGATGGTGTGGGCCTCGTCGTAGGAGCACAGGGCCATGGTCTGCGTGCCCGACAGAGCGCTCACCAGCGCGTAGTACGCCCCGCGCACGATGTTGTTCTCGGGCTGCTGGATGGTGAGCCCCCCGCCACCGCCGCCGGCAATCATGCGCAGTTGCATCGCCCGCGGATCGGTGGCGCCGTACTCATCGCGTACGATCTTGGCCCACAGCCGGCGGCCCGCCCGGAACTTGGCCACCTGCTCCCAGATGTTGCCGTGGATGTCGAAGTTGAAGGTGATCCCGCTCGCCACGGCATCGACCGGCAGACCGCGACCGGCGGCGTGGTCGAGGTAGGCGCGAGCGATGCAGAGGCCGTAGGCCATCTCCTGGGCCGGGCTCGCCCCGGACTCGCGGATGTGATAGCCGCACACGCTCACGGGGCTGTAGCGCGGCACACGACGCGCGCAGAACTCCATGGTGTCGCCGATCAGCTTGATCGACGGCTCGACCGGGAAGATCCAGGTGCCGCGGCCGATGAACTCCTTGAGGATGTCGTTCTGGGCGGTGCCGCGCAGCCCGGCGAGATCGAAGCCACGCTTGCGCGCCAGGGCGAAGTACATCGCCATGATCGGCACGGCCGCGCCGTTGATGGTGAGCGAGACGGTGATCTCGTTGAGATCGATGCCGGAGAATGCCTCCTCCATGTCGGCCAGCGAGTCGACGGCCATCCCCACCCGTCCCACCTCGCCCTCGGCCATGGGGTCGTCCGAGTCGAGACCGCACTGGGTGGGCAGGTCGAAGGCCACGTTGAGCCCGGTCTGGCCCTGCCCGATGAGATAGAGAAAGCGCTCGTGCGTCTCGGCTGCCGTGCCGAAGCCCGAGTACTGGCGCATGGTCCACGGCCGCTGCCGGTACATGAGCGGGTGGATGCCCCGCGTGAAGGGAAACTCGCCCGGCCGGCCGATCCCTTCCGCGCCGCCGCTCGCGGCGAGCTCGGCCGGGCCGCATACCGGCTCCACCTCGAGGCCCGACTCCCACACCACCGCCGCCGGCTCGCGCTTGGCGCTCATCGCTTCCCTCTCACGCGCCCCTCGACGAACCGCACGATCTCGGCAAAGGGCGTGCCCGTGGCGAAGACGGCGTCCACCCCGAGCTCGCCCAGGGCCTTCTCGTCGCGGCGCGGGACGTTGCCGCCCACGATCCAGACGACGTCGTCCAGGCCCGCCGCCGCCATCTGCTCCCGCACCTTGCGGCAGAGCACGAGGTGCGCGCCGCTCAGGATGGACAGGCCAAGCACGTCCACGTCCTCCTGCAGCGCCGCGTGCACGATGGCGCCCGGAGACTGCCGCAGCCCGGTGTAGACCACCTCCATGCCGGCATCCATCAGGGCGCGGCAGACGAGCTTGGCGCCCACGTCGTGCCCGTCCAGGCCCGGCTTGGCGATGAGCACCCGGATCGGTCGCTCGGCCTCGTCGGCGCTTGCCATCAGAGTTCCCTCGCGCCGCTCACGGCGCCGGACAGTCGTTGGCCGGGAACACGTACCACTCGAAAAGGATGGCGTTGCCGTTGCCCGGGCTTGAGTACACGTCGTAGAGGCGGAGCTCCTTGGTCTTGACCGGCGCCGGGAACTTGAACAGGTAGTTCTCCTTGCTCTGAAGCGTCCCCGCGCTGACCCAGACGCCGCCGTCCTTGTACTGCACCTTGGCGTACTTGATGTCGCGCCCCGCCAGGCCGCAGGCGGGAGCGCTCGTGCTCTCCCCATCGACGTAGAACGAGCCCACGGTCTGCTCGCCGGCCCAGGTGAGCTGGAAGTACTTCCCGCTCGCCGACTGGCCGCTCGTGATCCAGCAGAGCTCGTTGCATGCCTGCCCCACGAGGTTGTTCATCTTGCCGGGGTTGTAGTTGATCGAGTTGCCGCCGCCGCTGGTGCTGGCCGTCGCGAGGGGCGCGATGTTGTCGCAGGTCAGGCAGCCGTTGTCGACGACCCCGTCGCAGTCGTTGTCCTTGCCGTCGCCGCACGCCTCGGCGACAGGCTGCTGGCTCTGCACGCACTTGAGGGAGCCATTCTGGCAGGTCATCGTACCGGCCGAGCAGATCCCCGGCAGCCCGGTCGTGCACGGGGCCCCGCCCTCGGGATTGCCCTCGTCGACGTTGCCGTTGCAGTCGTTGTCCTTGCCGTCGCACTTCTCGGCCGCGGGCTGCTCGGTCGGCGTACACTCGAGCTTGCCCGCCGTGCAGATGTACAGCCCGGGCGAGCACACGCCCGGCTTGCCCGTCAGGCACGCGTTGCCGCCGCCGGGATTGCCCTCGTCGACGTTGCCGTCGCAGTTGTTGTCCTTGCCGTCGCACGACTCGTCGCTCGGCAGGACTTCGCCGACGCACGGCCCCCACTGCCAGTTGGTGCAGCTCTGCGCCCCCGACTTGCACACGCCGAGATTCTTGCTTCCCGGGTCGCCGGTGTAGCACTCCTGCTGCTCGCCGTTTTGGCAAGGGCAGGGTTCGTCCACCTCGCCGTTGCAGTCGTTGTCGAGCCCGTCGCAGATCTCGGGCGCAGGCGTGCAGGCCGGGCCGCTCCCGCCGGCGCCGGAGCCGGCAGCGCCCCCCGCGCCGCCGCTGGCGGAGCTGCCGCTGCTCGACGCCGCTGCTCCCTGCCCCTCTTCGGAGCCGAGATCGAGGGGGCGGTCATTTCCGGTCGCGCACGACGAGAGAGCGGCGCCGAGGGCGGCCACGAGAGCACTGGTGCGGAGCAGGCGCATGGCGGCAAAGCAGGCGGCGGTCGGGCGCGCTGGTGGAAGCGCCCGACCTACCCCCAGAGTAGCCGATCTCGGCGGCTGGGCGCCATCGGCTCGTGCGCCGGGGCGAGCGCCCCGCCGGCTCGGCTACGCCAGCTCGTCCTGCGTGGTCGCCCAGTACGAGATTAGCTCCATGTCGTCGATGATGCGCGAATGGTAGTGCCCCCAGACGTTGCTGATCATCACCATGGCGCTCTCGGACAATGCCTTGGTCAGGTAGATGGCGAAGTACTCGGCGCCGCTGCCGTCCTCGACCGCGCCGACCCGGTCCAAGGGCCGGCCCGAGACCGGGCAGAACAGCTCGCACTTGGCGCCCACGGCCACATCGCTGAAGCCCTCCTTGCGCGGATCGCCGTGGATGGGGCTCAAGTGGACCAGCCCCTGCTTGCCGCCGGCGCGCACGCCCAGGGTCACGGCGGGATAGCCGTCGAAGGTCACGTCCGAGATCCCGACCAGGCTGTCGCCCGCCGGGCCGAAGGCCTTGGTCACGATGATGATTGCCTGCTCGCCGCCCTCCTCGATGTCCACGTCGGGCGCGGGGATCGACTTGTGGGCCCCGGTCACCTTGAGATGCTCGTGGTCTACGTGATCCGGATCGACCTTCTTCTCGGCCATGGCTCGTCTCCTCAGGACGGGCATGCTAGCCCATGTTCCGCCAATCGGCGACCCGCGCTAGTGCTGCATCCCCGAAGTCGGGGATGATTCGCTCCGCGAATCCCGCTCGGCTGCGCCGAGCGGGCAGCATTAGTTTTGTGGCTCTTCGTCGAAAACCGGGCCGAATGATCTCGCGATGTTGAACGGCGGGGACGCAGAATCCCCGGCG
>JACQWT010000392.1 GCA_016209145.1 Deltaproteobacteria bacterium | reverse complement strand
GCCGGCCGAGCAGACTTCGCCGACCCCGCATGCCGTCCCGCAGGAGCCGCAGTTGGCAGGGTCGACATCGAGGGCCACGCACTTGTTGCCGCACTTGGTCGTGCCCCCGACGCACTCGAGCTGGCACTGGCCGGTTGCGCAGACCTGGCCCTGCACACACGCGACGCCGCAGCCGCCGCAGCTCGCCGGATCGGTGTTGGTGTCCACGCACTTGTTCCCGCACTTCGTCGTGCCCCCCAAGCACTCGATGGCGCACTGCCCGGCGGAGCAGACCTCGCCCGCGCCGCAGGCGTTCTTGCAGGCCCCGCAGTTGCTCGGGTCGAGCAGGGTGTCGACGCAAGCGTTGCCGCACTTGGTCGCTCCCCCACCGCAGGCCACGCCGCACTGGCCGGCCGAGCACACCTCGTCGCCGGCGCAGGCTACCCCGCAGCCGCCGCAGTTGTCCGGATCCAGGTTGGTGTCCACGCACAGGCTGCCGCACTTGGTGGTGCCGCCCACGCACTGGGTGCCGCAGGAGCCGGCCGAGCAGACTTCGCCGACCCCGCATGCCGTCCCGCAGGAGCCGCAGTTGGCAGGGTCGACATCGAGGGCCACGCACTTGTTGCCGCACTTGGTGGTGCCCCCGACGCACTGGGTGCCGCAGGCGCCCTCCGAGCAGACCTGGCTGTCGGGACAGGCGTTGTTGCAGCTCCCGCAGTTGGTGGGATCGACCGCGGTCTTCACGCACGCGCCGGAGCACTCGGTCAACCCGGCCGGGCAGCCCTGCTTGCCTCCGCCCCCCTCGGTCCCACCGGTCGTCGTGACCACCCCGGCCTCACCCCCCGAGCACGAGGCGTTCACCGCGAGCGCCAGGCCGAGGCCGGCGCCGAGCACCCAACGTTGTCTGAGTTGAAGCATGGTTACGTCCCTACTCGCGTTGCTTGCTGTGACTCGCCGTGCCCGCGTCTCGGGCCGGCGCTCCCAGGATACACGCCGCCCCCGGCATTGGGTAGCAGCCGGGAGTCGCCCGTGACTACTCTACACCGTCCGCCTTGAACCGCCGGCCGGGCGTGCTGGTCTGCGGCACCCGAGGCGGCCGCGGGCGCGACCCGCGCACCTACGGCGCGAGCAGGCACAGATCCGAGCCATCCATCCAAGCCGCGACGACCGACCCGGAGGCGGGACCGGCCGCCGGATCGGCCCCCCACACGGTGCTCTGCTCGGCCGGACCCAGGTTGGCGACGTCGAAGTCCCCGCCGTCGAACAGGTACACGTTGGCGCCGCATTGCATGTAGAACATCACCCAGTGCTCGGTGCCGAGGTACGCCGTCTGGTAGGCGAAGCTCCAGTCCAGATCCACGACGTTATGAGGCGGGGCGTCGGGATCGGGGTCGTCCGGGACCACGTACGGGTTGTTCGGATCGGGCTGGATCGCCAGACTCGGCAAATCGACGGCGTAGTAGTAGGCGTGCTTCTCGACGCCCTTGGTCCGGGCGGTGAGCTCAAAGGCCTGCGGGCTGCCCGGCTCAGGCTGCCAGGCGCTCAGAGTGTTGAGGTAGGCCGCGTCGAGCCCCGAGAAGACCAAGGACACCGGCTGCGGCGCCAGCCATGTGGAGCCCTGTCGCACGTAGAAGTTGCCGTCGTCGGCCACCACGAACAGCCAGGGCGGCTGCACGCCGTGGCTGGACTCGGCCACGAGGATGCCGTCGGGGGGCGGAGCACTGTCTCCAGTCCACACCTCCGAGACCGGCTGCGAGGCGAACGAGCTCACGGCAGAGCTGAAGTCGCGACGGTACAGACGAAGCCCCGCCGGCGCGCCCCCGGAGCCGCCGTTGCCGCACGCGCCGTCCTCGGCGACGCCGTTGCAGTCGTCGTCGAGCCCATTGCACGCCTCGCCTTGCGGGAGCTGGTAGCCCGTGCAGTCACTCCAGCGGTCGTCGGCGCAGGTGTTCGTGCCGTCCCGGCACTCGCCCATGTTCTGCGTGGCCGGAGCTCCCGGGTAGCAGGGTCGCGTCTGCCCTTCGCCCTGACACGTGTCGCCCGGGTAGACTTGCCCGCCGGCTCCACCCGCACCGGCCGCGCCGATCGAGCTCGCCTCCTCGCCGCTGCACGCCGGCGTCAGAGCCGCCGCCGCCAGGCACGAGGCGGCCAGCAGGGCACGCCTCCCCACCCCCGGCGCCCGCGAAGGCAGCGGCGATCCAGGAAGCAGCGCAGCACACATCGTCGGTAACCGTTCACGCATTCCAACACCCGGCTCGTCAGGCGGCCGCGAGCGCGCGGCGGGACTGGCTAGCGGAGCAGCGCTCCGGAGGCCCGGGCCGCAGCGTACTCCTGTACGTGAGGACCTCCTGTACGTGAGGACCCGGGCCGAGGACGTAAGTCCGTCCCTTCGGGACGGGGTTGGGGTCCCGACGCGCCCTTCGGGCGCGTCACCCCTGCCCCGCGATCGCGGCCGACTCGGCGAGCCGTCGTTGCTAGCGCCGCAGTGCGTGAACGCATACCATCGTCGCATCTCCTTCGCCAGCCTGGAGCATACCACGGCCAGCCTGCCGACCGGCGCGCAGCGGCCGCCGGCGCCCGACGCGTGCGCGCGGCCCTCGTCGCCGCCACGGCGCCCGACCCCGATTGAGGCGGCAGCGCGCCCGCCCCGTCTCGGGGCTTCTGTGATAAGCCAGTGCTCGTGCGTCCCGCCGCCCGGCACCCCTGGTTGCTGCTGCTCGCGCTGGCGAGCGCTCCGGCTTGCCGCGCGGCGCCGGAAGAGGCCGGGTACTTCGGGACGGCGCAGCGTGCGAGCCGGGACTGGACCACGCTGTACGTCAACAACTACGACGAGCCCGAGTTCCTCGATCCCGGCCTCGGCGCCGACGGCGCCAGCGCTACACTGCTCTACGAGCTGTTCGAGGGGCTGGTGGTACGCCACCCCGAGGATCTGCACCCGGTCCCAGGGGTCGCCATCCGCTGGGAGCGCAGCGACGACAACCGCATCTACCGCTTCCAGCTTCGCCCCGAGGCGCGCTGGAGCGACGGCAAGCCCGTGACGGCGCACGACTTCGTCTACGCCTGGCGCCGCGTGCTCACTCCCAAGACCGGCTCGCGCATGGCGGCGCTGCTCTACCCCATCAAGAACGGCAAGCCGTTTCACCAGGGAAAAATAGCGGATCCCGCGGCGCTCGGCGTGCGCGCGCTGGGCGATCTCGGGCTCGAGGTGGAGTTGGAGCGGCCGACGCCGTACTTTCTCGATCTCGTGGGCTACCAGGCGTTCTTCCCCGTCCGCCAGGACGTGGTCGAGCGCTTTGCGGCGCAGGGGCGGCCCGATCTGTGGTTCCGCGAAGGGAACATCGTGAGCAACGGCCCCTACGAGCTCGAGTCGTGGAAGTTCCGCTACGAGATCGCGATGCGCCGCAATCCGTACCACTACGATCGCGACAAGCTGAAGATCCACCGCATCGTGTGGATGGCCTTGCCCGAGCACAACGCCACGCTCAGCCTCTACAAGACGGCCGAGATCGATCTCGTGGCCGAGAACGTCGCGCTGCCGGCCGAGCAGATGGAGCGCCTCGGCGCGATGAAGGACTACTGGCGGTCGGTCTACCTCGCCACCTACTGGTACGACCTCAACGTCACCAAGCCGCCGCTCACCGACGTGCGCGTGCGCCGGGCGCTCGACTTGGCCATCGACAAGCGGCTCCTGGTGGACCGGGTCACGCGCTCCGGCCAGGTGCCGGCGACGCACTTCGTGCCCGACCAGACCGTCTCGGGCTACGCCGAGCTCGCCGCGGCGGACCGGCGCGCCGGCACCGATCCGTTCGCCGGGCCCGGCCACGACTTCGCACCGGAACGCGCCCGGGAGCTGCTGCGCGAGGCGGGCTACCCGATCGAGCGGCGCGGGCCGGACTGGCACGCGGCCGGCTTCCCGCCACTGGAGATCCTGTACAACACCGGCGAAGGGCACCGGAAGATCGCGGTGGCCCTGCAGGACATGTGGAAGCGGGCGCTGCTGGAGCGCGCGGCGGCCACCGCCGATGCCACCCAGGGCATGCTCCTGTACCGCCGCGCCGAGGAGCGGGCCGTGGCGGGCATGTGCCGGCTGCCACTTTACTTTTACACCAAGAGCGGGCTCGTCAAGCCCTACGTCAAGGGCTTCTACCCCAACGCGCTCAACAAGCACCCGGTGCGCTTCCTTTGGCTAGATCCCGACTGGAGGCGCGCGTCCGGCAACCGGCCGGCCTATGAGCCCGGCGAGCTCGGGCCGCCGGGGAGGATCGCCGCGCCGTGACCCACCGAAACTCTGTTCGGCGAGAAGGCTCATCCGAAAAGATGAACAGGAAGACGGGAAGGCGGGAAGAACTGCGGACGGTTGACCTCAGATCCTTCCCGTCTTCCCGCCTTCCTGTTTGATTTGCCCCGAGGAAACGGGACACGTGAAGCTGTTTGTCGCTCGGATCCCCACCCCCGAGCGTCACCACTTTTTGAGAAGCTACGCGGCCTTGGCGTTTTGGCGGTTTGTCCGGAGGCGCTCCCCAGTTCTGGTAGGCACCTCGAGCTCACGAGTGGCTTCCCCAGCTTCCGAGCTGGCGCTACAATCCCGCCGATGTGCCTTCGGGGGCCCTGGTTCATGGTCGGCTCTCTCGTGCTAGGCGTGCTCGCCTGCGCGGCGCGCCCCCCGCCCGTGGCGCTGTCGGTGCCTGATGCCGAGGGGGCGCTCATCGCCATCCCGGAGCACGGCGCCAAGGCGACGGTGCTCGAGTTTTGGTCGCTCACCTGTGAGCCGTGCGAGAAGAGCGTGCCCGCGCTCGAGGCTGAACGGGCTTCACTCGATAAGCTCGGGGTGCGCGTCTGGTTCGTGGCGGTCGTGGAGGCACCGAGCGAGGCCGAGCCGTGTCGGGCGAAGCTCGCGAGCTGGGGCGTGGGCGGCTCGTTTTTGCTCGATGTTGACGGCGGCCTGCTCCAGCGGCTCGGGCTCTCGGGCTTGCCTGCGGCTATCGTGCTCGATGCCGAGGGCCGCGTGAGCGCGCGCTTCTCGGGCCGCGCCGAGCTCGGCGAAATCGTGGAGGCAGCACGCGATGCTGCGGACTAGTTCCCTGGGGATTGTCGCCGTGGCGCTGCTCAGCACCTTTGCCGGGTGCACTCCGGCCAAGGTGGCCCAGGGCCTCTGTGATGCGATGAGCGAAGAGGCCATCGCCGAGCAAGAGCAGTGGCGAGCCAAGTTCGCGAGCGGCCAAGGCTGCCGCGAGAATCGGCTGACCGAAGAGCCCGACGTGGTCGGTTGGGACCAGGTCTCGAAGCAGAACCTCTTGACGCTCGCCCAGGAGGGCCTGGTGGTCGTGCGCTACCAGCAGAAGCGCTGTTTGACCGAGCTCCGCGTGCTGACGAACTGCATCTCGCGCAAGGCGAGCTACAAGGAAACCCCGACGAGTGGGAGCAGGAAGAGGATTGCCGCCCTGAACGACCACGATCTGTACGCGAACTTCCCGGTGGGCGTGGGCGATTTGCAGGCCAAGATGGGCCTGGGGTGCGGGCTCGTGGCCGAGTTCGAGCTGAAGCACGCGCGCATGATGCCCATTGGCACCGTGGTCAAGGCCGAAGAGCTGGAGGGCAACGAAGGTTGTGCGGGCGCAACGCACGTGGTGAGCACCATCTACAGCGGCTCATTTGCGATTGGCCGAGGGAGCCGCTCGGTGATTGGCGCAGGCGTCGGCGTGCTCGGTGTGTCGAGCAGCCAGAAGATGGACGTGTTCGAGAGCTCCACGGATGCGCCCGTGCGCTTGACGCTCTTGCCCATCAAGGGCGAGTTCGTGCCCGCGTGCGGGAAGGGGCTTGGTTGGGACGAGGCGCGCCGCGCGTGCGTGGCCGCGGAGGACACGAGCTGCCGGCCAGGCCTGCACTTCGAGCCGGGCCAGGGCTGCGTACCCGACGAGCACCCTCGCTGCGACCGAGGTTTCCACCTCGAGCCGGGCCAGGGCTGCGTGCCCGATGTGTCGGAGAAGTGCTCTGCGGGATTCCACCTCGTGGCCGGCCAAGGCTGCGTGCCCGACATGGCGCCGCGGCCAGCCGCAGTCGCGCCGGCGGCGCCACGCCCCGAGCCGCCCGCGCCGCCGCCGCCTGCCGAGGACATGGTGCTCGTGCCCGCGGGCGACTTCTGGATGGGCTGCGCGCCACAGGACTGGGGCTGCGGAGACGACAATATGCGCCACCAGGTGTACCTCGACGCGTTCTACATCGACCGGACCGAGGTGACGGTGGCGCAGTACCGCTCCTGCGTGAACGCTCGCGGGTGCACGGCCGACCACCTGACGGAGTGGGGCTTGCCCGGCAGCCTCAAGCCGGGGGAGGAGTGCAACTGGAACAAGAGCGGCCGCGACAGCCATCCCATCAACTGCGTGGACTGGAGCCAGGCCGAGGCGTACTGCCGCTTCGCGGGCAAGCGCCTGCCGACCGAGGCCGAGTGGGAGAAGGCCGCCCGGGGCACGGACGGGCGCATCTACCCGTGGGGCAGTGCCGCGCCGTCGTGCCACTACGCCGTGATGGACGACGGCGGCCACGGCTGCGGCCGGGATTCGACCTCGCCAGTGGGAAGCAAGCCCGCGGGCGCGAGCCCCTACGGCGCGCTCGACATGGCAGGCAACGTCTGGGAGTGGACGGCCGACTGGTACGGCAAGGCGTACTACGCTGCCTCGCCGGAGCGCAACCCAACAGGCCCCTCCGGCGGCTCTTTGCGCGTCCTCCGGGGCCGGAGTTGGGACCTCCACCATGCCATGAACTTCCGGGCGTCGAAGCGCGACTGGTTCGTGCCCGAGGACCGGAGCCGGGCCCAGGGGTTCCGGTGCGCGCGCCCCGCGGGTTGATGCTTGAATCTTGAATGATTGAGGGGGACTGCGTGATACGGAGGAACTGTGGACACCCAAACCGTACATGATCTGCTGGAGCGGGAGATTGCGTCGCTGCCAGAAGCGCTGGCTCGGGAAGCGCTCGACTTCATCCTTTTCATGAAGCTCCGGCGTGCGGAGGAGGAGTATCTCTGGAAGCAGGTCGAAGAGGCGAAGGAGCATCGGCGGCAGCATCCCGAGGAGGTGAGGACCGTCACGCCAGAGGAGTGGGAGGATCTGAGCGCTCATCCGGACAGCAAGCCCTGATGGTCTACCGTCTTCGATGACTTCTGGCGCCCGGCACGAGGATCGCCCCGCCGTGATGCGATTCGTCTTGAGACGCCTGCTCGGCATCGTGCCGCCCCTGTTCGTGGTCGCGACGCTGCTCTTCTTCCTGCTGCGCCTGGTGCCGGGGGGGCCCTTCGATACGGAGCGGGCCGTGCCGCCCGAGGTGCTCCGGGCCCTGGAGCAGAAGTACCACCTCGACCAGCCCGTGCTCCGCCAGTATGCGGACTGGCTTCTCGCCCTGGTCGTGCGCGGCGATCTCGGCCCGAGCTTCCGCTACCCGAACCGCACCGTGGGCGAGATCGTCGCCCTGAGCCTGCCGACCTCGATGCAGCTCGGCGCGCTCGGCCTGCTCTTCGCGCTCGCGTTCGGCATTCCCCTGGGGATGCTCGGCGCCGTGCGCCACAACACGAGGACCGACACGGCCGCGATGGCGGTGGCGCTGCTTGGCCTCTCGGTCCCGCGCTTCGTGTTGGCGCCGCTGTGCGTGCTGCTCTTCTCGCTGACGCTGTACTGGCTTCCCGTGGCGCGCTGGGAGAGCTGGCGCCACATGGTGCTGCCCGTGCTCTGCGCCGGGCTGCCCGTGGGCGCCACTATTGCCCGGCTCATGCGCGCCGGCATGCTCGAGGTGCTAGGTTTGGACTTCGTGCGCACCGCGCGCGCCAAGGGCCTGAGCGAGGCGCGCGTGCTTTTGCGCCACGCGCTGCGCGGCGGGCTGGTGCCCGTGGTGAGCTACCTCGGGCCCGCCGCGAGCTCCCTGCTGGTGGGCTCGGTCGTGATCGAGAAGATCTTCGACGTCCCGGGGATGGGCCGCTACTTCATCGAGGCGGCGCTGAACCGCGACTACAACCTGGTGCTGGGTGTGACCCTCGTCTACGGGGTGCTGCTCATGCTCTTCAACGCCGCGGTCGACGTCGCCTACGGCCTGCTCGATCCGCGGGTGAGGCAGCAATGACCCAGGACGCGGGCGAGCGTGAGGTGGTAGATCCGCCGCGCGGGTCGAGCCTCTGGCGCGACGCCTGGCGGCGCTGGCGTCGCAATCGCGCGGCGCTCCTCGCGGCGCTCGTTCTCGGCCTGCTCGTTCTCGGCTGCATTCTCGTGCCGTGGCTCTCGTCGTGGCGCTACGACCAGGCCGACTTGCAGCTCGGCCCGACGCCCCCATCGTGGGCGCACTGGATGGGCACCGACTACTTCGGCCGCGATCTCCTGGTGCGCCTTTTCTTCGGCGGCCGCATCTCCTTGACCGTCGGCCTGGTGGCGACTCTCGTGAGCTTCGCCATCGGCGTCACCTGGGGAGGCGTCGCCGGCTACTTCGGCGGCAGGCTCGACGCGGCCATGATGCGGCTCGTCGACGTGCTGTACGCCTTCCCCCTGCTCGTCGTCGTGATCCTGCTCTCCGTGTTCTTCGCCAGCCGCGAGAGCGGCCTGTACGCCGCGTGGGTGGCCGCGCTCGGGCTCGTGGTGGGCGATGCCCGGGATCCGAGCTACTTCCCCATCTTCCAGATCGTCTTCGTGTTTGCCGCGTTGGGCTCGGTGTCGTGGCTGACCATGGCGCGCATCGTCCGCGGGCAGGTCATGGCCCTGCGCGAGCAGCCCTTCGTCGAGGCCGCGCGCGCCATGGGCGTAGGGCACGGCGCCATCATCTTCCGCCATCTCGTGCCCAACGCGCTAGGTCCCATCATCGTTTACACGGCCCTCGTCGTTCCGCAG
>JACQWT010000053.1:20691-48946 GCA_016209145.1 Deltaproteobacteria bacterium | reverse complement strand
ACGGCACGGCGAGCGGACAAAACTGCGATGGCTTTCCGTGCCAGAAGTCGCCGCAACAGGTGAAGGTGCTCGGGGCGGGCGTGGTCCAGGTCGCCGCGAACCGCGACGACGGCTGTTCCGAAGTGCACACCTGCGCGCGCAAGGCCGACGGCACGCTCTGGTGCTGGGGCAGCAACGAGAAGGGCCAACTCGGCGACGGAACGACGAAGGGACAGGACTGCAATGGCTGGCCGTGCAAACCGTCACCGCAGCAGGTGCCCGCGCTCGGCACGAGCGTGGTCGAGGTTTCCGCGGGCGAGGGGCACACGTGCGCGCGCACAGGAAGCCAGAAGCTGTGGTGCTGGGGGAACAACGCCGGCGGGCAACTCGGAAGCGGGACCGTGTTGCCCGAACTGTCACCTGTGCCGGTGACCGCGCTTGGCGCGAGCGTGGTCGAGGTGAGCGCGGGCTACAATCATACCTGTGCGCGCAAGGGCGACGGCACGCTCTGGTGCTGGGGGAGCAACGGCAGCGGGCAACTCGGCGACGGCACGACGAAGGGACAAGACTGTAGCGGCTGGTGCAACGCGCTCCCGGTGCAGGTCACCGCGCTTGGTACCGCCGTGGTCGAGGTGAGCGCGGGGTACAACCATACCTGTGCGCGCAAGCAGAGCGGCACCGTCTGGTGCTGGGGCAAGAACCAACTCGGCCAGCTTGGCGACGGCACGACCATTGACCGCCCCACGCCTGTGCAGGCTCACCTGACGTGTCAGTAGTGCCCCGCCGCGACGCGACTGGCCGCGCCTACCCCTTCGAGCGCCCCATCACGACCCCGGCCGCGACGCCTGCCGGCCGCCGGCGCACGCTACCGCCGCGGACGCCGCTCGGAGATCTCGAGATGCCGGCTCTCGCCCAGCGTCCGGCGCACCGGGTCGGGCGCCAGCCCGAGGATCTCCAGCGTGGTCGCACCCACCAGCGGCTCCTCGCCTGCGCGGCCGAACATGACAGGCACCAGCGCCTGCTTGCGGCCGAGACCGAGCCGGACGTAGCCGACCCGGCGCCGCAGCCGCCGGCCGTCGCCCAGCTCCACCAGCGTCGAGAAATCGGGCTCGACGCCAAGCCGCGCCAGGACGCTCGACGGCAGCTTGCTGAAGGTCGCGCCGGTGTCCACCAGCGCGTCGATCCTGCTCTTGTCGGGAAGGCGCACGGCCACGCTGAAGGTGCCCATTGCCACTAGTCTAGCACGGCGCCGGCTCAGCTCGGCGGCAAGGTCGAGCTCCCGGGCGACTGGTGCGCGGCGAGCAGCCGGCCCGCGGAATAACCCCCGGCCGCCGGCTGTATTCCTCGGGCCAAGCTTGCTAGAAGCCCGGCCTGGCCGCCGGCGGCGGGCCGGAGCGGCCCGAGAAGGTTGAAACGAGATGCAAGACGTCCGTGCGCTGAACGAGTTCGTGGCCAAGGAGAGCGCCTTCGTCGACGACCTGGTGAGCGAGGTCGGCCGGGTCATCGTCGGCCAGGGCTACATGATCGAGCGGATCCTGATCGGGCTGCTGACGGGCGGCCACGTGCTGCTCGAGGGCGTGCCCGGGCTGGCCAAGACGCTCACGGTGCGCACCCTGTGCGCGGCCATCAGCGCCCAGTTCGCGCGCGTGCAGTTCACGCCCGATCTCTTGCCGGCCGACCTCATCGGCACCGTCATCTACAACCATCAGAAGGGCGAGTTCTCCTCCAAGCTCGGCCCCATTTTCGCGAACCTCGTGCTGGGCGACGAGATCAACCGCGCCCCGGCCAAGGTGCAGAGCGCGCTGCTCGAGGCCATGCAGGAGCGGCAGGTGACGATTGGCGACAAGACGCATCCGCTCCCCGATCCGTTCATCGTCATGGCGACCCAGAACCCGATCGAGCACGAGGGCACCTACCGGCTGCCCGAGGCGCAGGTCGACCGCTTCATGATGATGGTCAAGGTCGGCTACCCCTCGCGCGACGAGGAGAAGGAGATCGTCGAGCGCGCCATCGGCTCCACGCCGGCGAGCGTTCGCGAGCGCATCGATCTGGAGACGCTGCGCCGGGCGCGCCAGGCCGTACAGGACGTGTACATCGACGACCGCGTCAAGAGCTACGTCGTGGACGTGGTGCTCGCCACGCGCGAGCCGCGGCAGCGCGGCCTGGGCGAGCTGGCGCCGCTCATCGAGTATGGCGCGAGCCCCCGCGCCTCCATCGCGCTCGCCCTGGCCGGCCGGGCGCACGCCTTCCTCAAGCACCGCGGCTACGTCACGCCCGAGGACATCAAGGCCATCGGCCCCGACGTGCTCCGGCATCGCGTCATCCTGACGTACGAGGCCGAGGCCGAGGAGGTCACGAGCGAGCACATCGTGCGCCGGGTCTTCGAGGTGGTCGAGGTGCCGTGATCCCGCCCGAGCTGCTGCGCCAACTGCGGCGGATCGAGATCCGCACGCGGCGCTTCGCCGACGAGCAGACCGTCGGCACGTACCATTCCATCTTCAAGGGCCAGGGCTTGAGCTTCCAGGAGGTGCGCGCCTACGTCCCCGGCGACGACGTGCGCTTCATCGACTGGAACGTCTCGGCGCGCATGGACGCGCCCTACGTCAAGGTCTTCGTCGAGGAGCGGGAGATGACGGTGATGCTCGTGGTCGATCTGTCGGCCAGCGAGCAGTGGGGCACGAGGCGGGCGAGCAAGGCGCGCGTGGCGGCGGAGGTCGGCGCCGTGTGCGCCTTCAGCGCGATCAAGAACAACGACAACGTGGGCCTCGTCATCGCCACCGAGGTGGTCGAGAAGCTCGTACCCCCGAAGAAGGGCGACAAGCACGTCATGCGCGTCATCAGCGAGATCATGAGCTACGAGCCCAAGTACGCGGGCACGAACCTCGCCCTGGCGCTGCAGACGCTGGTCAAGGTGGCCAAGCGCCGCTCCGTCGTCTTCGTCGTGAGCGACTTCTTCGCCGCGGGCTTCGAGCGGGCCCTGGCCCTGGCCTCGGCCAAGCACGACGTCATCCCCGTCATGCTCGTCGATCCACGCGACGAGGAGCTGTGCGACGTGGGCCTGGCGAGCTTCGAGGATCTGGAGACGGGCGCCGAGGTGACGGTGGACACCTCGAATCGCGCCGTGCGCGAGCACTACGCCAAGGCCATGCGGGCCCTGCGCGCCGATCGCGACCGGCTGTTCAAGAAGCTGTGCCTGGACTCGGTCGTCGTGCGCACCGACGGCAGCTCCGTCGAGCCCATCCGCAGCCTGTTCGCCATGCGCGCGCGGAGGCTGGGACGATGAGAGCCGCCGGGCGCGCGGTGGCCCTGGCCGCCTTCTTCGGAGGCGCCGCCGCCTGGGGGCAGGCCGCTGGCGGGGGCGGCGCGACGGACGCAGGAGCGCCCGAGCGCGTCTGGGCCTCCTGCACCGAGCACATCCCCAAGGGCGCGAGCAGGCCGGCCTTGGACGCCTCCTTTCCCGACCGCGGGACGAGCGGCTACGAGGCGCGCCTGGAGGTCGTGGTGAGCCACGGCGGCGGCGAGAGCGTGCTGCCCGAGGCCGTGCGCGTGCAGCGCGGCAGCGACGCCGAGCGCGCCGTCAAGGCCGCCGGCTTCGAGATCCCGCACGAGGACGGCGGCTCTCCCTTTGCGCTCAGCGTCGAGAAGAGCGCGAGCGGCACCAAGACCCGCCTGAGCATCCCCTTCGTGCCGCTGCCGCGCGAGCCGGGCCGGCACCTGATGGTGCTGCCGCCCGTGCCGGTGATGGTGGCCCGGGCCAGCGGCGAGGTCATGACCCTGTGCACCGAGGCGCACCGTATCGTGGTGGAGGATCCCATCGCCAACGAAACCGATCCTCCCGTGAAACTCAATCCCCCCCCCCGGCCGCAGCGCGAGGAGTGGACCCTGGCCAAGCAGATCTTCTACGGCGCGCTGGCGGCCCTGGGCGCGGGCGCCCTCTTCGGCTGGCTCCTCCATCGCTGGAGCAAGCGCCCCAAGCCCGTCTTGCCCGTGCCCAAGGTGCTGCCCTGGATCGCGGCCTTGGCCGAGCTTGCCGAGATCCGGCGCTCGGGCCTGCTCGACGTGGGACAGAACGACGTGTTTTGCGATCGGACAAGCGACTGCCTGCGCAAGTACCTGGGCGAGCGCTACGGCTTCGATGGCCTCGAATCGACCACGGCCGAGATCCGCGACAAGCTGCGGCGCATCGAGCCCCCGATCGAGAGCCGCAAGAGCATCGGCGAGATCCTGGAGGAGAGCGACCTCGTGAAGTTTGCGCGCCTCGTGCCCACGCGCGAAGAGTGCGGGCGGCTGATCGGACGGGCCGAGACGATCGTGCACGAGACGACCCCGCCGGCCCGTCCGGCGGCGGCGAGCGCGGCGCCGGCAGCGGGCGCGGCGCCGCCGGGGAGGGCCGCGTGAGCCCCGCGCCCGGCGCTCCGTCCCGCTCCGCGGCGGCGCGGGCCCTGGGCCGGCGCGGGCCGAAGCCGCCGAACCGTGTCCGGCGCGTCGTGGGCGCGCTCGCCCTGACTGTCGTAGTGGCCGCCCTGGGCGCCCTCTACCCCTGGCTTGTCCGGGGCCCCACCTGGATCGAGGCGAGCTGGCGCCAGAGCTGGGCCCTTGTCGGTCTCTTGATCGTGCCGCTGTGCTGGTGGTGGGGCACGCTCGGCCAGGACGCGCGCCGGCCGCGGCTGCGCATGGGCACGCTGGTCCCCCTGAGCCTGGGTCCTCGCGGCTGGCGCACGCGCCTTGCCGATCTGCCGGGCGCCGTGCGCGCCGTGGCCCTGACGCTGCTCGTGCTGGCCATGGCCCGTCCCGTCTCGGTGCTGAGCGACCAGAGCTCCGAGGAGAAGGGCATCGACATCGTGCTCGTCATGGACCTGTCGGGCTCGATGCGGGCCGTGCTCGACGCCGATCCGCGCGATCTGCCGACGCCCGTGGAGCTGCCGCCCGGGCAGCGGCTGACGAGGCTCGACACGGCCAAGGTGGTCGTGCAGGACTTCATCTCGCGACGCAAGACCGACCGCATCGGGGTCGTCGTCTTCGGCAAGGCGCCCTACATCCTGTCGCCGACCACGCTCGACTACCAGCTCCTGGCGCAGCTCGTCTCGAAGATGGGCCTCCAGGTCATCGACGGCAGCGCCACGGCCATCGGCGACGCCCTGGGCACGGCCGTGGCCCGGCTGCGACGCTCCGACGCCATCTCCAGGGTCATCATCCTCTTGACGGACGGCGACTCGAACGCCGGCCAGGTCTCGCCCGAGTACGCCATCGAGCTCGCAACCGGGGTCGGCGCCAAGATCTACACCATCCAGATCGGCGCCGGCGACGAGGTGGAGGTCCAGGACGGCGTGGATCTGTTCGGCCAGCCGCGCTACGTACGCCACCGCTTCCCGGTCAACCCGGATCTCTTGCAGCGCATCGCCCGGACAACGCGGGGCCAGGCATACATCGCCACCGACGCCAAGGGCCTGGCGCGGAGCATGCACGACGTGCTCGATCAGCTCGAGAAGACCCGCTTCGAGGCTTCCGTGGCCTCCTTCGAGGATCTGTTCCCGCTGCTGCTGTTGCCGGGCGCCTTTCTCGTGGCGCTCGACGCCCTGCTGCGGGCCTGGCTATTGCGGAGGTTCCCGTAGTGCACTTCGCCGCTCCGTACTTCCTCGCCGGAGCAGCGCTGGCGCTGCTCGTCGCGGCGCTGCTCGTGGCCGGCGGCTGGCGCACGGCACGCGCGGTCGCGGCCTTCGGCGACGCGGAGCGGGTTCGGGCCCTCTGTACCTCGGATCCGGCCACGAGGCGCATGTACAAGGGCGTGCTGCTCGTGCTCGCGACCGCGGTGGTCTTCGTGGCCGCGGCGCGGCCCCAGTACGGCCGGGGCACGAAGCTCATCCCGGCGACCAACCTCGACGTGGTCATCGCCCTGGACTTCTCGAAGAGCATGCACGCGCAAGACGTGCCGCCGTCGCGCATCTTCCGCGCCAAGGTCGAGATCGGCCGGCTCGTCAAGCAGCTCCAAGGCGCCCGCTTCGCGGCCGTGGCCTTCGCCGGCGAGCCCATGGGCTTCCCGCTCTCGGCCGACGGGGCGGCGATCGCGCAGTTCCTGCGCCAGCTCAGCCCCGGCGACATGCCCGTCGGCGGGACGGCCATCGGCCGGGCCCTGGGCTACGCGCGCGACCTACTGCGGCGCGACCCGTTCTCGCGCGACCACAAGCGCGTCATCGTGCTCGTCACCGACGGCGAGGATCTGGAAGGCGATCCGCTGGCCGTGGCGCGCGAGGTCGGAAGCGAGGGCACCACCATCCACGTCGTCCAGATCGGCGGGCGCACGCCCGAGCGCATCCCGGAGGTGGGCCCGGACGGCCGGGTCGTCGGCTGGCGCACCGACCGCCAGGGACGGCCGCTCGTCACCTCGCTCACGCCGGAGGGCGAGGCGCAGCTCGCAGAGATCGCGCGGGCGAGCCCCGAGGGGCTCGTGGTGCGGGCCGAGCGCGGGACGACGGGCATCGACCAGATTGCCGAGGCGCTGCGCCGGCAGATGAAGAGCGAGCTCGGCGAGCGCGTGGAGATGGTCTACGCGGACATCTACTTCTACCCGCTCGGCCTCGCCATCCTGCTGCTGTTGGGCGAGCTTGCGCTGAGCGAGGCGCCGCGGCGGATCTTCGTGCGCCGCCAGCCTCCCGCGCCGGGGCGAGCACGCAAGCGTGCCGGCCTCGGCCGCGAGCCGCGCTCGGCCGGGGGCTCGTCCGGCTTCAAGGCGGCGGCGCCACAGGCCGCCGAGGGGGTGAGCCATGGCTAGGCTTGGTGCCCCCCGGAAAGGCGCGCGCCGCCGCTCGCGTCGCTTCGCCCTGTCGCGCCTGATCTGGATCCTGCTCGCGGCCGGGGCCATTGTGGGCGCGCTCGCCTGGGCCATGGCGGGCTGCGGGTGGGATCCGCGCGAGCCCTTCCACCGGCGCTCGCCCGAGGTGGACCGCGCGCTCGGGCACTACGACGCCGGCCAGATCGAATCGGCCGAGCAGATCCTCGAGCAGTACCTCGGCACCGGCGCGTGCGCCGACGGCGGTCTGGGCCTGCCTCCGAGCGTGCGCGAGAAGCACAATGGGTCCTTTGACCTCGGCCTGGTGCTCTTCCGGCTTGCCGAGCGCTTCGGCCAGCGCTTCGGCGAGGAGGAGGGTGCCGACGCGGGTCCGGAGGCGGCCGAGCTTGCGGCCCGCCGCGCTCTCGAGATCGACTGCGCGCAGATCGTGACCCGGGCCATTGCCTCCGATCCGAAGGTGCCGATCGAGCTGCGCGCGCGCGCCTACTACCTCTCGGGCAACCTCGAGTTCCTGCGGCGCGAGTACGAGAGTGCGATCGAGCAGTACGAGCAGGCCCTGCAGCTCGTGCCGGGCATTGCGGAGGACGCGGGCGGCGACAGCATCGGCCGCGACGCCGCCTGGAACCGTGCCGTCGCGCTCCGCAGGCTGCACGAGCAGGACGCCGGCCCGGACGCGGAGCCCGATGCGCCCCCGGACGCCCCGCCCGACGCCCAGCCGGACGGCGGGGCCGACGGCGGCGACGACGCGGGCGGAAACGACGGCGGTCCCGACGGCGGCGGGCCGGATGGCGGCGGCGAGGACGGCGGCGAGGACGGCGGCGAGGACGGCGGCGGCGCCCAGGGCCCCGACGCCGGCGGCGCTGACGCCGGCGGTCAGCCGGATGGAGGCCCGCCCCCGGCGCCCCAGGATCAGCCCGAGCCCGAGCGCCAGCGCGACGCGCAGATGCAGCGCGTGCTCGATCTGCTGGAGGAGGCCCCCACGTACCAGCAGGAGGAGGCCAAGCAGCGCGCGGCGCGCATCCGCCGCCGCAGCGGCATGGAGGACAAGTGATGCGGGCCGCTCTCGCCTGGCCGCTCGTCGCGCTGCTCGTCCTCGGCTTCGCGCCCCCGGCACGGGCGCAGGCCGGCGCGCCGGATCTGACGGCGACCATCAGCGCCGCAGAGGTGCAGGTGGGCGAGCCCTTCACGATCGAGCTGCGCGCGATGACCGAGACGGGGGACAGCCCGCACAGTCCGCTGCTTCGCGCCCCGCCCGAGCTTGCCGTCTCGGGCCCCCACATCTCGAGCCAAACGCGCATGCAGTTCGGCATGGGGCGCTCCGTCGTCGAGACCGGCATCAGCGCTCGCTGGCAGCTTGTGGGCAACGAGGAGGGCAGCTTCACCATCCCGGCGCCGACGGTGATGGTCGGCCCCACCACCTACCAGGCCGGTGGCCCCTTGCACGTGCGCGTGATCGCCGCCTCCGGGGCCCCCTTTCACGTCGGTGCGGGCTCGCCGCTCGGCCCGGGCTCGCCCTTCGGAGGCATGGGCGGCAGCTTCCCTTTCCCTTTTCCGTTTCCCGCGGGACCAGGATCGCTCTTCGACGATGACGACGACCTGCTCGGCCCCGGGACGCCCGAGGCGCATGAGCTAGCCCTGGCGGCGCCGCGCGCCGCCGGCGTCTTCCTGCGTAGCGTGGCCGACAAGAGGGCGGCGATCGTAGGCGAGCAAGTGACGCTCTCGCACTACCTCTACTACCGCGTCGAGTTCCAGATGACCGATCGGCGCGAGCCGGCGCTGGCCGACTTCCTGCGGGTGCCGTTGCTCGGCAACCCGGGCACGGATCCGCCGCGCAACACCATCGTCGGCGGGCAGCGCTACCTCGTGCGGCTGCTCGACCGCGTGGCCGTCTTCCCCCTGCGCGCCGGCGTGCTGCACACCGGCGCGCTCGAGGCGTGGTTCACCAGCCAGAGGCTCGGCGCGCGCGCGTTGCGCACCTCCGACGACCTCGTCATCGAGACGCGCGAGCCGCCGCTCGCGGATCGGCCACCCGGCTACCGGCTCGGCGACGTGGGGCGATTCCGGCTCACGGCC
Source organism: Deltaproteobacteria bacterium (assembly GCA_016209145.1). Taxonomy (GTDB): domain Bacteria; phylum Myxococcota_A; class Polyangia; order Polyangiales; family Polyangiaceae; genus JACQWT01. Next base: position 40,107 of record JACQWT010000053.1, on the reverse strand, counting down.
TCCGTCGAGCCGCGCGCCACGCAGGCCGGCGGCGCGGTCGCGGTGCTGGTGCGGATCGAGGGCACGGGCAACGTGCCGAACGCGCTCAAGGTCCCGGAGCGCACCGGCGTCGAGTGGCTCGATCCGGAGAGGCGCAGTGAGGTGGAGACAAGGCGCGGGCGGGTCGGCGGGTGGCGTTTCTTCGGCTACGTCGTGCGCCTGCACCAGAGCGGCCGGATCAACCTGGGCACGGTGTCGCTTCCCTTCTACGACCCGGACGCGAGCGCCTACGGCGTGGCCGCGGCCCCGCTCGGCTTCGTCGCCGTGCAGCCGCCGCCGCCCGGGCCGGACGCGGGCGCTCCGGCGGCCGGCGCCGACGCCGGCGCGGCCGGCTCCGATCCGTTCGCCACCATCGGTGAGCCGCGCTTTGCTCTGGGCCGCTTCGAGCCTGTGCCCGATCCCGAGTTGGGCCAGCGTGCGCTCTGGGCCCTGGTCGTGGCCGGGCCGCTTGCGGCCCTGGTGGGCTCGATCGGGCAGCGCGCCGCGCGTGGCCTGCGCCGTCGTCGCTCCGAGCGGGCGGCCGATCCGCGCGCGCTCGCGCGCCGGGCCGTGCGCGAAGCGCTGCGCGCCCAGGACGGCCCGATCACCGCGACCGCCGTCGAGCGGGCGGTCCACCTCGCGATCGAGGCGGCAACGGGGCTCAAATCGCGCGCCGTTCTGCTGGGCGATCTCGAGGCCGAGCTCGGCCGGCGTGGCCTGCGCGCGGAGCTCGCCCTTCGGGCGCGCGAGCTGCTCGATCGCTGCGCGAGCCTGCGCTTCGAGCCGCTTGCGGCGGCGCCGGACGCGCCCGCGGGCCGCAAGCCCGCCGCCGCGCTCGCGGCGGCGGCCGGCCGCCTCGTGGCCGAGCTGGCGCACGAGCGGCCGCAGAGCGAGGAGCCGGAGTGACGCGGTGCCGGGCCCGGGGCAAGCGGGTTGCGGTCGCGTTGGCGGCCGTGACCGTGCTCCTTTGCGCCTTGCACCGCCCGCCTTCGGCCGCCGAGAAGCCTCCCGATGCCTTCCGGCGCGGCGTCGAGGCGCTGGCCGAGGGCCGATACGAGGAGGCAATCGACCAGCTCGAGAGCCTGGCCGACCGCGGGGTCGTCCACCCGGACGCGAGCTACGACCGCGGTCTTGCCTACGTGCTGCGGGTGCGCGCCGGCGCAGAGCGCGAGGGCGATCTCGGCCGCGCGGCGGCCGCCTTCATGGAGGCCCTGGCCCTGCGCCCCGATGACGAGGAGGCCGACCACGCGCTCGGGCTGGTGCAGGCCGAGGTGGCGCGGCGCCAGGCCCGGCGTGGCAAGGACGTGCTCACGGCGCGGCCCACGCTCGGTCGCGTGCTGTGCGGCCTCGCCTCGGAGCGTTCTTGGGCGGCGAGCACCGTGGCGTCCTCGCTCGTGCTCTCGCTCGGCCTCGTGCTGCGGCGCCGGCCGCGGCGGCCGTGGCGGCTCGCGGGCATGCTGCTCGCGTCGATCGGGCTCGTGGCGGCGCTCGTGCTCGTGCCCCTCTATCTCGGCGCTCGGTACCTGCGCCTGCACACGAGCCCGGGCGTGCTGGTGGTGCGCGAGATCTACCTCGGCGACGAGCACATCCCCGAGGGCGCCCGGCTCGAGCTCGGCGAATGCCGCGGCCAGCTCTTGCACGTGCGCTGGGGCTCCCACGAAGGCGGGATCCCGGCCGCGGCGGTGCGCAAGCTGCAAGTGCGCTGAGTGCTACCCGCTCCAGCCCGAGGAGGTGCCGAGCCTGGCGTGTTCGCGGATCGGAGGGTGCCTACCAGAACCGGGGAGCGCCGCCGGATGAACCGCCAAGACGCCAAGGTCGCCAAGGAGAATAATTGGTTTCTTGGCGTGCTTGGCGCCTTGGCGGTTCGCTTTTCCGCCCGCACCCCCAATTCGGTTAGACACCCCGGATCGGATCGGCGCTTGACGGACCACCGCGCAGGACGTACTGTGAAGGCGGTAACCGAGCACGCCATCGAAGACCAAGGAGGTCGCGGTGCCCACTGTGACCATGGGTGCCTGCCGCGAGCTGCACTTGCCGGAAGAGGCCGTACGTGCGCTGCGGCTTCGCAAGGGCTCGAAGCTCGACGTTCAGATCGCCGGCGAAACTGTCGTCCTCGTTCCCGCGGGACGCATCCCGAAGGACCAGCGCTACTTCTGGACGGAAGAGTGGCAGCGTCGCGAGCGTGAGGCGGACGAGGCGATCGCGGCAGGCGACGTGCTCGGCCCGTTCGAGGACGCTGACGAGGCCATCGAGGCGCTTCGCAGCGCCAAGGTATGAACCGCGCTTTCGTCTTCGCGAGGCCCTTCGTACACGACTATCGGGCCCTGTCGGACGACATCAGGAACGCGGTCGACAAGGCATTGCGCCTCCTGCTGGAGAGCCCTCGGCATCCGTCGCTTCGAGTCAAGAAGATGCAGCCGAAGTCCCGAGGCATCTTCGAGGCTCGGGTGACGCAGGACTACCGCATGACCTTCCACATCGACGGACGGAACTTGGTCATGCGCCGCGTGGGTACGCACAGCATTCTGCGTGCGCCTTGATTTGAGCGGGCTCGTTGCCCGCTGCGCCACCGGCCTCCTTTCGGAGCCGGCTTCTCTCATGACGTTGCTTCGTGCGCCTTCCGCGCCGGCGTGCTGGACACCGGCTCGCTTGCGGCGTGGTGCGGCCGCCAGAGGCTCGACGCACGCGCGCTGCGCACTTCCGACGACGTCGTCATCGAGGCGCGGGAGCCGCCGTTCGCGGACCGGCCGCCCGCGATGCCTCGCCGAGGAGCACCTCACCTGGCACGGCGCGTGCTAGTACCGCTCGGCATGCTCCCGCCGTCGCAGCGCCCGTTCCGTCGTCTTGTCACCCTCCTCGTCGTGCTCGGCGCGGCCGGCGTATGCCTGCCGGCGCGCGGGCAGCCGGCCGTCCCTGGGACGCCGCCCGCGGTCGAGGCGCCGGTCGATCCGCCGCCCCCGCCCGCCCAGACCCCCGCCCCCGAGAACGAAGTCGGCGAAGTTCCGGCCCCGCCGCCGTCCTCGCCACCGGTCGCGACGCCGCGGGCGCATGTCCCCATGGAGCCGCGGGCCTTCTGGCGTCCCGCGATCGAGGACAAGCCGCGCTCGCCCGGCATGAAGTACACCGGGATGGCGCTCACCGCCCACGCCGCCGTCTTGACCGGCCTTGCCATCTGGAGCTTCGCCGAGGCCGACGGCACGTGCAGCGGGGGCTGCCACGACGTCCAGGGCCTGGGCGCGATTCCGTGGATGATTGGCGGCGCCGTGACGGGCGGTCTTGCCGTCATCAGCCTCGCCGTGGGTATCCCGCTGTGGGTCGTCGGCGCAAGCCCCAGGAGCGAGGACGACGAGGTCGAGAACGCAGGCAACCGCTCCGGGCGGGCTGCGCCGAGCGCCGGCCTCGGCCCGGAGCTGCGCGTGGGCCCGCTCGGAGCCGAGGCGCGCTGGCGGTTCTGAGCCCACCTGTGCCTCCGCGGCACACGGCGGCGTTCGCACGTTGGTCGGGCGAACTGCGCAGCAAGGTGGACGGCGCCAATCTCGTGGCGTCCAACCATGCGATTTCACACGGCCAAGTGAGGGGATGCATGAGGCTCGACCCAGTAGCCGGTCTGTTCGCAGTCGCACGGTGGCCAGGCCTTGCCGGCGTCTGGGGCGACCTCGGCGTCGAGGGTGGCGTCGGCGCCGGCTTCGGGTTGGTCGGAGGGCGTGGTGCTGATCGATGTGGCGGCCGCCTGCTCGGGCGCGCTGCAGGCGGAGGAGGCGGCCGCGGTGGCGAGGGCGAGTAGGGAGAGTGGGAAGCACGTGGTGGGGGTTTTCACGGGCGGGCTCCTTCGCGTGCGGCGGCGGTGTTTGAATTGCAAGGAGTGTGCCTTGATTGTGCGTGGGGCATCGTGGAGCAATTCCGGTTGGATGCGTCCGCTGAGGGCCGCCAGTAGTGTGAAATGATTGCGCTTCCATGGCAAGGAGTAGCCGGGTCGCGTGCTTCCTTGCCACCGGTTCCCCGCTGCTCACGCCGGCCACCGCGGGCGCCGCGGCCGCCCCCACGCTCGCCGGGCGCCCCTGCCCCAGCCGTGCTACGCCCGGCTTGTCGCCCGCCCTGGCGCGGGCGCCGGCCAGGAGGACCAGCGACGTGGACCAGAAGCTTCGCGCCAAGATTCGCGCCAAGATCTGCCAGCTCATCGCCGGCATCGTGGTGGCCGACGACGACATCGACGAGAAAGAGGACGCCTTCGTGGATCGGCTGCTCGACATCGCAGGGAAGTCGCGATCAGCGCTCTAGCGATTCCAGGCATTTGCCGCCGCTTTCTTCCCAAGCCGTCGGTCGTTGACAACCGCCCGGGGGGCGCCTATGGTGCCGCCGTCGCTGCCCGGTCGCATGTAGCGGAAATCGTTACGATCATGCGGCTCCGCCGCACGGGCCGCGCGGGCTCGAACCCCCAAGGAGCCGTCAACTCATGACCGCAAAAGACGAGAAGCGCCCCAACGACACTTGGATCTCGACCTGTTGTGGGCAGTGCTACTGCATGTGCGGCATCAAGGTCCGCGTGCAGGACGGCGTCGTCACGGAGGTCGCGGGCAACCCCGCCGCGCCCACCGGCCGTGGCCGGATCTGCGTCAAGGGCCTGGCCGCGCCCCACCTGCTCTACGACCCCTATCGGGTCAACTACCCCCTGAAGCGCACCAATCCCGAGAAGGGGCTCGGCGTCGATCCGAAGTGGGAGAGGATCTCCTGGGACGAGGCCCTGGAGATCATCTGCGAGAAGCTCAAGCGTTGCCACGAGAAGGAGCCGCGCGGCCTGTTCTTCCAGGCCACGACCACGCAGGCTTCCGAGATCCGCTTCGGCGTCATCGGCTTCATGAAGGCATTTGGCACGCCCAACTACTGGGTCTCGGGCGGGGGCCTGCACTGCGGCAACGGCGCCCACTTCATGAACGGCATCATGCACGTCTCGTGGTCGATCATCCCGGACTTCGCCCACTGCAACTACGCCCTGAACTTCGGCTGCTCGAAAGGGCACGGCGCCGGGCACGTGGCCGTGCAGAACGCCACGCAGGTGGCCGACGCCCGCTACCGCGGCTTCAAGAACGTGGTCTTCGATCCGTTCCAGAGCGCCCAGGCGTCCAAGGCCCACGAGTGGATCCCGATCCGCGTCGGCACCGACGGCGCCATGGCTCTGGGCCTGGTCAACGTGCTCGTCAACGAGCTCGGGATCTACGACCGCGAGTACCTGATGTACAAGACCAACGGCCCGTACCTCATCCGGCCCTCGGACGGGCGGTACATGCGCGACGAGGCCACGAAGAAGCCGCTCGTCTGGGATGTGGTCGAGCGCTGCGCCAAGGTCCACGACGACCCCTCGGTGACGCGCGTCGAGTACGAGGACCAGGCCCACGAGGTCGCCCTCCAGGGCACCTACGAGGTCCGTGGCGTCCAGTGCCACCCGGCCTTCGAGCTCTTGAAGGAGCACGTCAAGAAGTACACCCCGGAGAAGGTGGCGAAGATCACCTGGGTGCCGGCGGCTACCATCCGCCGCGTGGCCAAGGAGCTCGGGGAGGCGGCCGAGATCGGCTCCACCGTGACCATCAAGACCGACAAGGGCCTGAAGAAGATCCCCAAACGCCCGGTCGCGACGCACTTCTTCCGCGGCGCGCAGGGCCATGTCAACTCCGGCTGGACCTGCCTCTCGATCGACATGGTCAACCACATCGTCGGTGCCGCCGACACCTGGGGCGCGGCCTTCGGCTTGGGCGGCACCGTGATGAACGGCTACGAGAAGACGGGCAAGCCGTATCAGATCCCCTATCCCTGCCCCGACGGCCTGCTCGTGGCCAAGGCCTGGGTCTACGACCACGTCCCCTATCCCATGCGCGTGCCCAAGCAGCCTACCAGGCTCGATCTGCACGACATGTTCCCCACGTCTATCTATAACGCCTTCGTGCCGTGCAGCCCGCGCTGGTTCGAGATGCTCGAGCGCTTCAAGATCCCCCCAACCTACCGGCCCGACGTCATGGTCAACTTCGGCTCCAACTCGGTCATGACCATGGGCAACGCCGAGCAGGTGACAGAGAACTTCTTGAAGAAGTTCGGCTTCGGCTTCTACTTCCAGCTCTACATCACGGAGTTCGAGGAGGCCGTGGCCGACATCGTGCTGCCCGACTGCTGCTATCTCGAGCGCTACAGCCCGGCCGTGAGCTTCCCCTCGACGTTCTCCCATCCCCAAGGCGAGGGCGAGTGGGGCTGGACCATCCGCCAGCCGGTGGTTGAGCCGTTGCCCGAGCGGCGCGACTTCAACGAGGTCATGCTGGAGATCTCCGAGCGCCTCGGCATCCTGCCCAAGTTCTACAAGGGCCTGAACGACAGCATCACCATGCGCTACGGCGGCAAGATGAGCGACAAGTACCGCCTCTGCGAGGATGGCAGCGTCAAGCACACCTGGGAGGATGTCACGGATCGGTTGCTCAAGGATCGCTTCGGCGAGGAGCACGGCCTGGAGCACGTGCGCAAGACGGCGGTGTTCACCTGGCCGAAGCGACCCGAGGACGTGTACTGGAAGTGGTTCAACCCCTCGCGCGTGCCCATCTACTTCGAGTACTTCATCGACTCGGGCGAGCAGATCAGCAAGCTCTGGAAGGAGCACGAGGGCGACGACTTCTTCAAGATCGACTGGGCTCGCTTCAAGGCGCTGGCCGATTGGTATCCGTGTCCCTCACACGACGACAAGGAGACCGAGTGCGACATGTACGCGTTCTACTGGCGCGCCGTGACGCACTGCAACTCGCTCACGCAGCAGAACCCGTATCTGGACGAGGTTTCGCAGGACGACCCGTACATCTACGCCGTGCAGATCAACCGCGCGACGGCGGAGGACAAGGGCATCAAGGACGGTGATTTCGTCTGGCTGGAGAACCCACAGGGTCACAAGGTCAAGGGCTGGGTGGCCTTGACCGACGGGATCGAGCCCAAGCACCTGGCCATCGCCGCCGTGGCCGGCCACTGGGGCAAGTACATGCCCATTGCCAAGGGCAAGGGAACCTTCTTCAACGACCTGGTGGAGATCGACCTCGATCACACCGACCCCTTGACCTTCAACCAGGACATCTGCTGCCGCGTCAAGATCTACAAGGCCGAGGAGCAGGGGTAGTCATGCCACGCTACGGAATGGTGATCGATCTCAAGCGCTGCTACGGCTGCTACGCCTGTGTCATGGCGTGCAAGGTGAAGAACCACACGCCCCCCGGCGTGTTCTGGTCGCGCCTGCTCAAGGGTGAGACCGGGGAGTATCCGAGCGCGGTACGGCAGGCGCTGCCGGTCTTGTGCATGCACTGCGAGGAGCCGAGCTGCCTGGAGGTCTGCCCCACGGGCGCCACCGTGCAGCGCGACGACGGCGTGGTCGTCGTCGAGAAGGACAAGTGCATGGGCTGCAAGTACTGCATGATGGCCTGCCCCTATGGCGCGCGCTACACGGTGGAGAGCTGGGAGAGCTACTTCCCCGACGGGCTGGAGCTGTCGCCCTACGAGCAGTTCGCCAAGCGCTACTGGGAGGAGCACAGCGGGGTCGGGGTCGCCACCAAGTGCGACTTCTGTCTCGATCGGCGGGAGGAAGGACGGGAGCCGGCCTGCGTCGAGGCCTGCCCGGCGCGGGCGCGCTCCTTCGGCGATCTCGACGATCTCGGGGGCGAGCCCGCGACCCTGATCCGTCGGCACCGCGGCGCGGTGCTCAATCCCGAGCTCGGCAACAAGCCCAAGATCTACTACCTGGAGCCGCGTTAGCGGGGCGTGAGGGGTACCATGAATCCCAAGGCAAACGGACAGGTGCAGCGGGAATGGGGCTGGCTCATTGCCGCCTACCTTTTCCTGGGCGGCGTGGGAAGCGGCGCCTACACCATCGCGGCCATCAACGGCTTCATGGGCAAGGAGATGGAGGCCGCGACGCAGGTCGGCCTCTGGATCGGCTTCCCCGCCCTGGCGGTGGGCAGCCTCTGTCTGCTCGCGGATCTCGGCTCGCCGGTGCGGGCGGTGCGGGCCGGCATGAAGGTCGGCACGAGCTGGATCGCGCGCGGCTTCTGGATCATCCTGGCCTTCATGGGGCTCTCGCTCCTGCACCTGGTGCTGTTCCTGGAGGGGTGCTTCCGGCTCACGCCTGCCGGAGCGGCGCTCGTGGGGGTCGTCTCGGCCCTCGGCATGCTGTGCGCCGTGGGGACCATGGCCTACACCGGCCTGCTGCTCGGGGCGGCCAAGGGGATCCCGTTCTGGCGCTCCGGGGTCGTGCCGGTGCTGTTCGCGGCCTCGGCGCTGGCCACGGGCCACTTCACGATGCTCCTGGGGACGCTGGCCTTTGCCGGTAGCCCGGCCACGGCCCTGGCCCTGCCCGTGCTCGGCATCGAGGCCGCGGTCTTGGTCGTGCTCGAGGTGCTGGCCATCGTGCTCTACCTCCAGAGCGCCTATCGGCTGCCCGACGCGCGCGAGTCGGCCGAGCGTGTGCTGGAGGGTCGCGCCTTCGTCCTGGGCTACTTCGTGCTCGGCCTCGGCGTGCCGCTCGTCATTGCGCTGTGGCTGGGCTTCGGGGCGGCCGGGGCCGAGCCGGAGCCTCTCTTCACCTGGGCCACGGTGGGCGGCCTGCTCGGCCTCATGGGCGGGCTCGTGCTCCGGCTGGCCGTGCTGCAGGCCGGGGCGCTGCCGACCTGGCACCTCGCCGGCTTCGAGTTCCGGCGCTGCGCCCGCGTGCGCGAGCCCAAGCCCGAGATCGGGCTCTTGCCGCCGGCAGAGGCGCCCCCCAACAGATGAAGCTGCTGCTCGTCTACGCCAACCGCAACGAGTACCTGCTGCCGCCGCCGGTGGGCCTCATGCTGCTCACCGCGCCCCTGCGCGCGGACGGGCACGAGGTGGCGGTGGTGGATCTCATGGCCGAGCGCCACCCGGACGCGGTGCTGGCCGAGGCATTGGAACGGCACAAGCCCGATCTCGTGGGCCTCTCGCTCCGGAACCTCGACAACCAGGACTTCAAGGCGCCGCAGAGCCCGCTCGACGACTACGCGCGCTGGGTCGCGCTGGCGGGCGAGCATGCCCCCACCATCGTGGGAGGCTCGGCCCTGACGACGCTGCCCGAGCGGCTCTACGAGCGGGTCGGCGCCACGTACGCGCTCGCCGGACAGGGCGACCGCGCCTTCCCGCACTTCGTGCGCGAGCTAGCCGCCGGGGCCACGAGCTTCACGGCGCCCGGCCTGCTCTGGCGGGACAATGGCAAGCTGCGCCGCAACCCCGCCGTGCTCGAGGGCTACGCCAAGGGCGGCAGCCTCGATTGGAGCGCGATCGACTACCGGCGCTACCGCAAGGGTTACGTCTCCTGCGGCGTCATCACCAAGACCGGCTGCCCGCACCAGTGCCTGTTCTGCGACACCCGCGTTTCGTTTGGCGGCGAGTTCGTGGCGCGCGAGCCCGAGGCCATCGTGGAGGATCTGAGGCGCGGGATCCCCGGCTACGCCTACAACAAGTTCGACTTCTTCTTCATCGATGCCATGTTTGGCGAGCCGGCCGAGTGGACGAAGCGGGTTCTGGAGGCCATCACCCGTGCCGGGCTGCGCATTGGCTTCTCGGCCATCATCGAGCCCACGGCCGCCGTGGATCGCGAGATCGCGCGCCTGTTCCGGCGCGCGGGCGGGACCATGGCCACGGGGCTCGTGGGCTCGCTCGATGCGGGCATGATCGAGCGCATGCGGCGACCCTTCACGCGCGACGATGTCCACCGAGCCCTGGAGATCTTCGACGAGGAGCGCCTCCCCTACATGCCGCAGTTCCTGTTCGGCGGCCCGGGAGAGACGCGCGAGAGTGTGCAGGCCACCATCGACGGCCTTTCGCGCCACCATCCCCTCATGGTCCAGGCAGCGTACGGCATACGGATCATGCCGCAGGCCGGCTTGCGCGCCGTGGCGCTCGAGGAGGGCGTCATCGACGAGAGCGCGGACCTGTTGGAGCCCACGTTCTACCTCTCGGCCGCGCTGCGCTCCGAGCGCGAGTGGCTGGATCGCAAGGTCCGGGAGCTCACCCGCTTCCGGCTGAGCTCCGTGCCGCAGTGGGCGGCGCTCTTCGCGCGCACAGCCTGGCGGCAGCTTCCCTGGCGCGCCAAGGCGCCGGGCGCCCCGGAGCGGGCGTGAAGCGGCAGGCGCTGGCGGCGCTTGCGCTGGCGATGTTGGCCTCGGCGGCGGCCTCGCCGCTCGGCTGCGGAGCGCGTGCGGATCTGCGCGTCCGGGGAGGCGCGGCGAGCGCCGCCGGCGGCGCCGGGGCCGGTGGCGGGCCGGATGCCGGTCCTGGCGGCGCCGCCCCGGACGGCGGCCCGGTCGATGGCGGCAGCCTCGATCTCGACGCGATCGCGCGCGCCTGCGTCATCGCGGCCTCGTGCGCGGAGCACGGACCCGGCCCGGGGATCCCGTGGCCCGCGTTCACGCCGAGCGCGTGCATCGACGCGTTCGGCCGCCTCGGCTGGCACTATGGCGGGCCGGGCTGGCTGCCGGATCCGGCGCTCGCGCAGCGACTGGTCGGCTGCGCCACGGGAGCCGATTGCGGCGCCTTCCAGGCGTGCTTCGGCGGCGGGTGGGTGGATCTGTCGCGCTGCCGCGAGGGCGGCTTCTGCCAGGGCAACACCATGGTGAGCTCGGAGCCGGCAGGGCCGTCGTACCAGTGCGAGGCCCTGGGGGCGACGTGCGCGGATCTATGGTCGGGCGCCATCCGCGCCTGCTGCAATGCCGAGCCCTGCGATGCACCCACCGAGATCGCGTGCAGCGGCACCGTGGCCTCGTGGTGCGGCGGCTGGGGCGAGCGGGTTGACTTCGACTGCGGGCCGGGCGGCGGGCTCTGCCAGCCCGGCCCTATCGCCCCGGGGTCCCCGTGCTCGGGCACGGGAGCGCCGTGCGTCTACGACGATGCGGTCACGTGCGCGGGCAGCGTCGCGACGTACTGCCTCGGCGGCGCGCTCGCCAGCGTCGCGTGCGCCGCCACGTGGTCCCGTACGGCGTGCGCTCTGGGGGATCCCCCCGACCTGCCCTGCCGTCCGGCCGGCTTCGAGTGCGATCCTTCCGGGTTCTCCGGCGCGTGCGAGAACACCGACGTGGTGGTCTGCGCCGACGGCTACCTCGTGAGCGTGAGCTGCACCGAGCTGGGGTTCGACTACTGCGAGCTTGGCGCGGCCGGCTATGCGCAGTGCATGCACGGGGCGTGAAAGCCGTGTCACAAATCCGGTCGTGGCTGCCACATGCAAGATGCAGCCACCCGGCTCCGTTCAGATCCTAGCCTCGGCTCATCCGTCGTACCCGCGGCGGGCGCCTGCCGTGCTCCCGCCATCTGCCAAGGAAATCAGCATGTTGCAGCGTCTGCTCCGGCTCTCGGTCCTCGGCATCGTCCTCCTGGCCGCCGCCGTGCTCCAGGCCCACGGGCCCTACTGGCCGCCGCCCCGCTCGCGCGTGACGGCAGAGCTCGTGGACCAGTCCGGCCGCCAGCTCCCGACCTTCTACCAGCGCGGCGAGACCTTCGTGCTCGGCCACGACGGCCAGCGCTACGACGTGCGCGTGCACAACCAGGGTCCCGGGCGCGTCGAGGTCGTGGTGATGGTCGACGGCCGTGACGCCATCGGCGGCAAGCTCGGGGATGCGGCGGGCCGGCGCGGCTACGTCGTTCCGGCCTACGGCTCGGTCTTGGTCCAGGGTTTCCGCACGAGCCTGAGCTCGGTTGCGTCCTTCCGCTTCACCGATCCGGAGAGCAGCTACAGCGGTCGTCTGGGCACGCCTCACCTGGCCGGCGTCGTCCGGGTGGCCGTGTTCGGCGAGCGGCAGCCCGAGCCCCCGCCCGTGGCCCAGTACGACGACGACGAGTATCCCTGGTATGGCTACCGGCCGCCCCCGGGGGCGCGCCGCAGCAGCCCCAGCGCCGGTGCCGGGCCGGCGCCCGCGGACCGTTCAGCGCGCCGCGCCGAGGGCGAGGAGTCCGCCCGCCGAGATCGCGTTGCCCCCTGGAGCTCGGTGGCCCCGCGGGAGCCGGGCAGCAACCTCGGCACCGAGTACGGCGAACAGCGCCACAGCCGCGTGGTCGAGGTGAGCTTCGTGCGCGCCAATCCGAGCAGGCCATCGCAGTGGATCACGCTGCGCTACGACGACGAGCAAGGGCTGGAGGCGCGCGGCATCATCGTGCGCCGGCCCCCGCCGCCACCCCCGCCGCCCCTGCCTCCCCTGCCGTTCTACTATGAGCCCGAGAGCTCGCGCTTCGCCCCGCCGCCCCCGCCGCGCGTGCGGCCCTGGTACGCGCCGATCGACTGACGGGGGCGGCGTCAGCGGTCCGCCGCGTCCCCCACCGGTGGCGGCGCGAGCTGCCAGGCCACGGCTCCGGCTAGCGTGACCATCAGGTAGATCACGAAGAAGTTCATCAGCCCGAAGGCCACGCCCTGCTGCGGCCTGAGCCCGAGGGCCGGGAAGACCAGGGCGAGGAAGAGCTCGCGCACGCCCACGCCCGAAACCGAGATGGGCAGCAGGCTGAGCAGCGTGATGATGGCCATCAGGGACACCACGTCGAGGAACGCGAGGCTCAGGCCGAGGGCGCGGCCCATGATCCAGCCCTGGAGGTAGTTGACCAGGAAGGCCACGACCGTGAGCGCGACGGCCCACCACAAGCTTCTGCCCACCTGGGCGCGCAGCGCCACGAGGAAGCGGTGCAGGCCGGCCGGCTCGCGTCCTTTGGTCAGACGCCCGTACAGCGCTCCCATGAGGCGCTCGGCCAAGCCGGGCACGAACAGCAGCACCGGCGCGAGGGCGACCACGGCCACCCCGCCCCAGGTGACGTAGGCCAGAGCTCCCGAGAGAACGGTGGCGAGGCGGGCCACGCCTATGGCGACGAAGCCGAGCAGCACGTAGATGTCGCAGAAGCGGTCCATGACGACGACCGCCAGGCCCTCGGCGTAGGGCATGCCGACATCGCGGCGCACGTACTGGATGCGCAGCACGTCGCCTACCCTTCCCGGCGTGAGCATGCCCAGGTAGACCGACGCGAGGAACGCCTTCCAGGCGCGGCCGAGGGGATAGCTGACGCCGCGCGTGCGCAGCAGCGCCTGCCAGCGCAGCACCTTGCAGTGCAAGTTCAGGGAGTTGAGAGCCACGGCCAGCGCGAGCAACAGGGGGCTCGCGCCGCGCAGCGTGGCGCCAAGGGCCGACGGATCCTCGATCCGCAAGAGCACGGCCACCAGCAGAGCCGGCCCGAGCAGGCGGATGCCGATGCGAAGGAGCTTGCGGCGCACTTGCGCCCTCAGTCCCCCTTCTTGCTCTTCTTCAGCTCCTCGTCGCGCAGCTCGCGGCGCAGGACCTTCAACACGGTGCTCTTGGGAAGCTCGGCGCGCTCCTCCCAGAGCTTGGGCACCTTGTAGGCCGCGAGGTTGTCCTTGCAGTGCTTCTCCAGCTCCTCGAAGCTCGCCTTCCTGCCGGGCTTGAACACCACGAACGACTTGACCCGCTCCCCCTTCTTCTCCTCCGGCACGCCGATGGTGGCGGCCTCCAGCACGGCATCGTGCATCATCAGCACGCCGTCGACCTCGTCCGGGTAGACGTTGTAGCCGCCGACGATGATCATGTCCTTCTTGCGGCCGACGATCTTGAAGTAGCCCTCGGCGTCCATGGTGGCGAGGTCGCCGGTGTAGAGCCAGCCCTCCCGGATCATGCCGGCCGTCTCGCCGGGCATGTTCCAGTAGCCCTTCATCACCTGCGGGCCCTTGATGATGATCTCGCCTTCTTCGCCCACGGCCTTGTCGGTCTTGCCGTCCTCGATGTCGACGATGCGGCAGTCGGTGTCGGGCACCGGGATCCCGATGCTGCCGATCTTGCGCACGCCGCCGAACGGGTTGACGTGCGTCACGGGCGAGGTCTCGGTCAGGCCGAAGCCCTCGGCGATCTTCGCGCCGGTCATCTTCTCGAACCGCTCCAGCACTTCCACGGGCAGCGGGGCCGAGCCGGAGAAGCAGCTCTTGATGCTGGACAGATCGAAGGAGCCGACCTCGGGGTGGTTGAGGATGGCGTTGAAGATGGCCGGCACGGCCGGCATCATCGTGACGCGGTGCTTGCAGAGGGCCTTCATCATCGCCGGGATGTCCCGCGGGTTGGGCAGCACCACCATGGTGGCGGCGATGAAGATCGGCAGGTTCATGCAGCACTGCATCCCGAAGGAGTGGAAGTAGGGCAGCGCGGCCAGGAACACCTCGTCGGCGTTCTTCATGGCGGGGAACCAGGCCCGGGCCTGCTGCGCGTTGTAGGACAGGTTGCGCTGCGTCAGCATCGCGCCCTTGGCGACCCCGGTCGTGCCGCCGGTGTACTGGAGCGCGGCCAGGTCATCCATGGCGATGTCCACCTTGGGCGGCCGCGGCTCGGTCCGGCCCAGGAGCTTGCGGAAGTGGTGCACGGAGTCGCTCTCGGCCACCTTGGCGATGAGCGGCTGCGGCTGCGCCTTCTTCAGCTTGAGCGGCGCCAGCAGGTTCAAGGGGAAGCGCAGGTACTCGGGGATCGAGGCGACGACGTACTGCTTGGCCGGGAGCTTGGCCCGCATCGGCTCGATCTTGCTCGCGAAGATGAAGTCGGCCACGACCGCCACCTCGACGCTGGCGTCGTGCCACTGGTGCTCGATCTCGCGCGGCATGTAGAGCGGGTTCGTCATCACCGCCTGGGCGCCCAGGACCTGGCAGGCCTGGTACGCGATGATCGTCTGCGGCAGGTTCGGAAGCTGCACCGCGACGCGGCTGTCCTTCTTGACGCCCATCTCGGACAGGGCCGTGGCCAGCCGGTCGACCTCGTCCTTGAGGCGGGCGTAGCTCATCTTCATGTTCATGAAGACCATGGCCGTGGCGTTGGGGTAGCTCCGGGCGCTCTTGGCGAGCATGTCCCGCAGCGTAGTGTCCTCATACTCGATGCTGGGCGTAACGCCCTCGTCGTAGCTCTTGTGCCAAACTCGCTCTTCCATGTTCCCCTCTGGCTGGGCCGATCGGCGGGGCCGCGGGCGCGCGGGCGCGCGTGCCAGGCCCGAGCAGCGGGCGGGACCCTAGCAGCCTGCGCCCCCTTGCGCCAGGGGCGGCTTGGGGGCACAAGGCGCTCTGACCATGGCCCGCTTGGCTCCACCCAGCCGGGGCGTCGCAGCGAAATGGATGCTCCTCGGCCTGTGCCTGCTGCTCTGCGGCGCCGCCGCACCGGCGCCCGCACGGCCGCGTCCGGGCTCGGCCGCACTCTCCCCCCGCAAGCCACGCGCGCCGCTGCGCGCCACCAGAACCTTGAAGATCCCCTACTCTCGCTACCAACTGGGCAACGGCCTGACCGTCATCCTGCACGAGGACCGTGCGCAGCCGCTCGTGGCCGTCAACATCGGCGTCGGCGTGGGCTCGGCCGACGAGTCGGCCGGCCGCACCGGGTTCGCCCACCTCTTCGAGCATCTCATGTTCATGGGCACCGCGCGCGTGCCCGAGAAGATGTTCGACGAGTGGATGGAGCTCGCCGGCGCCGCGAACAACGCCTGGACCAGCACCGACCGCACCGGCTACCACGAGCTGGGGCCGAGTCACTCCCTGCCGCTCTTGCTCTGGCTCGAAGCGGACCGGCTGGCCGTGCTGGGCGCGCAGATGGCCCAGCCCAAGCTCGACTTGCAGCGAGGGGTGGTGCGCAACGAGCGGCGCCAGACGAGCGAGAACGAGCCCTACGGCAAGGCGGAGCTGCGGCTGCCGGAGCTGCTCTTCCCCGTCGGGCACCCCTACCACCATCCCGTCATCGGCTCGCACGCCGATCTCGAGGCGGCGAGCCTGGGCGACGTGCAGGCCTTCTTCGCCAAGTGGTACGTACCGGCCAACATGGCCCTGGTCGTGGCCGGCGACTTCGACCAGGCGGCCATCCGCCCCCAGCTCGCCCGCTACTTCGGCGCGATTCCGGCCGGCGCAGGCAAGCCGCAGTCCCAGCCGGTGCCGGCGCCGGTGCGCCTCGGCGCCGTGGTACGCGAGAGCCTCGAGGACAACGTCACGCTGCCCAAGACCACCATGGCCTGGCACAGCCCGGCGCGCTTCGAGCCCGGCGACGCCGAGCTCGACCTCTTGGCCGAGATCGCTACCAACGGGAAGGCGAGCCGCCTCTACAAGCCGCTCGTCCATGAGCGGCAGCTCGCGCAAGGGGTCAGCGCCGGGCAGCGATCGATGGCGCTCGGCTCCTACTTCGCCGTGGAGGCGCTATCTCGCCCCGGCGTCTCGCTCGACGATCTCGAGGCGGCCATCGACGCGGAGCTCTCCGTGCTGCGCGACGCGCCGGTGGGCGAGGAGGAGCTCGTGCGGGCCAAGAACCAGTACGAGACGAGCTTCGTCTCGCGCATGCAGTCGCTGGGGCACCGCGCCGCCATGCTCGGCGACTATCAGCTCAGCCGCGGCGAGCCGGACTGGGCGGCGCAGGATCTCGACCGCTACCGCCGGGTGACGCGCGAGAGCCTGCACGAGGTCGCCCGGCGCGTGCTCGATCCCGGTTCTCGCGTCATCCTGCGCGTGGTGCCCGCCGCCGCGCCGGCCGCAGCGCCGGAAGGCGGGCCATGAGGGGACGGGCCGGCTTACTCTGCGCGGCCGTGCTCGCCTGCGGCTGCGGGCCTTCCCCTGGCGCCCCACGCACAGCAAGGAGCGATCTCGTGACCAAGTCAGTTGCAGGAACCGATGCGCTCGGTCCCCGGCCCGAGCTGGGGCCCTGCGTCGCCTACCGCGCCCCGAAGCCCGAGGTGTACGCGACCGAGCAGGGCCTGAGCGTGTGGCTGCTCCAGCGCCGATCCTTGCCGCTCGTCTCGCTCGCGCTGGTCGTGCGCACGGGCTCGGCCGACGACCCCCCGGGCAAGGCGGGCCTGGCCCACATCAGCACGGGCATGCTCGACGAGGGCGCGGGCGAGCTCGATGCCGTGGCCCTGTCCTCGGCCATCAACGATCTGGGCGCCACGCTCTTTGCCGGCGCCTCGCTCGACGGGAGCCGGGTGCAGCTCACGGTGCTGCGCCGCCACTTCGAGCGCGGCTTCAAGATCCTCGCCGACGTGGTGGCCCGGCCGCGCTTCGACGAGGCGGAGTGGAGCCGCACGACGGCGTTGTGGCACAACCAGCTCCGCCAGCGCGCGGACGATCCCGAGCTCGTGGCCCTGGTGGTGACGCGCGCCGTGCTCTATGGGCCGGACTCGCCCTATGGCCATCCCACCACCGGACGGCTCGATGCGGCCCAGTCGATCGCGCTCGGCGAGGCGCGGCAGGCATATCGCGAGGCGTGGCGGCCGGACCGGGCCTTGCTCGTCGTGGCCGGCGACATCGGGCGCCCGGAGCTCGACGCCGCCATCGCCCGCGATCTGGGGAGCTGGCGCGCGCCCGCCGAGCCCGCCCCGGCGCGGCGCCCGCCCCCGCCGCAGCTCGGCGTCCGGCCCAAGCTCGTGCTGGTCGATCGCCCCGACGCGCCTCAGGCCGTGATCGCCGTGGTCAAGCCCGGGGTGGCGGCGGCCGATCCGGCGGCGCCGCTGCTCGACTTGATCAACACCGCTCTCGGCGGCTCCTTCACCTCGCGACTGAACCAGAACCTGCGCGAGGACCACGGCTGGACGTACGGCGCGCGATCGGCCTTCGTCGAGACGCGCGCCGTGGGGCCGTTCGTGGCCCGCGCTGCCGTCTTCACCAATGCCGCCGGAGCGGCCCTGGGCGAGACGCTGCGCGAGATCGATGGGATGAAGCAGGGCGGGCTCAGCGAGGACGAGTACGAGAAGGGCCGGGCCCGCGACACGGCCGAGCTCATCCAGACGAACGAGACCCTGGAGGGACTGGTGGACCGGCTGGCGACCCTGGCCGCGCTCGACCTGGGTCCGGGCTTCGACGCCGCCGCCAGCAGCGCAAGGCAAGCCGCGAGCCGGGCCACGCTGGCCGCGCTCGCCCGGCAGAGCCTGGATACGACGGAGGCGAGCATCGTGGTCGTGGGTCCCAAGGCGCTTGTTCTGCCCCAGCTTCGCGTCCTCGGTCGCGGCGAGCCGGAGCAGTGGGACCCCGATGGCCGGCCACTGGCGGCCGGTGCGGCCGGGCCGTAGGCGCTCGGCCCGAGGCGCCAGCACGTTTGCGGCGCCAGGATCCTCTTCCCGCGGGGCGCCGGCCGTGGAACAAGACCGCCGCCATGCCCGTGCGGCTGCACATCAACGTGGACCACGTCGCCACCGTGCGCAACGCGCGCGGCACGCCGTATCCCGACCCGTTGTTCGCGGCCCAGCTCTGCGAGCAGGCAGGCGCCGACGGCATCACGTGTCATCTGCGCGAGGATCGCCGGCACATCCGGGACGACGACCTCGCGCGGCTCAAGGGCGCGATCCAGACCCTGCTCAACCTGGAGATGGCGGCCACCGCCGAGATGACGCGCATCGCCGCGCAAGTGCGGCCGGGAGCCGTCACGCTCGTGCCCGAGCGCCGCGAGGAGCGCACGACGGAAGGGGGCCTCGACGTGCGCGCGAGCGGCCCGGCCATCGCCGCCGTGCTCGACATGGACCGGGAGCAGGGCATCAGGGTGAGCCTCTTCATCGAGCCCGAACGGGACGCGGTGGAGGCCGCGCACGCAGTGGGCGCGGACCAGATCGAGCTGCACACCGGCCGCTACTGCCACGCCGCCGGCACGAACCGCGCCGCGCCGGAGCTCGCGAGGAGCTCAACATCGGCCACTCGGTCATCGCCGAGGCCATCTACTTCGGCCTCGAGCGCGGCGTGAAGGATCTGCGGGCGGCCATCGAGCGCGGCGTGCGGATGCGCGGCCGATGATCCTAGGTCTGGGCATCGACGTCTGCTCGATCGAACGCGTCGAGGCCATGTTGCAGCGCTGGGGCGAGCGCTTCGCCCGGCGCATTCTCTCGGCGCGCGAGCGCCGCGCCATCGCCAGGCGCGTCGATCGCGCCGCGGCCGTGGCCGGGCGCTTCGCCGCCAAGGAGGCATTCGCCAAGGCGCTGGCGCGACAGAGCGGTCGCGGCGTGGGCTGGCACGAGGTCGAGATTGAGGGCGGCGGCCGCGCGCCGCCGCGGCTGCGCGTGAGCGGCGAGGCGCGCGCGCGGGTCGAGCGGATGGGGGGCGAGCAGCTTCACCTGTCCATCGCCCACGACGGCGGCGTGGCCGTGGCCGTGGTGGTGATCGAGGGTGAGGCGCGGGGCGCGAGCGGATCGGGAGCGCGCCCACGGCCACGATGATCCCGACCTCGGCGGCGACGACCCGCGCCGCGGCCACCGCCCGCTCGAGCGCCACGGCGGCTCTAGGAGTCTGTCGGAGAAAAAACTAAGTGCGCGGAATTGTTCGGTTCCAGCGTCAGAGTAAAGTGAGCGATTTCGATAACTTGGACCATTTCGAGCACGCTTTCTCCGACACACTCCTAG
>JACQWT010000053.1:0-20595 GCA_016209145.1 Deltaproteobacteria bacterium | reverse complement strand
GGAGGCCAGCGTGGATCTGGCGGCGCGGCTTCTCGGGGATCGGCGCCAGGTCGTCGATAGCGGTGCGGGTCAGCCGAACGCGGAAGCTGCCTGGGCTCATCTGCCCCTGCCCGCCAGGTAGTCCTCCAGAGAAACGGTCCGGCCAGCCCGGATGTCCTCCTCGGCGCGGGCGATCCTTCTGCGGATCGCCGCGCTGTGCTCGAGGATGAAGTCCTCCAGGTCGTCCTCACCGAGCGGGGTGATCGCCGCGGCTGGCTTGCCGCGGTTGGTGATGATCACCGGCCGGCCCTTGCCCACTTCTCGCAGGATCTCGTTGGTCTTGTTCTTGAGCTCCACCGTGTTTGCGACGCGCATCTCGGGCCTCTGCTATGTGGCTATAATAATAGCCGTAAGGCAGAGCAGCAGGCAATGGCAATCGCCACGACGCGGTGGCGACGATGAGCTGGTGCTCGGCCTGGGCCACGGCCGGCACCGTCGGCCTCGAGCCCGTCGCTGACGCGTCCGCCACCCAGCGCCGCGATCGCCTCGCGCGTGGTCCCGACCGTCGCCGCGATCGCCTCGCGCGTCATGCCGCGCGTCGCGACGAGCAGCAGCGCGCGCTCCTTCTGCTCCGCCGTG
The DNA here is from genome assembly GCA_016209145.1 of Deltaproteobacteria bacterium. GTDB lineage: Bacteria > Myxococcota_A > Polyangia > Polyangiales > Polyangiaceae > JACQWT01. Next base: position 19,977 of record JACQWT010000053.1, on the reverse strand, counting down.
AACCTGCGGCCCTGCAGGCCCACGCTCCTCGACCCCTGACTCTTCTTCGACTTCATCGACGCCTCCGTGCCGGTCCTTGCGGCCGGTCTCGAAGGCGCCCCTCCCGTCCTCAGCTCACGCTGCCGCTTGCGGAATTCCCGGGCGGGTTTGCGGCAGGATGTGGGGAGTCAGAACACGTATGCTGCGGCCAGTGCAAGTGTGCGGATTTGAAGTCCGATCCCAACAACTGCGGCTTGTGTGGCCACAAGTGTGGGCCCGGGGAGATATGCGGAATGGGGAGCTGTGTTCCCTGGCCACCGTAGCTTGAACGCTGCTGCTGGGTGTCCCTTCGGCAAGCGTGCGTGAGCGCGCCGGCCTGGCCTGCGGCTGGCCGGCGCCGGCCGGCGTGGCCCCCGGCCGCCGGGCCCCAGGGGCGGCTCGGCGCTCCGCGGGTCCGGGCCCTGGAGTAGCGCCGTCGGCTCGGCGGGGGCCACTGGCCCCTTGTGTGCCGGCGCTGGCGGCCGCCGACCACGGCGGGCGCAGGTGGGCAGGCGTCGGCGCTTGATCAGTCGCCGCGGCCGAGGCTGCGGTAGAGCGTGGCCCGGTGCACGCCGAGGGGCGCGGCGACCTGGCGCGTCGACAGCTTCGGGTTCGCCAGCAGGGTGCGCGCCATCTCCAGTTGCTCCGGGTCGAGCAGCCGGGGCCGGAGCGGAGGGAAAGGGGCGAGGAGGGAGCAGGTTGGAAGGCGGCAACCACATTGACACGCCATATCCCACCTGCTCCTACCTGGACCCAGTCTGACCGAATCCGAACCTGCCAGGAGGCGCCCGGCGGCCCGTCTGGGCCAGTCGCGGTGGGGCTCACGGCGCACAACCGCGCCTGCCGCGGCGGGTGGCCCGGGGCGACCACGCCGGGAGGAGGGCGGCCGGAGCGGCGCGTCCGTCAGTGCAACGGCAGCGTGGCGCGACACGGGCGTGCCGGTGGAGGTCCCCGCCACCATTGACGCGGCGCGTGGAGGCGGCGCGCCCACGCCGGAGCCACCGAGGGGCGGCGCGCCGTCAGTGCAGGAGATCCGCCCGCAGGGGCGAGGCGCTGACCAGGCGCCAGCGCGCGCCCGTGGGCTCGCAGCACAGCTCGTAGATCCGGCCGTCCGCGGCCTCGACGCGGAAGAAGCGCCCGGCGGGCTCGCTCCAGGCGCGCTCGATGCGCAGGACGGCGATGCGTCTGCCCTCGACGAAGAGCTCGCGCGGTTCCTCGTCCCCGCGAAAGCCGGCATGGGCGATGACGCGCAGCGGCTCGGCCATGGACGGAGCGTAGCATGGCCGCGCGGCGCTGCTTGGCGCCGCCGCTGGGCTTCGGGTCACGCGAGCCAGCCCAGCGCCGGCGGCAACACGACTCGGGCGCTCGCGCGCCACCGGGCAAGGGCTAGCTGGTCGCTGTCGCGGGATGGGCCGCGGCCGAGCGAGCCGAGACGAGATGAGCACTACGCCGAGCTCCACCGACAGATGCGGGCGCTGTTCGCCGAGCTACATCTTGCCGCGTAGCGGCTCCGAGCCCTTGTCCCTAGCCCTTTGCCCCTTGCCCCTCCGAACAAGAAGTTGTCGCTGGAACGACCGGAAGCGCCTATGGCCCTGCCCCAGGTCGATCTCAGTCTTGGTCCTGCCCGCTCGGCTCGTGGATGCGGATGCGCCCGGGCTCGACGATCCAGAGTCGGCCGACAGGTGATTGGCTCGTCAGGGCGGCCGCCACCTGCTCGACCAACTGGCGCAGGCGGGCGACGGTCGGCCGGCGGTGGCGCAGCACGATCAGCCCAGCGTACTTCTCGGGCGGATAGTGAAGGATCTGCGCGAAGTCCAAGTCGGCCGTGACCAGGCACAACCTCGAGGCGCAGCAGATCTCCGCGAGCCGTTCGTCGTCGGTCCCGCGCAGTCCCTCCTCGCTCACCGTCGAGACGCCGAAGCCCGCCCGCTCGAGCGGCTCGCGCCACCGGGGATCGGCGTTCTCGTCAAGCTTGAACCGCAGCGTCAACCGGTGACCTCGACGGGCAGCACCCGCTCGCGCGTCAACTCGGCGGCATACGCGAGGCAGGCCTGGACGTCTTCACGACCGAGCGACGGGTACGCCTCGAGGATCTGCTCGACCGTGTCGCCGTTGGCGAGGCACTGCACCACCAGCCACACCATGACCCGCGTGCCCTTCACGCACGGCTTGCCGTGACAGACGCGGGGGTCGATGCTGATGTGGGCAAGCAGATCTAGGCCGTCCATGCCACTATCTCACTACTCCAGCATAGGCGCCGACGCGCCGATCGACAAGGCCCAACCGCGGCCCTGACCTTCGGTCCCCCCCTGGCGCCGGATCAGGAGGGACCGCTGCCAGGGGATGGCATTGACGAGCAATGCGGACGGCACCGCACTGCCAACGAGACGTGCACCTAGCGCGGGCTTCGCCCGCAACCCAATGGTGAAACCGATGCGCCCGTACGAACGGAGCGGGCCGACGCCACCAGCAACGCCTCGCGGCCGTTGTGCGCTGTAGCCGCAGGCGAGCCGTCCGCGGCGAGAATTCCACGCTGGGGCTTCGCCCCAGACCCTGCGAACGGGGCCCCAACTCCGTTCGCCCTGACCGGCCGGTCTTCTGTTCTACTACTCCGTAGAATCGTCGCGCGGCGCGAGGATTTCTCTCCGCCCGCTCCCGCTCGTCGCGCGGCGCGAGGATTTCTCTCCGCCCGCTCCCGCTCCCGCTCCCGCTCCCGAAGTGCGGAAGTCGGGAGCGGGAGCGGGTCGGACGGAGTTGGGTTGCGGGCGAAGCCCGCGCTGAGCCAAAGCGCATCGATTTTCTGACCTAGTAGAGCAGAGCCCCCCTCCGTGCCACCGAGGGGCGGCGCGCCGTCAGTGCAACAGATCCGCGCGCAGGGGCGAGGCGCTGACCAGGCGCCAGCGCGCGTCCGCGACCTCGCAGCATAGCTCGTAGAGCCGGCCGTCCGCGGCCTCGACGCGGAAGAAGCGCCCGGCGGGCTCGCTCCAGGCGCGCTCGATGCGCAGGACGGCGATGCGTCTTCCCTCCACGAAGAGCTCGCGCGGCTCCTCGTCTCCGCGATAGCCGGCATGGGCGATGACGCGCAGCGGCTCGGCCATGGACGGAGCGTAGCATGGCCGTGCGGTGCTGCTTGGCGCCGCGCTTCACGAGTGCGGTGACGTACTGCGGCGCGGCGCCCGCCGCCCATGCGCCACACAACCTGCGGCGGGCGCCACTTGGCGCCGCCCGGGCTGTGCTACACGGGAAGCGTGATCCCTATTCTCACGCGCGAGCAGATCCAGGCGTACGACCGGCACGCGAGCGAGCGGCACAAGGTCCGCGGCCTCATCCTGATGGAGAACGCGGGCCGCGGCGCTGCCGAGCACGTGGCGCTCATGGCCGAGCAGGAGATCAAGCGGCTGCCCCCCGGCCACGCTGCCGGCCCGGTCGTGATCGTGTGCGGCCCGGGCAACAACGGCGGCGACGGCTTCGTCGTGGGCCGCCACCTGCTGGCGCGGGGGCTGGCGGTGGAGATCTTCCTCGTGGGTCCGGTGGAGGGCGTAAGGGGCGACGCGCGCGTGAACCTCGACGCCTTCGTCGGCATCGGCGGGGAGCTCGCGGTCATCGAGCGCAGGGGCTCGCTCGCGCCGCTCCGCCGCTCGTTGCAGCAGTCGCCGCTGGTAGTCGATGCGATCTTCGGCACCGGCCTGGCGCGTGCGGTCGAGGGCCGCTACGCCGAGGTGATCGCGACCATCAACGCCTGCGAGTGCCCGCGCGTTTCGCTCGACATCCCCTCGGGCATCGACGCGAACGACGGCCGCGTGCTGGGGAGCGCGGTCAAGGCCGATCTCACCGTCACGTTCGCCCACCACAAGGCCGGCCTGCTCGTGGGCCAGGGGCCGGCGCACGCCGGCCGGATCGAGCGCGTGGGCCTCGGCCTGCCCGACGAGGAGATCTTGGACGAGGTGGGGCAGCTCGGCCACATCATCGACGAGGCGGCGGTGGCGAGCTGGCTCGGGCACCGGCCGCGCGATCTGCACAAGTACCGGGCCGGCAGCGTGCTCGTGGTGGCGGGCAGCCCCGGCCGCGTTGGGGCGGCGCTCCTCGCCGCCCGGGCCGCCCTGCGTTCTGGCGCGGGCATTGCCAGCATCGCCACCTGGCCCGAGGCGGCCGACAGCATCGACGCGCAGATCGCCGAGCTCATGACCATCCGCCTCTATCCCGCCCAGCTCGAGGCCGGGCTCGAGGCGGCCCTGGAGCGGCGCAAGGCGGCGGCCATTGGCCCCGGCCTCGGCCTGGGCGAGCACGCGCGCCGGCTGACCGAGCGGCTCGTGCTGGGCTGGGACGGCCCGGTGGTCGTCGATGCCGACGCCATCACGCACTTCGCGGGCCGGGCCGAGAGGCTGCGCGAGGCGCCGGGCCCGCGCGTGCTCACCCCCCACGCGGGCGAGCTCGCCCGGCTGCTCGGCACCGATGCGGCCGGCGTGGAGGCCGACCCGCTGGGCTGCGCGCGCGAGGCGGCGGGGCGCACCGGCGCCACGGTCGCGCTAAAGGGCCCGCACACCGTCATCTGCTCCCCCGATGCGCTCCTGCTCTGCACGCGCGGCGACGCCGTGCTTGCCACGGCCGGCTCCGGCGACGTGCTCACGGGCATGGTTGCCGCACTGCTGTGCAGCCTGGCCCCGATGGCCGCCGCCGCCGCGGCGGTCTACCTCCATGCCTTCGCCGGCGAGAGGTGGCGGGAGCGCGAGGGCGCCGACCGCGGCATGGTCGCGAGCGACATCGTCGACGGCATCCCCGCGGCGATCGCGGCGATCCGGCGCTGAGACGACCCGCTGCCCGGTTGACACGCCGGCGCGGGCGAGGCGCCACACGGGCGCCGCGCGGTGACCTGCAATCCATTGGAATTCAAGGGCTCTCGCGCCTGGCATCGGGCTTGCGACAGCGCTCGGGCACGGAGGGCCAACCATGCTCCACACCACCACGCCCCCGCGCGGCCCGAGCGAGCTGCGCGCCACGCTCGCCGCGCTGCGGCCCGAGCTCTACGGCCGGGCCCTGCGACTGGCGCGCTGCCGCGCTGCGGCCGAGGACATCGTGCAGGAGACGATGCTGCGCGCGCTGCGCTTCGAGGCCCAGTACCGCGAGGGCACGAACCTGCGCGCGTGGGTGGGGAAGATCCTGCACAGCGTGTTCCTCACCTGCTGCCGGCGTGCCCGGCGCGAGCGCCGGGCGCTTCAGGGCCTCGGCAGCGATCCGTGCGGCTGGACGAGCCGCGACGCCCCTCCCATGGCGTGCTCGCTCTCGCCGCGGCCCGCGCGGGCGCTGGCGGATCTGCCGGAGGGCTACCGCCGCGCCGTCGAGCTCGTCGACCTGCAGGATCTGAGCTACGGCCAGGCGGCGACCCGGCTGCGGGTGCCCCTGGGCACGATCATGAGCCGCCTGCACCGGGGCCGGCGCCTGCTGGCGCAGGCGCTCGGGCCCGACGCGGCGCGGCTGGCCTCGGAGCCGGCGGTGCTGGCGGCCTGAGCGCCACGCGGGCCAGGGGCGCTCGGCGCCGGCCGTGGCGCCGGCCCGGTGGTGGTATCTTCGGGCCGTCGTGGAGCTCCGACCGGACGCCGTCATTGCGGGCCGGCTGCGCCTGCTCGCGCCGCTCGGGCAGGGCGGCATGGGCGTTGTCTGGTCGGCGCACCACTTGAGCCTCGATACCGCGATCCGCTCCTGCTCGATCTGCGCGAGCTCGGCGAGCGAGAACAGCACGGACGTGTCGGGGCATTGCGGGTTCGGCATCGCCAGCCACCTCCCGGCGTGACGATCTGCGGGTGCAGCCGCCGTGCCGGCCGGGCGCCCCCGTCATTTCGCGGCGCTGAGCCGCCGCGCGGGCGCCGAGAAGCGATCGCGATCGCGCGCCGCTCGTGGGCCCGGTGATCGCGATCAGCGAGTTCAGGCCGCGCGCCCGGCCCTGGCCCGCCTAGCGCCCCGGCGCGGGCGCCACGGCCCACACGTGCACCGCCGCATCGTTGTTTTCGCCCAGGCCCTTCTCGGCGACAAGCAGGGTGCCCGTGGCCGGGTCGAAGGTCATGCCGCCCATCTGGCCGCAGGTGTGGCCCTGCAGGAACAGCTCCCCCGGGCGCCACACGGCGTAGGGCACCACGCTCCAGGGCTCGCGCCGGCCCCGGGCCACGGCGCCGAGCTCGTCCACGTCGTAGAAGAGCACCTGCCGCTCGAAGGGATCGCAGTGGTAGCCCTTGCTCGGTTCGCAGCTCTTCGCGCTCGGCGCCTCGCCGTACCCGTTCGGCCCGAGGCCCTTGACTCCGGAGAGCACGATGGCTCGCCGGGGGCCGCTCTCGACGAACGCCCCGGCCTGCCACTTGTCGCACATGGTGAAGCCGGGGAAGTCACAGCGCCGGGGGTCGCCGACGTTCGGGCCGGCGCACTCCGGGTAGCGTATGCGGTAGAAGAGCAGGGGCAGCGCATCGAGATCGCCACTGGGCTGCTCGCTGTCCCAGGGGCGGAAGGCGAACAGCGTCGGCCCTTGCGAGCCGTGGAAGGCGCCGCGGGTCTTGCCCGTCACGAGCGAGCGCCCGCCCAGGTTCGCGTCCGCGTACCACTGCGGGACCGCGAACAGGTAGTCGCCGGCCATGTTGCCGTGAAAGGGCGCGCGCTTCGGGCCCACGTGGAACAGGCCGCGCGGGCGCGATCCGTCGAGCTCGGAGAACCACACGGTCGGGAAGGTCTCGTCCTCGACCCCGTACCAGTTGTCGATCGAGCCGTAGAGCTTGTCCGAGCGCTGTGTGCCCCGGCGCGGCACGTACGCGATGCCGCTGCCGAAGACATACTCGGTGCTCACGCTCTCGGCGAGCGAGCCGTCGAAGCTGGCGATCGGCCCGAGCAGCGGCGCGAGCGGCGCTTGCCGGAAGTCGCTCACGGGCACCGGGGCCACGAGCGCCACCCGGCCGAGCTCGACCGGTCGCTGATCCCTGCCGATCACGAGCAGCACCGCCGGGCGGCCCGCGGCGGCGGGCTGCAAGGCCATGCCGCGCGCTCCCCAGCCGAAGTCCTCGGGCAGGCGGAAGGCGCCACGGTAGGAGAAGTCCGAGGGCTGCAGCCGCTGCCCGGGGCCCGCGGCCGGAGCGCGCGGGCCGACCCCAGGCTGGCCGCTGGGCTGGGGCGCGCCGGGCGCCGCCGGCTGGGCCTGGGGATCGGCTCTGCCGGCCGTTGGCCGGGAGGCGCCGCGGCAGGCGCCGATCGAGGGGGCGAGCAGCGCAAGCAACGCGAGGGCCAACCACCGGTACGACGGACAGGGGGAGACGTGGCTCATGGCATGCCTCCGGAAGCGAGCCGAGCTACCCGCGCGGCGCGCGGCGGCCGGCGTCGGCGATGCTACCACCCGTCCGAGACGAGCAGACGGCCGGCGGCGCGCGAGCTTGACGGTGCCCCTGCTCGGCGCTAGCCCCAAGCGCTAGCCCATGACAGCGCGGCTTCCGGTCCTGGTCTTCCTCGCGATCGCCGCTGCCGGCCCCTGCGGCTGCGGCAACGCGCCGGGGCCGGCCGTGGCCCGGCCTTCGCCCGCGCGCCTCGTCCTGCCGGGAGTGGACACCGGTTCGCTCACCCCGCGCGAGCACCAGAGCTTCTCCGCCCTGGTCTCGGATCTCGGCGCGCCCTGCCCGGAGCTGGCGGTCTCCGTCGCCCAGTGCGTGGCCACGAAGCAACCCTGCCCGAGCTGTCTCCCGGCCGCGCGCTTCGTGCTGCGCCAGGTGCGCTCCGGCAAGCCCGAGCGCGAAGCCGCCGAGCTGTTCGCGGCGCGCTTCTCGCCCGAGAGCCAGCGCACCATCGATCTCGAAGGCTCACCCGTGCTCGGGCCCGCCGACGCGCCGGTGACGATCGTGGAGTGGGCCGACTTCCAGTGTCCGGCGTGCGCGGGCATCGCGCCGCTGCTCGAGGACCTCTTGCGGCGCTTCTCGGGCAAGGTGCGCCTGGTCTTCAAGCACTACCCCTTGTACGGCCACGCCTTCGCCGAGCCGGCGGCCCGTGCCGCCTTCGCCGCCGCCGACCAGGGCAAGTTCTGGCCGATGCACGCTCTCTTGTTCGCGGCCGAGCGTGGCCTGGCCCAGCCCGAGCTGGAGGGCTACGCGCAGCAGCTCGGGCTGGATCTGGGGCGCTTCCGGCAGGCGATGGGCTCTGCGGAGGCCGCGGCGCGCCTCGCCCGGGACCGCGCCCAGGGCGACAGCCTCGGCGTCGGCGCCACGCCCACGCTGTTCATCAACGGCCGCGAGGTGCCCCTGAGCCGCTTCGAGGATCCGCTGGGCGAGATCGATGCCTGGATCGAGCTGGAGATCGAGCTGGCCGCCCTGCCGGCCGCAGGGGGCCGGGCGAAGGAGACACGGCCGTGAAGCCCGGCGAGAGCTGCGGCTGCTTCCCCACCGGCCGCCACTACCCGGGCATCGCCCACCTCGTGCGCGTGCGCTCGGGCGGAGTTGTCGAGGAGCTCGATCCGGACGCGCCATGGGCGAGCCACGCCATTGCCTTCATCGACGTCGAGACGACCGGCACCGATCCGGCCTCCGACCGCATCGTCGAGCTGGCGGTGGTGATCGGGCAAGGCGCAGAGGTGCGCGAGCGGGCAAGCTGGCTCGTGAACCCCGGCGTTCCCATCCCCGAGCAGGCCACCAAGGTGCACGGCTACACCGACGCCGACGTGGCGGGCCGGCCCGCGTTTGCCGAGATCGTCATCGAGGTTGCGGACCGGCTGCGCGGCGCCATTCCGGCGGCGTACAATGCTCCCTTCGACCGCGGCTTCCTCGTCGCCGAGCTCGAGCGCGCCGGGATCGAGCTCGATCCGCTGCCGCCCGCGCTGCGCCCCGAGGTCGAATGGCTCGATCCGCTCGTGTTCGCCCGCGAGCTGCACGACCAGCGGCAGGGCGGGCGCAGCCTGGGCGAGGTGTCGCGGCGTCTGGGTATCAAGCTGGAGCAGGCGCACCAAGCCACCGCGGATGCCGAGGCCGCGCTGCAAGTGCTCTACGCCTTTGGCAAGGATCCACGCGTGCCCACGGGCTACGCGGCTCTGGTCCAGGAGCAACGCCGGCTCGGGCGCGCGCAGGAGCAGGCGCGGCGGCTGTGGCGCAAGGGGTAGCGCAGAAGGGACGTCAGGCGGGGCTGCGCGCATGAGCGCGCCCGGAGGCCCGGGCCGCAGCGTACTCCTGTACGTGAGGACCCGGGCCGAGGACGTAAGCCGCGATCGCGGCCGACTCGGCGAGCCGTCGTTGCTAGCGCCGCAATGCGTGAATGCATACCGGCAGGCGCAGCGGCCCTACGCCACCCAGGGCAGCCGGCGCCCGCCGTTTCGAGGAGCCTTCGGCTTGTGCCGCGGTTCGGCCGCCGGCCCGCGGCGGCGCTCCTCCAGCGCCAGGCGGTGCTCCCGGACCGTGGGCGGGCCGAGCCGGGGCGGCAGCGGCACGGCCCGGCCGCCGGCGTGGATGGGGTGCCGGCCGTGCTCGCGGTACCACTCCTGGGCCGGGCAGGAGGAAAGCCGCTGCTCGATGACGTGGCGCCAGCCGATGCCGGTGTTGTAGGCGCAGAAGCTGATCTCGCCGAGCTCGGTGCCGTACGGGATGATGCACATCTCGGTGCGGCGCAGGTCGTAGGTGTACAGGTCCTGGAACCACATGCCGGCCACGAACAGCACGCGCCAGTCGAAGTCCTTGGCGTCGTCGTGCCCGGCCTGGGTGACGCCCGCCTGGCTCAGGAACTGCCGCAGCAGGGTGCGCACGGAGAAGCCCGCCGGGGCGCGCTCGGGCCGGTAGTGGCGCAGCAGGGCGGCGAGCACGCGGAGCTTGGTCCAGACCGGGCCACGGCCGGCGTCGAAGATCTCCCGCACGTCGCCGAGCACGCCCTCCAGATCGAGGAAGTCGCACAGCGGGATCATCTGCCCGGTGCGCTTGTGCACGAACAGGATGGTGCCCACCCCGCAGTGGGGGTGGCAGGCGCACTTGAGCTGCCCCCAGGCAGAGCCGCCGCCGTCCAGCAGATCGCACAGGTCGCCAAACGGGCTCAGGGCCGAGAGCGGGAACCAGTCGCGCTGCGGGTGCGTGACGCCCGCCTGGGCGGCGACGTCGTGTACGAGATGGCTCAGCGTGTAGCGCTGCTCGCGGCGCTGCTCGTCGCTGATGAGCTCGTCGCGACCCGAGAAGCTCACGGGCTGGAAGCTCACGACCGTGATCTTGTCCGCGTTCTGCACCGCAAACTCCACGATCGGGCCCACCTGGTCGTCGTTCAGGCCCCGGACCACCGTGACCACGAGCACCACGTCGATGTCGGCCGCCGCCAGCTCCTCGATGGCGCGCAGCTTCACGTCGTAGAGGTTCGACACGTTGCGGTGGCTGTTCGCGGCGTTGGTCACGCCGTCGAGCTGCAAGTAGGCGAGTCTCAGCCCGGCCTGACGGCACTGGCGTGCGAAGCCCGGCTCCTGGGCGAAGCGCAGCCCGTTCGTGGCGCACTGCACGCAGAAGAAGCCGCGCTCCTTCGCGTACCGGACGGCCTCCAGGAAGTGGGGCGAGAGCGTGGGCTCGCCGCCGGAGAGCTGCAGCGACATCTGGCGGCGCGGGCGCACGCTCACGGCGTCGTCGATGATGCGCCGGATCTCGGGCAAGCCGAGCTCGTGCACGAAGCCGGCCTGGTTGGAATCGGCAAAGCACGGCTCGCAGCGCAGGTTGCAGCGGCTCGTGAGGTCGATGGTCAGCACGCCGCCCCGGCCGTAGCGCAGAGAGCTCGCGCCGTGGTCGTGAAGCCGGTCCGGCGCGATGCTCACGTCGCGCCCCGGGAAGAGCCGCTCGATGCGCTCCAGGAAGGCGGGATCGATCGACAGCACGTCCTCGAAGTGGCCGTGCTCGGGGCAGTCCTTCTCGATCACGACCTTGCCGTCGCGCTCCAGGATCCGCGCGCGGATCTCGCCGGGATGGTCCTCGGTCAGGTGGCGCAGATCGGCCTCGCCGCAGCAAATGCGCGCCCGCGCGCGCCTGACGCACTCGGGGCACAGGCTGTCGGTCTCGCGCGGCCAGCCGAGCGGGGGGCTCGTGCGCCCCTCGCCGCGCGGGATGGGCTGGTCCGAGAAGCGCGGATGGAACGGCCCGGCCGGAGGCGCGAGCGCGTCCCCCACGCGCAGGAGCGGCCAGGCAACCTGCGCCGACAGGCACAATGCCGTCTCGATGGCTTGTCCGAGCTTCATCCGAGCATGGGCCCGCGCCGCGGTGCGGCCGAGGGGGCAGGACCATAGCGCGGGCTGCGCCCGCAATCCAAGCGTGAAACCGATGCGGGCGCACGTCACCAGAGTGGTGGCGCGCAGGCTTCGTTGTTGCGGCGTGGCCGGCTTTCGAGTATAACACTCGAAAGGAGGCCCTATGCCCGACTCCGCCAACGTCCCCGCCGCTGTCCGAGATGCTGCCCGCTCCCTGGCTGACCTCAAGCCCATGCGCCGGGGCTCCCTTTCGGTCCGCTACCTGAAGTGCAACAAGGCGGGTTGCGCCTGCGCGGACGATCCCGAGTGCCGCCACGGGCCGTACACCAGCGTCGTGCGCACGGTCGCGGGGCAGAGTCGCTCACGTTCGGTGCCGTCGGCCCAGGCTGGCGTGTTGCGCCAGCAGGTCGAGGCGGGCCGGCAGTTCCGCAGGCTGGTCGAAGCCACGTGGGACGCCTGCGAGCGATGGGCGGATGCCGAGATCGAAGCGCCCGACGCTGCCTCGGAAGAGGCGGCGAAAAAGGGAGGCTCAAAGAAGCCCTCGCGGCCGAAATCGTCGCGAAGATCGACTCGCTCGTAGGCGCACCCGTCGAGCAGTGGGACTTCGAGGCGATCGAGGTCGCCGCGCGGCGGGAGGCGCTGCGCATCGCATGCCTCGCCGTCGCCCGCCGCTTCAACGCGGATCACTCCGACCACTCGGGACCCGCGCTGCCCTGTCCCTGCGGAGCGCCGGCCCGCTACGCCGGACGCCGCCCGAAGACGTTCACGACCGCGCTCGGGGACCTGAAGCTGGAGCGCGCCTACTTCCACTGCGACCGGTGCGAGGCGGGGTTCTGTCCACGCGATCGGGCGCTCGGCCTCGAAGGCGGATCGTTCTCGCCGCACGCGCTGCGGATGATCGGCATCGTGGGCGCCCGCGTGAGCTTCGAGGAGGGTCACGGGCTCCTGCACGACCTCGCCGGCGTCGACGTCCCGACCAAGCAGGTCGAGCGCGAGGCCGAGCGGCTCGGCCGCGAAATCGCCGAAGACGAGCGCCGCGTCGTCGAGCCCGACACCGAGGAGCCACTGCCTCCGACGCTCAGTCTCGGCATGGACGGCACCGGCATTCCCATGCACAAGCGCGCGTTGGAGGGTCGGGCCGGCAAGCAGGAAGACGGATCGTCGAAAACCCGCGAGGTGAAGCTGGTCACCGTCTGGAGCGCGGAGGGGCGCGACAAGGAGGGCGTGCCGGTGCGCGACGACGGCTCCATCACCTACTCGGCCGCCATCGAGAGCGCCGCCTCGCGCGACACCGACGAGGAGCCCTCCGAGCTCGCCCGGCGCGTCGTCCGTGAGGCCGCTCGCCGCCGCTTCGCGGAGGCACCGCGCCGCGTCGTCCTCGGCGACGGCGCCGAGTGGATCTGGAACATCGCCGGCGAGCAGTTCCCTGACGCCGTCCAGATCGTCGACCGCTTCCACGCCAACGAGCATCTCTCCGCGGCGGCCAAGGCGATCTACGGCCCCGAAGGCGACCTCCACAAGGAGTGGACGCACCAGCGCTGCACCGAACGCAAGGCCGGGAAGGTCGGCGACGTCCTGGCCGCACTCGCGGTCCACTCGTGCTGCGAAGGGGCGCGGGCTTGCAGCGAGTACATCCGTAGGAACCGCGACCGCATGCGCTATGGCGAGCTCCACGCCACCGGACTGTGCACCTCCACCGCCGTCGTCGAGTCCGGCTGCAAGCGGGCCATCGGCCTGCGTCTGAAGGAGGGCGGCATGTTCTGGTCCGTCGCCGGGGCCAACGCCATCATCGCTCTGCGTTGCTGCCTGCTCAGCCGTCGCTTCGAGGACTTCTGGGAGCGACGCGCGGCCGCGTGACTGGGCTGGCTCTCACTTTCGTCCCTCCGTCGCGTTGCGCCTGCACCCCGCCACAAGTCCGACTGCTGGCAAGGTCCCGACTTATGGCCGCCGGGGCCGGCCACAAGTCCGACCCTGCTGGCAAGGTCCCGGCCATGTGCCACCTCGTCCCCGCCACAATGCTGCGTGCGCCCGCGGCAGCGCGCAGGCTTGATCGGCGCTCCCGGGGGCGAGCCAGAGCGGCCGGCTTGGACGTGCGCCAGCGTGGCGGCATCACCGACCGGCACGGGGGGCCGCGCCCGGGGGCTGGCGGGCGGCGACGGTGGTCGGCAGCCGCCGTCGCCCCGCCGCCCGCCTATCGCGCCAGCCCGCGCAGGCACGCGCAGAGCCGGAGCAGCAGCTCCCGCCACTCGTCGTGCTCGGCCTGCCCGAGCGCCCCAAACAGGAGCGCCGGGTCCAGGCAGCCGCCTGCCTCGGCTGCCTCGCTGAGCGCGATCCGGAACTGCCGCTTGGCGTCGGCCCCTGGGCTGGCTGCCGCGGCGCAAAGGTTGGTGTGCGCGCCCACCAGGGCGCGTTCGAGCTGCGGGCCCGCCTGGCCCGGCAGCCCCCGAAGCTTGCCGCGGCGCTCGGCCACGCGGCCGAGCAGGGCCCGCGAAAGCTGGTACGCCTGGAGCTTCTCGTGCGGGAAGTAGCGCTCGGACGGACTCGGGAGCGGACTCGGGAGCGGACTCGGGAGCGGACTCGGGAGCGGTCCCGGGAGCGATCCCGGGACCGGCCCGGGCGTGTGCTGGGACGAACTGGAACTGGGTTGCGGCGTCATCGTTGCCTCCTTCGCCCGAGAAGGGGGCAACGATGACGCCACCCGGGTCCTGCCCCGAGAGCAGTTGCCCCGAGCCCAAAGAGCGAGGCGACGCGAACGGCGTGACAGCTCTGCTGGCATGCCGTTCGCCCGCCGGGCAGCTCACCCACCTTCACCACGACCACGACCTTCACCATGAGCCTGGACCATGACCTCGCCGTGGGTCTCGGCGGCGGCGGCGCCCCCCGTGACAGCGACCGCCCGATGGCCGATACTCCCCTCCCGTGGTCCGGACCTGCCGCCACCATCACTGCGCCGCGCCTGCGGCGCTCGCCGCAGCCCTGGCGCTCGCCGCGCTGGGCGGCGCCCCGGCGGCATGGGCGCAGCCCGGGCCGGTGCCACCCGGCCGCTCCGGGCGACTCCCGATCACGCTGGGGCACCTGTCCGACCCGGAGGAGGAGTCAGGCGAGTCGTCGTCCCGCCAGCCCTCGCTACGCGAGCGGCTCGACGTGCGCCGGGGCCTCGGGCTGCTCGCCGCCGGCCGCTTCGAGGAGCGCGCTCGCGGCATCGCCCGGCTCGGCGCCGCGGGTACGCCCGAGGCGGCCGAGGCTCTCGTGACGGCGATGGCCGCGGGGAGCGCCGTGCGCACCGATCCGCGCACGAGGCTCGCGGCCGTCCGGGCGCTCGCGCCGTACGCGCGGCAGGGGCCGGTCGTGCAGATCCTGGTAGAGGTGCTCGGCGCCGATGCGGGCGGCGAGCCCGAGAGCCCCGTGGAGGCTCTGGCGCGCGCCACCGCCGCCATGGCCCTCGCGCGCGGCGGCGAGGAGCAGGCCGTGACCGCGCTCGTGGGCGCGCTCGCCGGCGGCGGCCGGGCCGCCGAGCCGGCGCGCCTGGCCCTGCTCGCCTACCCGCCCGCGCAGGTCGCCGCGTTCTCGGGGCCGCCCGGCTCGGCCCGTTCTGGCCGGCCCCTGTCGCCAGCCCTTTCCGCACTGCTGGGCGAGATCGGCGACGTACGGGCGCTAGGCATGCTGCGCCGCGAGCTCGGGCGCGAGGACGAGCGCGTGCGCGGCGCGGCGGCCGTCGCGCTGGCGCGGCTCGGGGACGGGTCGATCGCGCCCGCCGTGCGCGCCTGGCTCGGCTCGCGCCGGCCGGCGCTCGTGCGCGCCGCGGCCGAGGCGCTGGCGCTGCTTGGCGCGCCCGAGGCTACGGCGGCGACGGCCGCCTTGCTGCGCGCCACGGGCACGCGAGAGGCTGGCCTGCATCTCGCCGCGATCGCCCCTTCGCCCGCGCTGGGGCTGCTCCTCGCCCAGATCGCGAGCGCGGCGAGCGCGCAAGAGCAGCGCACGCTTGCCGTCGTGGCGCTCGGCCGGGCGGGTGGCGAGCCGGCCGTGGCCGCGCTGGCGCGGCTCCTGGCGGACGAGGCGCTCTCCCGCCAGGCTGCCCTGGCTCTTGCCACCTCGGCCGACGCCGCCGCGGGCCTGGCGCTTGGCCTGGCGCTCGGCCGGGCTGCCGGCACAGCGCGCCGCACCCTGCTGCGCGCCGGCGTCGTGCGCGCGCTGGAGCGCGCCGAGCGCGTGGCAGGGATCGAGGCGGCCCTGGAGGCGGCGCTCGGCTCCGCGGCGCCGGCCGACCGCGCCGTCGGCGCCTTCGGCCTGGCCGCGCTCGGCGTGCGACAGGTCCGCGAGCTCGTCGGCTCGGCTCATCCCGAGGTTCGCTTCGCCGCCGCGCGCGCGGCCCTTGCCCTCGGCCCTGCCGAGATACAGAGCGTGGCGGGGCTGTTGGGCGAGCCGGCGGGTGATGCCGAGCCGGCCGAGGATGCCACTGTGGCCGAGGTGGCCGGCCTGGCCAGCCTGCTCGCCACCGGGGACGCGCTGCCCAGCTCGCTTCTCGCGCGCTGGGCGGAGCTGGGCGGGCCGGCCGCGCCGCTCGCCGCGCGCGAGCTCGCGGCGCGGGACCCTGCGCCGTTTCGCCCGCGCCTGCGGGCGCTGCTCGCCGGCACCGATCCGCTGGTGCGCGCTCACGTGGCCATGGGGCTTGGCACGAGCGAGCAGCCGGATGCTGCATCACTGCTTGCCGACGCATACCGCTTCGAGCCCGAGCCGCTGGTACGGCGGGCGCTCGTGCGCGCCCTCGGCGAGCGCCAAGTAGGCAGGGGCGAGCGCTTCGGCCGGCCGCCCCTACAGCTCGCCGCCGCGCTCGATCCGGACGCGCAGGTGCGTGCCGTGGCACGCGCGGCGCTTGTCGGGCGCTCTGTGCCACGCCGGCGCGTGCCGGCCGGCTCGCACGTGGCCTGGATCGCGCTGCGGCCGAGCGAGCAGGCAGGCGGGAAGCCGGGTGCCGGTCAGGCGGGCCGGGCGGCGCCGGCCTTCGGGCGGCTCGTGCGCGCCGACGGGCTGTGCCTGCCGGTGGTGGCCGATCCGGACGGCGAGCTGCTGGTCGGGGGCATCGAGCCGGGCGAGCGGCCAACACTGCAGCTTGCGCCCGCGCCCGAGTAGCGCAACCCTTGGGCATGGGCCAGAAGGAGGCACCGAGCAAGGTTGTCCCTGCCGCGGCCGAGGGGGCGGAGGCGAGCGGCGCGCCGGCGGCGGGGGGTGAGGGCGTGAGCGCCGCCTCGTTCGAGGCGTCCGCCCAGCGGCTCGCAGCCATCGTGCACGAGCTCGAGCGCGGCGAGCTGCCGCTGGAGCGCTCGCTGGAGCTGTTCGAGGAAGGGATCCGCGTGGCGCGGGCCGCGCAGGCGCGCCTGGAGCAGGCGGAGCAGCGCGTCGAGGAGCTGCTCGGGCTGGACGAGCAGGGCCGCCCGCAGACGCGGGAGATCGACTTGTGACGGTGACGGCGGACGCAGCAGGACGGCGGGGGTAGGGGTGCGAACCGCAGCGGCGCTCATCATCGGCAACGAGCTGCTCAGCGGCAAGGTCGCCGAGGCCAACCTGCTGGTGCTCGCCCGGACGCTGTGCGAGCTCGGCATCCGCCTGGACCGAGTGGTGATGACGCGCGACGAGCGCGCCGCGATCGCCGCAGAGGTGAGGCTTCTCGCCCGGAGCTACGATCTTCTCGTCACGAGCGGCGGGGTCGGCCCGACGCACGACGACGTGACCACCGAGGCCGTGGCCGACGCCTTCGAGGTCGCGCTCGTGCGCTCGCCCGAGATGGAGAGCCTGCTGCGCGCCTACTTCAAGGACCGACTCGTGGAGGGCCACCTGCACATGGCCCGCGTGCCCGAGGGGGCGCGCCTGGTGGCGAGCGCCGAGCAGCCGTGGCCCGCCATGGTGCTGCGCAACGTCTGGATCCTGCCCGGAGTCCCGCAGATCTTCGCGTCACGGATGACGCTGCTTGCCGCCGAGCTTGCCGGGGACGCGGCCTTTGTCTCCGAGGCCACGTGCACCACGCTCGACGAGGGGAGGCTCAAGCCCTTGCTCGACCGCGTCGTGGCCGGCCATCCGGCCGTGCAGATCGGCTCCTATCCGCAGTGGGGCCGCAGCCGCTACCGCACGAAGGTCACCTTCGACTCGGCCGACGCGGCCGCGGTGCGGGCCGCGCGCGAGGACTTCGAGCAGCTTCTGCCCGACGGCGCGCGCGTCGAGCCGTAGAGCCCCGGCCGGGTGGCGGGCGCTAGCGCGCCGCCAGCGTGCGCCACTTCGTGACCATGGGAGATCGCGGGGTTGGGCCTTGGCCCGACCGTTGCACCACGGGCCAGCATGTGCGTGCAGGCGCGAGCGTGGGCGTGCGGCCAGGGCGGCGGCGGGGGCGATGGGCTCGGCGCGATTGACGACGCCGAGCTCGTCGCCGCCCTGGTCGGCAGCGCCGGGCGCGGCCGGTCCGCCGCGTTGCGACTCGCCGAGCACCTGCTCGATCGTGCGGGGGGGCTGGAGGGGATAGGGCGGATCGGACCGGCGGCCCTGTGTGAGCTCGGCGGGGTCAGTCCCGCGCGGGCGCTGCGGCTGGCGGCATGCGCAGAGATGGGGCGGCGGCTGCGCGAGCGCGCGGCGCAGCCACTGCCGAGCCTCGCCATGCCGGCCCAGGTGGCGGCCTTCCTCGGCGCGCGGATCGGCGCCCTCGATCACGAGCAGATGTGGGTGCTCTCGCTCGACGGACGCTCCCGGCTGCGTGGGATGCGCTGCGTCGCGCGCGGCGGCCAGCACGGCTGCGCCGTCGGCGCGCGCGAGATCCTGCGCGCCGCGCTCGCCGATGCGGCCTCGGGCTTCGTGCTCGGCCACAACCACCCGAGCGGCGAGGTGACTCCTTCGCCCGAGGACGTGGCCATGACCCGCAAAGTTGCCCGCGCCGCCGAGGTCGTCGGCTGTCCCCTGCTCGATCACATCATCGTGACCGCCGCGGGGCAGTATGCCTCGCTGTTGGAGCTGGGGCTGCTGTAGGCACCGCGGCGAGAACGGACCTCGCCGGCCCGGCAACGACGCACGGAGGCGGTGCGTCAGGACGCCTGCATCCAGACGTCCTGCCAGCCGCCCCCTACCCGCCCTACGCGCCCTGCAAGCCGACGAGCCGCAGGCGCGCCACGCGGGGGTCGACAAGCACATCGTCGTGCTCGAAGTCGAGCTTCATCCGCCAGGCATGGAGCGTCTGGGCGCCGACGATCACCTGCTCGGCCAGCGCGGCCACCACGAAGAAGTCGGCAAACAGATCCAGGCCCTTGAAGCGGAAGTCAAGGTGCACGCCCTCGTCAACGACCAGCTCCCGGCCTCGCTCAGCCGTGCCAAACCGGCGGGGCCGCGGCAGCGCGACCGGCGTGCCAAGACGCTCGGCGAGCGCGCGATCGATGCACGAGACACTCGCCCCGCTGTCGAAGAGAGCCAGCACCGTTGCGCTCGCCTTGGAGCCAACCAGTTCGATGGGCTTCTCGACGGGCGGCATCTACTTCCCCTGGCGCGGCAACGGCTACGCCCGCCGCCGCGGCCCGTCAACGGCCGAGCCGGACATGGGCCGGCCATGTGGGTATTGGTAGGCCCCCCCCCCCACATGGGCCTACCTACTTTGACCGTGTCGATTTTCCTTGCCGATCCATCCGCGCGGGCCGGCTTACGTCCTCGCGCCGGGCCCTCACGTACAGGAGTACGCTCGGGCCCGGCGCTGCGGGCGCGCTCGGCCGGCGCGGCGCCTCGGCCGCCGGCTGATTGCCCGCTTAATGCCTATGCGGCTCCCGGGGAGGTTTGATGCGTCAGGCGCGTGGTGGGAGGAGGCGGACGGCGCGCCGACGTCGCCGTGCGCGGCAAGCGGCCTCCAGGACACGCGGCACACAAGGAGAAGATGCCTATGCGACAGCACGTGACAACCGTATATGACGACAGGATTTACGGCACTACCGCCGTGTACACCGCACCGCAGCACAACGACCTCCTGGGCCAGTGCGAGTATGTCTCGGTGCAAACGGTCGTCCGAAGCGTGGGCGGCACGAGCCCGACGCTTTCCGTGGCGACGGAGTCGTCCAACGACCAGAGCAACTGGATTGCCGGCGGCACCTACGTCATTTCCGCCGCCGACATCAGTGGGACCAACAAGACCCAGTCCGGGTCGTTCACCCAGACCTCGGGCCTGGGCGCCACGCGGCTCAAGATCTGGCTCGGTGGCACGGCCCCGGAGGCCCACCTCGTCATCAGCGTGTGCCGCCGAACCGCCGGTTGATGCGCGGCGGCTGCTGAACGCACGGCGGGCGACGGCGCGGCTTGCCGGCCGGCCGGCGGCCGGCGCGTCGTCCAAGGGCGACGGGTGACGAGCGCCGTCGCGGGGAGGCAGCATCGAGATGGGCGACGTGATGGAGAACGTGCGGGGTGAGCCGGAGCGCGAGCGGCTCGTGGAGCAGCGGCCGCAGGGTCCCTGACGCTCGGCAGGAGTTGACCGCTTCTACTCGTCAGAAGTTGACCACGTGCCGATCGGCCCACGGGGTGGTGTTCGGGATCGTGTTCTTCGTTCCGCTCGGTAGATGAGGTGGAGCTTCTTCCGGCGTCTGCTTCGGGCCGCTTCTTCCTCTGCTTCCCGGGCGACGGCCCGGGGACGACAGGCGTGGGCCGGCGGGCGAGGCGTCAGCGCTGGGCGGTCTCGAGGCGAGCGAGCAGGTTGCGGACCAGCTCGCGCACGGGCACGGCGCTGGCGGCGGCGGGGC